>WTJY01000220.1 GCA_011524645.1 Anaerolineales bacterium | reverse complement strand
GAGAGGGGAGCAAAACCGCTTGAATCTGTAGCTCCTTGAAACGCATAAAGAGCCTTTTTTATTTTTTCATATCATTATTACGATCAATACAAACAAGGTTATCATCATGTATCTCACTTTAGAATGGTCACTCAACGGACAAAAAAGGCAACAAACATTTCGTATGAACCACATTATCGACCTCGGCCGTTTATCGAGTTCCCATATTTATCTGCAAGACAAAACCGTTTCGCGCCGCCACGCGATCCTCTACCCCTACAAACAGGGCATCTATCTGCAAAACATGAGCCAAACCAACAAAATTTGGATCGATCATTGCTACCCCCTACAAAAAGGGGAATCGATTTTGCTCCAAGAAAACGTCTCATTTAACATCGGCCGGATCACCTTTCACGTCATCGAAATGAGCACCAAACCGAACACCTTTGCCAAACGCTGGTGCATTCCCCAAAACAAAACCCTCACCGCAACACCCCGCCATGCTTTCTAACATGTAATCGAACAACCGCTCAATGTCAGCCTACACATTTCACAACTTCGCCTACCCCATCCCGAGTACAAAAAACAACTTAGATTCTAATTGACAGGCCCATTTTCCCCACCTATACTCAACCCCATGATGTCTTATCAACGCCCCCCATCTAATAGCAATAAAAAAGGATATATGCAGACTTGCCTCTGTATGAAGCGGGATAGCTAACTGCCATCCCGGTCTTCAAAATCTTTCTCAAGGTTCCCCAGACCCGTGCGACGGTAGTAGCAATTCCCGCAACACACGATTTATCGATGCGGAAATAGCAGGCTACCGTTTTTTGTTGCCTGCATTCATTTTTCATAATAAACACAACTTAGCTGAGTAATAACTCAGTCATATTTCGTTTCTAATCACGTGCGATGCACCATTCATTATTTACGAAAAAGGACAATCATGAGTAAAAATATTGACGGGTACCAACCCGAAACATTAGCCGTACACGCTGGCGTAGAGCCAGATCCCATTACTGGGGCGATTATGACCCCTATCTACCAGACCTCAACCTATGCTCAAAAAGATGTCGGTGTTCATACCGGCTACGAATATTCTCGGACCGATAACCCGACCCGTACCGCCTTACAAAAATCACTGGCCACCCTAGAAGGGGGCGATTTCGCCCTTTCATTTTCCTCGGGCATGGCCGCCATCGACACATTGCTACGCCTCGTCAAACCGGGGGAACATGTCATCAGCGGTAACGATGTCTATGGTGGGACGTTCCGTTTGTTCGACAAAATTTTGCAAGGATATGGCATCGAATTCGATTTTGTAGACACGGCCGACCCCAACGCCGTCGCTGCCACCATCAAAGACAACACCCGCCTCGTTTGGCTGGAAACCCCCACTAACCCGATGCTCGGCCTAACCGATATCGCCGCCATCGCCGAACTCACCCAAGCGCGCGGGGTTTGGCTCGGGGTTGACAACACCTTCGCGTCACCGATTCTGCAACAGCCACTCGCTCTCGGTGCCGATTTCGTCCTGCACAGCACAACCAAATATATCGGCGGCCATTCAGACGCGGTCGGTGGCGCCATCATTTTGAACGACGAAGAACTTTACGGCCGACTCAAATTCCTGCAAAACGCGGTCGGGGCGGTCCCCGGCCCTATGGATTGTTTTCTCACCTTACGCGGGATCAAAACGCTCGCCATCCGCATGGAGCGCCATAGCGAAAACGGGCTTAAAGTGGCCCAATTCTTGACCGATCACACCGCCGTATCCCAAGTGATCTACCCCGGTCTTGATACCCACCCCCAATATGAATTGGCCCAACGCCAAATGAAAATGGGTGGGGGGATGATTTCGTTCATCTTGCACGGTGGCGAAGCGGCCGCGCGCCACCTCGCCAACACCACCGATCTCTTCACCCTCGCTGAATCACTCGGTGGTGTTGAATCTCTCATCGAACTCCCCGCCCCCATGACCCACGCCTCTGTCGCGGACTCCCCACTCGCGGTCGATCCAGGGCTCGTCCGCATTTCTGTCGGCATCGAAAACGCCGATGACTTGATCAACGATCTAGCGCAAGCACTTCATAACCTGCCCCAGTAATTCAGGCGCAAGCTAGCTTGAAGCGTGAAGCCAAACTGGTCCAGTTTGCACGGCACACTGTGTGCTCGCGCATTCATAAACTGGACCAGTTTAAGAGCAAATGAACAGGAACAGAACAATGAACAGAACAGAACAAAAACAGGACTTACGCGTATACGATCATATCGGTGAAGCGATCGGCAATACCCCACTGGTCAAACTCAATTCAATTATCGATGATCTCCCCTGCACCGTTTATGTCAAAGTTGAATATTTTAACCCCGGCGGCTCGATCAAAGACCGTCTAGGCTGGTATATCGTGGAAGATGCTGAAAAAAGTGGCATGCTCAAACCGGGCGGCACCATTGTCGAAGCGACCTCCGGCAATACCGGCGTTGGCTTAGCGATCGCGGCCGCTCTAAAAGGATACCGCACCATTTTTGTCATGCCTGACAAAATGTCCCAAGAAAAAATCATGCTTCTGCGCGCCTATGGGGCGCGGGTCATTGTCACCCCCACGGCCGTGGAACCGGAAGACCCGCGTAGCTACTACTCGGTCGCCGACCGCATGGTCCGCGAAACCCCCAACGCGATCTTAGCCAACCAATATCACAATCCGGTCAACCCGCTCACCCACTACGAAACAACCGGACCAGAGCTTTGGAGACAAATCGGCGACAAAATCACCCATTTCGTCGCCGGTATGGGAACCGGTGGCACCATTTCCGGCACCGGCCGTTTCCTCAAAGAGCAAAACCCAGACATTCAAATCGTCGGCGTAGACGCCATCGGTTCAATTCTTTACGAATTGCACAAAAGCGGCACCATGACCCAAGCGGAAGGATATTTGGTTGAAGGGATCGGCGAAGACTTCCTCCCCACCACCACCGATCTCAGCATCATCGATGAAATCATTCAGGTCAATGACAAAGACAGTTTCCTCATGACCCGCCGTCTGGTCCGCGAAGAAGGGATTTTCGCCGGTGGCTCTTGTGGGTCTGCCATCTTGGGGGCGGTTCGCTACGCACGCAACCACAACCTGACCGAAGATGACACGATGGTTGTCGTCTTACCCGATGCTGGTTCCCGCTATCTCAGCAAGGTGTACAATGATGATTGGATGCGTGAAAACGGTTTCTTGCCCCCGATCGATGATATTAGCCAAGTGACCGCTATGGATGTTCACAATGCCAAGCCCGATTCGGCCGTGGTCACCGTCCACTGCGACACCCCACTGCACGAAGTGGTTCAACTATTCAAAGAGTTCAACATCTCCCAAGTCCCCGTCGTCGATGATGACGGCCATCTTGACGGTCTTGCCTCTGAAATCGACCTACTGAGCCATATGTTGCTCGATAGTGGGCCCAAAACGGACCGGACCATTTGCGCTATCATGGACCGCGAACCACTCATCGTCAAACCGGGTGAAAACCTCGAAACCCTGCTCAGTTTATTCAACGAACACAGCGTCGCCGTCATCGCCCAATCCCGTCACATTCGCGGCATCCTCACCAAAATCGACATCCTCGACTTCCTCTCCTCCCGCCTGAAAAAATACTAGCCCTGTCGGATTTGGTGGGAGTTGATCAATTAACGATTGTCATTCCCAC
>WTJY01000188.1 GCA_011524645.1 Anaerolineales bacterium | reverse complement strand
GGCCGTTGGGGGGCTTTTAAAAAAGGGTTTTTGTGGGTTGCGACGCAACCCACAAAAACCCTTTAGAATAGCGAGCCGCCACAGGCGGCGAGCGTTTTGTCATATTTGGGGCAAAACAAAAGGCGTCAACAAAAAATCCACGCACCCTGACTAACAATCTTTATCCCAAAAACTTGACAACCATCCTACTGGTAGGTTAGTCTTAAGAAGAGATCAACCAAATGGATAGAAAAACCGAAATCCTCCAACTCACCACAAAAATGCTCCAAATCAAGGGGTTTGATAGCTTTAGTTATAGTGACTTGTCCCAAGAAATTGGGATTTCTAAAGCTAGCATTCACCATCACTTTAAGCGAAAAGAAGACTTAGGTTTAGCCCTGCTGTTGTTTATAAAAGAAGGAACATTGAAGAGAACTGAGCATTTTCATGACCTTGATACATCACCTTGGGAAAAATTAGAAACTTTTTTTAATATGAACGCCCGAGTCGTTGAGAATGGCACCAAAAATTGTCCTATCAACGCCTTACAGGCAAATGTTGCTGTTATCTCGACAGAAATGAGGGTGATATTGAAAGAAATTGTTCAGCTAGAAATCGACCTAATAACATCTATTCTAGAGGACGGCCGGAAAGAAGGGCAGATGTTTTTCAAAGGAAAAGCGAATAATCATGCCGCCTTAGTCGTATCAACATTAAGAGGTGCTATGCAGCAATCACGGACCCACGGCCACACATTTTTGAATCAAACCATTGAACAAATGAAAATAAATTTGAAAGTCTAGTTTTTTTCAACCCAAAACCTACCATCCAGTAGGCAGGCAAAGAGATTAGGCGACAGAAGAAATCAACATCTAGCAACAACAAAACCCCATCGATCAGTCAAAGTCCGTGCGACAAGAGGCAAAACAAAGATCGACAAGCTTTTTATCAGACAATCAAACAAATTTAGGCCGATATTTTTGAATCCAAAACCTACCATCTAGCAGGCAAGTAAAAAATATAAGTGCACTCGACCCCCCTAATAGGAAAAATACAAGGAATCAGATCATGACGAAAATCAAACTATGTTTAGTAACTTTTGGAATTCTTATCGGAATTGTGGGGGCTCTGCACGGTAGCGCGTCCTTACTGAAAGGCCCAGTACTCGTGGAAAGTAATACGGTCGAGGTAATGGTAGAAGGTTGGCCGAATGATGAGTTTTATACCCTATCAAATGGTAGTCCTGTATTTACGATCTTAACCGGCATCCCATTTTACGCCCTTGGGATATTGGCTATTTCAATTTCAACCACATTGATTGTCTTTTCTAGCACATTTTTCAAGAGTCAAAATTTGAGCACCGGATTGATACTATTCACGTTGTTAAACGTGGGAATATTCTTGTTTGGTGCGGGAACGGGAACCCCTCTTTTTATAGGTCTGCCGATGGTAATCGCTGGGGTTATTTCGATCGTTAGACCTGAGAAAAAAGAAAGAAATGAATCGAGTAAACAAAGGATGTTATATTCATTTTGGTTCTTTTACGGGTTACACATTTTTAGCTGGGTCTTGTTTTTCCCTGGCCTTTTTATATTCAGCTTCTACGCAGAAATATCATCGGCACTCTTTGCCTTCACCTTCCTAAGTATGCCGGTTGGCGTATTGGGGGCATTGATATCTGGGGTTTTGTACGATAAGACAATGTAGACATGTCGCGATAGGGACAGGGAATCAGGGAAGTTTAAAGCTACCCCAATTCTCAATCACTACTTTTACAAACATGCTATCTGGAATTTCAATCTACAGGAGGATGCTAACCACACATATTTCTACACATAAACGATTTGGCAGAAGTGAACAGGGCTGTTCAATAAAATTGATTTTGGGACCTTAGATCGGTTTTGCAATGCCACCCCCACCCTAAATCCCTCCCCCAAGGGAGGGACTTTTAAATAATTCGCAAACTTGTGCCGCAGTAGCGGCACAAGTTTGCGAATAAACAAGAAGCCCCCTTCCTAAGGGAAGGGGAAAGGGGGATGGGCGAAGGCGCGAAACAACATGAACAATACGAAATGTTTTTACTGAAAAGCCCTGCAGAAGTGAAGATTGGTAGGCAAAACTCTCCCTATGTGAGGTAAAATAAAGTTAATAGACAACATTTAACGCGCTTCGGCGTGTTTTTTTATCTCAGGTAACCGCTAAATGGCTCAAAAACCGAAACGAAAATCAAATCGCGTCCTCCGGCCGGACGGCCGCTATATCAACACCCCCCTCCGTCGCGGACAGCTCTTTGTCTGCGCCACCGGTTGATGTTGTGGCTTGGTGGAGCGTGGCTTCGCCCCGGTTGAAACAGATCTATTCCACAAAGAATGGGAGCGTCGCAAGCTACGCAACAAGGTGCATCTTTCACAAGGTGGTTGCTTGGGTCCCTGCATGCTGGCTAACGTGGTCACCCTCTTTTTCGACGGCCGTTTCCACGGCTTTATGGCGGTCGATGACCCAGAAATCGTTGTCGCCATCTACGACTACATCGATGCGATGATGGCGGTTCCGGCCGATCAATCGGCCGCCGTTCCGGTCCCCGACCTGCTCCAAGATCGCACCTTTGACTTCTTCGACTGGCAAAACCCCGCCTATAGCATGAACGCGGTCGAGATGAATCAAACATTGAACCCTGATTCAATTCAAATCGAAGACACAGTCGCGACCGGCATCCTCTTCTTAACCCATGCCGACACCGATCTACTCGCTTTAAGCAAAATAAAAGATCGCTTTCCTGAAGATTTTCCGGCCGTCTACGCCCATAACCTGTCTGAATTTAAAGACGAAAGCCAATTTATTCGTTTCCTCGGTGAAACCCTGCCTCGTGTCACAGCCGTGGTCACCCGCGTCATCGGCGGCCGTTCCGGTTTCCGCACCGGCTTCGATGCGCTGGTTCAAGCGTGTCACGCCAACAACAAACAACTCATTTGCGTCTCCGGCACCAACGATCTTGATCCGGAACTCACGGCCGTTTCGACCACCCCCGTTTACATCACCCATGATGTTTACCAATACCTCGCACTCAGCGGTCAAGACAATATCGAACACCTCTTCCGCTACATCGCCGACAACCTGCTTGTCGGTGCGTTCGGCTATGAGCTTCCCACCCCACAAGCGCGTCACGGCATCTATCTCAATGGCGCGGCCGTTTCACAAGCGGACTGGCTAGCCCATCACTACAACCCAGCCCAACCGACCGCCACAATCCTGTTCTATCGCTCCCATTGGCTCACCGGCAACACCCGCTTTATCGACGCGCTCGTCGATGAGTGCCACGCCCAAGGGCTCAACCCCCTCCCGCTTTTCACCTACTCGCTCAAAGAGCAAGATGAGAACGGCGACCCCACCTGCTTCCAATATCTTTACGATGGGGGCAAAAAGCTGCCCCATGTGGTCATCTCAACCATGTCGTTCGCGCTCGGTAAAGTCAACATGGAAGGGGCGACCCAAGCGGGCTGGAATGTCGCCTCCCTCGATAAATTAGGGCTCCCCGTCCTCCAAGCGATGACCAGCAGCATGAGCCAACAACAATGGCGACTGTCAGCGCGTGGCCTATCACCGCTCGACACCGCCATGAATGTCGCCTTGCCGGAGTTCGACGGCCGGATCGGCACCGTGCCGATCTCCTTCAAAGGGCGGGTCAACGGGACCCAAGCGACT
>WTJY01000388.1:933-3695 GCA_011524645.1 Anaerolineales bacterium | reverse complement strand
TGGGGAATAGTTTTGGGGAGTAAATTGTGTAGGCTATCGAGTTTACTTGAATAACTGTGCGTGTTCGATTTCAAAGACATGGGAGTGAAGGTTGGCGATCCATTGTTTGCCTTCTTGAGTGACCTTTAGGTAGCGGAGCGCGTCTTTGATATGGGGCTGAATGACGTTCCAGTAGAATTTGGCATACCCTTTACGCATATCATCTGGGTTGTTGTACCCTAAATTTTCATTGATCCCGATTTCTTCAAATTCGTAATAGAGCGCAGGTATTTTGCGCAGATAGTTGGGGTCGCCCAGCTGGCCGATAAAGTCGGCCGCACGAACTAGTCCGCGATAGTTGGTGGTGTCATCGTAGAACTGATTGTCTTGGGGGGCGGGAAAACGGGTCATCTCGATATAAGAGGCGATTAGGTCGGTGTCGATGTCTGTGCTGATCGAATTGGTGAAGCGCTCTTTGACGAATAGCTTGCTACGATCAACGTGATAGGGGGAGAGAACCGCGTCTGTGCCTGTTGTTGGAAGTTCGACCGTTTCGTCTCCGATACCGGTGGCGAAATGGGTGTCTGTATCCTGACGACAGATGCCACTGATATAGCCGATGTCATGACAAAGGGTGGCGGCGATAAAGTGGAACCAATCGTTCGGCCGGACACCTCCTTCACACAAATGTTTGCCACGCAAAATTTGTTGTCCGACCATCGTCACCATAATCGTATGTTCGATATTGTGGTAGAGGATGTTGGAATTGGCGATATTTTCGAGAGCCAAATGGCCTAGCCAGGCGATAATCCGGCCGTAAGGCGGGTCGGTCTCTCCATAATTGCCTTGATATGTATCCCGCAAATGATCGACAAAGTGATCGATGATCAAGTTTGAAATATTGAGTGTCCTAGATTGCCCATGTAATGAGTTCATTTTCGCTTTTCCAAATAGATGACTTGGGTACTTCTGGTGAATTAAATCAAGGCTTTTTATGCGTTGCAAGGAGCTACAGATTCAAGCGGTTTTGCTCCCCTCTCCCTTGAGAGAGAGGGGCTGGGGGAGAGGGTAAAAGTAAGTAGGGCGTATCTTTCAGCCCTGTGTGGGGGTTTATAGATACGATACAACAAAGTTGCGATTGTGTAAAAGATGGCTGAAGCCAGAGACATCGTTATTTTAGTTGATTTTACTGATCTAATCTATCTTAAAGGATAAATAAGGCGCAAAGATTTGCCGATTTATCCTTTTTTCGCAAGTTAGGAGGATTTATGACCCAAGCTATTACGCCTCGACGTGTGGTCGTTACGGGAATGGGAACCATAAACTGTTTGGGCCACAATGTGGCTGACACATGGCAAAAAATCGCCGCTGGGGAATGCGGTATCGGGCCGATTGAACAATTTGATACGACAGGACATAAAACCCAAATTGGCGGTGAAGTCAAAGGGTTCGTGGCGAGCGAGCATTTTAGCAAACGAGATGCGCGTCGTATTGATCGGGTGTCTCAATTGGCGGTGGTGGCGGCACGTGAAGCGTTGGCGGATGCCAAATTTGACACGTTGCCCGAGAAGACCCGTGCACGAACCGGCGTGGTGATTGGTACGGGGATCGGGGGGATTTATTCCAGCACCGATAATATGAAGACGATGTTGGAAAAAGGGCCCAGTCGGGTCAGCCCCCACTATGTGCCGATGATGTTGCCGGACACCTCTCCGGCGCGGATTTCGCTGGAGTTTGGGTTACGTGGGCCGAATATGGCTTTGGCGACCGCTTGTGCTAGTTCAACCAATGCGATCGGGGAAACGGCCCGTATGGTCGCTTTGGGCGGGCAGGATGTGATGGTGACTGGGGGAACAGAAGCGGCGCTTAACCCGCTGACTTTGGCAGGGTTTAACAATATGGGGGCGATGTCTACCTGGAATGACCGGCCGTTGGTGGCTTCACGGCCGTTTGATTTAGAGCGTAGCGGGTTTGTTCCGGGTGAAGGGGCGGCGATTTTGGTGCTCGAAGCGTTGGAACATGCCCTAGCGCGTGGGGCCCATATTTATGGGGAGATTATCGGTTATGGCAGCACGGCCGATGCGTTTCACATTACGGCGCCGGATGAAAACGGGATCGGGGCGATTGAGTCGATGGAAATGGCGTTCGAGCGTGCTGGGATTGGCCCAGAAGCGGTTGACTATATCAATGCACATGGGACAAGTACCAAGTTAAATGACCAGATGGAAACGCGGGCGGTTAAAAAGCTGTTTGGTGATCGTGCATATGAGGTACCGATGAGTTCGACGAAAGGGATGCACGGACATTTGTTGGGTGCTGGTGGGGCTCTGGAGTTTGTGATCTGCTTGAAAGCGGTTGAGAATGGCTTGTTGCCACCGACCATTAATTATACGGTGCCTGATCCGGAGCTTGATTTAGATTATGTGCCGAATGTGGCGCGTGAAGCTGATATTAATGTGTTTATGTCTAACTCGTTCGGGTTTGGTGGGCATAACGCGACGCTGATCGGGCGGAAGTTCGTGGGGTAGTTGGTGCTGCGGTTCTAGACCCGAAGGGTTTGGTTGGTGCGTCGTGTGAGTTGATTTCGATTGAAGTCTGCAATGTCGTTGGTGCTACGGTTCTAGACCCGAAGGGTTTGGGTGGTGAGTCATGTGAGTTGATTTCGATTGAAGTCTGCTGTGTCGTTGGTGCTGCGGTTCTAGACCCGAAGGGTTTGGTTGGTGAGTCATGTGAGTTGATTTCGATTGAAGTCTGCAATGTCGTTGGTGCTACGGTTCTAGACC
>WTJY01000388.1:0-833 GCA_011524645.1 Anaerolineales bacterium | reverse complement strand
CGAAGGGTTTGGGTGGTGAGTCGTGTGAGTTGATTTCGATTGAAACCCTTTGGGTCTGGGATGGGGCGATTTTATTGGCTTTGCATGGCGAATTCGACGTTGGCGGTGATTTGCTCGGCGGTGATCGGGCCACGGTGAACATAAGTGACTACGCCATCGGTGTTGACGAAGTAGGTGGTGGGCATGTTGAATACCCCGTACCCTTCGGCGATGCTGGCATCGGGGTCTAGGAGCGGGGTGAAGGATAGGTCGAGTTCATCGTAGAAGAATTCTTGGACTGTTTGGGGGTCTTCTTCACGGTTGATGGCGAGAATGACTAAGCCGTCGTCAGCATGGTCGGCGAATGCTTGTTCGAGTTCCGGCATTTCGATGCGGCAGGGGCCACACCAAGAAGCCCAGAAGTTGATGATGACTGGTTGGCCACGTAAATCGCCGAGTGAGTGTTCGTTGCCATCTAAATCGAGCAGGGTGAAATTGGGTGCGATATCGTCGATGGCGATGGCACCGTCTAGTTCTGGCTCATCGATGATGGTGTTTACTCCTGGGGCGACATCTGGGAAATCGCTGACTTGGACACCGGTGACTAGGTTGGGATCGGCCGTTTGTCCGCCGAAGATGTCGCCGCCAAACAAGATCATGGCGAAGATGAAGCCGAGGGTGCCCATGCCGGAAATGAACAGTAATGTTTTGCGCATATCTGCGTTGCTGGCAGTTTGTTTTGTTTCTGTTGTTGTTTCTGTTTCGTTTGTCATAAGAATTGCATCCGTTTAGATTTTTACTAGTCCTGTCGGATTTGGTGGGAGTTGATCAATTAACGATTGTCATTCCCACGA
>WTJY01000530.1 GCA_011524645.1 Anaerolineales bacterium | reverse complement strand
GGGAAGCAGTAAAAGAGTACAAAATATCATATTTTGATAAATCTCTTACAACGGTATCAAATCGCCTAACCGCACGCGCGTTCCACGGAGTGGCTAGGCAAATCGCCGCATGGTCTCAACAAAACGGCCAACTCAGAGGTGATTTGTCTCGCCCGAAGACAACACGCGCCGCGACATTGGGCGAGACTAACGACAGTTATCTTGATTCCAATGTCTCTTTTTGGCGTGTAAATATCGTGTACAAATAAACGGGTGCACCCAGCAGCCCAGAGGCGCGTAACATGATAAACACAATGAGCGAGACGGAGACGGCGGTAGTCGCATCTAAACCGGCACCGGCGTATAGAGCGGGCGACAAGGTTTCGCGGACACCAAGTCCACCCACAGAGGGAACGAGCAGGGCGATCGCTTGGATGGGAACGACCAAGAGATTATAGGTAATGGCGACCGGTGCTTCGAGCGCATAGGTAGCAGCGGTCCACCACAGAACGAGTAACACATCAAACAGGACAGAAATACCGATCGCTTGCCAAATAGCGGGCCAGCCACAGCCGGAAACGGCCGCCAAAAATTTGGCGATCGGACCATCTCCAACAGGAGACAGCGCATTGGGCAAAAAGCGGCCGAGTGGACTTTTACCAAACCAGCGTACCAAACGGCCGTCGAGCAAAATCCCCCCCCCGATCAAACCACACACACAGACGATCGCGATCACCAAAGCCCAGTTGGTCGGAAATTCGGCAGGACGAAGAGGAAGCGCAACCAACCCCATCACAAACAGCACCAGCAAGCCGGTAAAGCGGTCTAAAAAGACGGTACCACTCGCCACATCGACCGACACATCGTCTTGGGCCACTTCGACCACACGAACCACGTCCCCACCAAATCCACTGGGCAGAAAAGCGTTGAAAAAGTTACCAACAAAATAAAGCTCAACCAAACGGCCGAATTTAATCGTCACCCCCAACCCTTGAAGCAAGAGTGACCAACGCCAAGCCCGCACAAACATGCTGATATTCACCAGCATAAACCCGGCAAAAACCCAGCCCCAGCGGGAATTCACCAGCATCGGCCCCAGTTCGGCAAAATCGATCTGTTGTGCCGCATAATAAAGACCGACAATCGTAATTCCTAGTCGTAAAATGGTACCGATATACTTCTTCATAGGGGGAAGTATAAGAGAGATGCCGGTGATCGAAAAGTGACAAAGATCGCTTTGGGTGCGTGGATTTTTTGTTGAAGCCTTTTGTTTTGCCCCAAATGGGGCAAAATGCTCGCCGCCTGCGGCGGCTCGCTTTTCTAAAGGGGTTTTGTGGGTTGCGGCGCAACCCACAAAACCCCTTTTTTAAAAGCCCCCCAATGGCCTTTGGCCATTGGGGGGCAGAATTGCAGAACCTATCAACAAAAAATCCACACCCCCGAGTGCTGTTAGCGCAACGAGATGTCATGTACGCCACATAATTAGTGTAACGATTTCGCAACTATATAGGTATTGAACCTATGATTTTGGCTCTCCCCCTGTGAGAGCGTGTCGGATAACCGGTTAGTATCGAAATCAAGAAGCGACAGCTAGTAACATGATTGAGGTGGGATGACAACCAGTTTGCCCACATGCTTCTTGTCTAGGAAATCGGCTTGGGCTTGGTGAATCTCAGACAAAGGATAGGTTTTCGCCAATAGGGGGCGAATTTCGTTGTTTTCGACATAGCGAATCAAGTTGGGAAAAATATCGAGTGTATTGACCGTCGAACCGATCAACTCCCAATCAAACAAATATAGATGGCTAATGTCGATTTCAACCTTTTTGCCGCCGATCGCTCCGGCCGTAACATAGCGGCCACCCCGATCTAAAATCTCCATCAGCTGATGAAATACGGGGCCACCGACCACGTCGGCCGTAACGGTCACTTTTTCCCCACCGCTCACTTCACGAATGACCGCTTTCCAATCATCGACCCCTCGCCGAATAATCGCGTCCGGGCCGATCGCTTTAACCTGATCCGCTTTGGCTTCATGGGTCAAGGCGATTACCGTTGCACCACGTCGCTTACTCAATTGGATCAGTGCCGAGCCAACACCACCAGATGCACCAGTGACAAATACGATGTCATCTGCCGCAACCCGTGCACGGGTCAGCATGTTTTCGGCCGTCGTATACGCACAAGATAGGGTTGCCAATTCAGCATCTGACCAATCTGATTCGATCCGGCCGACATTGGTCACCGGCACTTTGACGTATTGAGCAAAGCCACCGTCCATTTCGCTCCCGAAATAGCCCGATTTATTCCGGTTCATCGGTTCATCCCAATCACGCAACCAATTGTCTGTGATCACGCGGGCCTCCAGCCATTCTTCACTGACCCCTTCACCGACTGCGACCACACGGCCGACCGGATCAGCCCCTTGAATCCGAGGGAACTGAATCCCTGTATTCCCCCAGCCGCCAATCGAATCATCGGTGACGACATCAAATCCATCCTCACCGCCGCTGGTCGTGTCCCCCTCAACATTGTCATCATACCAACCGATACGGGTATTGATGTCAGTATTGTTCATGCCACAGGCGGCCACTTTAATCAATACTTCACCTTTTTCCGGCTTGGGTGTCGGCCAGTCATGATGAAGTTCTAATTTTTCATAGCCACCATGACCGGTAAGCACAATCGCTGACATCGTTTCTGGGATTTGTTGACGCATTATTTTTTCCTATGGTCGTTATTAAAGACAGTTCTTTGCCAATACCTTCGCCAAATTAATCAACTCATTGGATTTGCTCCCCTCCTACAAGGGGTTGGGGGAGGTGGATTAACCCTCTCCCCCAGCCCCTCTCCCAACGGGAGAGGGGAGCAAATCCAATCAGAGCGTTCGCATTGGCGATGGTATTATTTGCTTAAACAGATTAAAGCCAGCCGTTTGCGGGTATTTCGGTCGCTGGACCTAGATCACCACACCAAGCCCAAATGGTCAGCAACGGATCATCATGGGTCATCATCGCATGGGGTGCTTCTGATGGGTGAAAGATATGTGCACCGGGGGGATGAAACATCGGCCGATTATAGTAAATCTGCCACTCCGACAAGCCGGTCAGGATACCATAAAATTCGGCAGCTGGATGAAAATGAGGGGGATAAAATGCCTCGGGGGCTTGAATTGAAAAGCCGACTTCTATTTTGTCACTCGTAAAAACGGAGTTGTGCGCCGGTCCAATGAGCTGACAAACTGTAAATTTACTTTTGAAATCAGGCTCGATCTTCTGATTGGGGTGGGGCAACCAGCGCAAGGCTTGATAATCAGCTTGAAGTTGATTAAGAAGTGGCTGGCAGTGATCTGGCGCGTCTTCGGCAAAGGCGACAGGGAGCCATTTTTCGGCCGTTTCGGTCAGCTGCGGTGTGAATGAATTAGCGGCCGTACAACGTTTCATCTCGGTCATAAGTGGCTCTAAATGCCCTTTTCCGGTATCTGAAACCTCTAGCCAGTCAGCGAAGAAGTGGATTGTTTGCTCAAGTAATTGTTTCATAAAGTCTTTAAAGTCTGTTGCATGAGTTAAATAGATTTTAGGCTCTTGATGTGTTTCAAGGAGTTGCAAACTCACGCTGTTTTGCTCCCCTCTCTCTTGAGGGAGAGGGGAAAATTAGTTTAAATTCCACCGCCCCCGCCCCCTCCTGATAGGAGGGAAGTAAAACAAACTTGTTTTTATGTCAACCTCCTTGGTTTCCATTAAGAGTCTAGATTTTTATAGCCAGTCGGTATGAGGCAGGCTGACCGGCCGACTCATTTCGCCGGTCCAGACCCACATGATCAGCAACGGTTCTGTGTCTGTTTTCAGGGCGTGTGGCACATTGGCCGGATGATAAATCAGGGTCCCTTCAGGTTGAAATTGAGGAGGTTGATCATCCGTTTGCCATTCAGCACGGCCGGTCAGCACACTGTAAAACTCGACCGCGGCATGATAGTGTGGTGGATAAAACACATGGGGGCCGATAAGCAGAAAACCGGCCGCCACATTTTGGCTGGGAAACAAAATCCCTTCATGTCCACGGACCGGACGGCCGATGATTTGGGTATAGCCCGAATTCAGGCTGTATTCAGGACCCACATATTCTTTAGACGCAACCGCCCATGACAGGGATCGATAATGTTGTTGTAATAACGCAGTTGGCGGTTGTCCGGCCGCTGTCACCGGAGCATTCATGGCCACAGGGAGCCATTTTTCGATAGCGGGAAGCATGGCCGGAAAAACATCATTAACGGCCGTAAGCTTTTTCATCTCAGCTACGGCCGTAGTCAACCCCCCAGCCCCATCCCCTGCCAGAGGAATCATCTGCTCAAAATAAGTGATAAAGGTATCGAGAAATTCTTTCATACAAACCTGATCAGTCGGCCAGCAACTTAGCCGATATATCTACTTATGCAAGGCACCAAAGAGCGGTTTTTTGATCTTGAACGCGATGTTCTCGCTCAATTTGGTCGCCACATTCGTATCTTGAATACGATAACAGGGACCCAAAAGAATAACGTTTACAATGCATATTTACACGATATAATTCATCACCTTCACCATTTTTAGACATATATGACAACAGTCTTGCCTTTGAGTTCAATTTGTTCCTTAAATTAAAAATATCTCAAGCCAATCGCTCAATTATTTTTAATTCGTGCCGGATCAAAAGCTCCCCCAGCCCCTCCTGATAGGAGGGGAGCAAATCCAATCAGATCGTTCGCATTGGCAAAGGTATTGATAATTGCCATATACGATCAGCCTCCGTTCAGTTATTTTCTATGTTTATAAGGTGGTTATTTCACACATCTCATTTATATCGGTTTGGCGTCAGTTTTATTTGCTCCATCTCACTTGGCATACTAGGAATAATTCTTTGGTTCAACCAAGGCTTTTTTACCTATACACTAGATGATCCATATATACATTTAGCACTCGCTCAAAATTTAGCGCAAGGCCATTATGGAATCAACACAGGGGAGTTCTCAGCCCCTTCATCAAGTATTATCTGGCCATTTTTATTAACCCCATTGGCTCGTACACAGTTAGGACTCTATTGGCCATTACTAATCAGTGTAATAAGTAGTTTGGGTACGGTATGGGTATATTCAGCCATTATAGATGAGTCGCTACAACTAGAGGGACACAATAGATTAATCATCAAAAAAATTATTTTGGTTTGGTTAATTTTGGCCACAAATATGGTGGGATTGATTTTTCTAGGCATGGAACACAGTTTGCAAGTTTTGTGCGTGTCTATAATTGTGTATGGTTTATGGCAATACGGCCGTACACATCACCCTTCTCGCTATTTGCTGGGTGCGCTAATTTTGGCTCCCCTTATACGGTATGACAATATGGCGATTGTTGTCCCTGCATTATTGTATCTACTATGGCATCGAGCCAATCGGCCGTTTTGGATCGCAACCGTCACAATCACCATAACGGTTGGCGGATTTTCCCTCTTTTTACTTTGGCTAGGGTTAGATATTCTGCCAGATTCGATCAGCGTAAAATCAAATGTCGTTTCAGGCCATCATAAACTTGAGGAGCTATGGCTTAATTTACGCAGTGCATGGCGAACGCTTCCCGGTTTTTGGCTCAGTCTCGGAGGTATCGGGCTTTGGGGATTAGCTTGGTGGCGCAAAGAAGATCAACAAGCAAGCCGATTTGCGTGCTGTTTGGGATTAGGGGTCATACTCCATTTACTCGTCGGCCGGTTTGGGTGGTTTAGTCGGTATGAGATTTACATCTGGACGGCCGTTTTACTCAGTTTGATTTACATGGTAGGGCCAAAACTGAAACATATTTTAGACAGGCAACCTATCGGCCGAATCAGCTATATCGCACTCTTATCACTTCTACTGGTAAGCACCCCTTATTTACTAACACAAATACGGACCCCATTAGCCGCTAATAACATTTATGAGCAGCATTATCAAATGCATCGCTTTGCGGTCACATACTACCAAGGGCCATTCGCGGTACACGATTTAGGATATGTCGCTTATAACAATAATGATTATTATGTGCTTGATTTATGGGGGCTTGCGTCTCCTGGGGCCTTTGAAAAACGACGCTTAGGGAATAATCAGCAATGGTTAGCAGGGGCAACACAAGAAAGAGAGGTCGGCTTGGTCATGATTTTTGATGGTGTGTTTCCAGACATTCCTCCAGAATGGCAGGCTATAGCGAAGCTAAACACAAGTCGCCCTAAAGCGCTGGGGAGTTCGGAAGCGATTGTTTTTTATGCAACGTCCCAAGAGTCGGCCGTTACCATACATAATGCCTTGAAAGATATGGAACCGGCATTACCAGCAAACATATCTTTTGAATTTGAATAGCTAACGTTTAATTCAGTTGTTTGTAATGTGGGTGGAGGTGGCGTATATGTGGGAGTTGAAGTACTCGTAGGAGTTGGGCTATTAGTTGGCACGGCCGTTGGCGTACACGTTGCTGTAGCTGTTGGCGTTTCTTCCGGAGGAATCAGCCTGCAAGCAAGATAACCAGCAAGACAAGTAGCACTAAAAATAGTGATTTCTTACCCCGGCCGAGCTTCGCTTTAACCTTATTGGCTGGGTCTTGCGGGGCCGTCTTGGCGTTGCCTACCACACCTTATCCCGCTTTTCCTCGATGCTCTGTTCCCCACGCCCTTTTCAGGGAGCCTTTCGCGCTATGGTCGTGGTTACTCGGATGACCCTCTTATCTAGGTTTGTTGACGGATAAGAACCTCCTTTGGAGGTGATACAAACGGCCGTTTCATGGCGCACGCGAAGCTGTCACCAGAGACCACTTTTTCCCGAGCAGTATCCATAATGTAGAGTTCGGCATGCTGTATATTCTTGTAAAAAAACCTGTAGGAGGAAACCTAATATTGTGTTTGAATTCTACATATGTGGACTTCCATCAAGTCATCTCCCCAACAATTGAAGTAAAGATCAAAACTCTCATCCCAATATAGCCCTCCAGGATAATACAAATCAGAAACATCCCACCGATCCATATTTTCTACATCTAGCACAGATATATGGCTCCCCCTCACCGAACCGTCTGGACCCATAGAGTCCCACCTGTTTTCAGCATAAGCAATATATTGGCCATTTATAGACCAAGTTGCATCTTGTGCGGTGGATTGCTCAATAAAAGTTAATTCACTTGGAGATTCATCTCCATTTACTGATACAAGTTTTAAATATAACAGAGCCGGTCCCCAACTTTTCCAAGCACCCTGTCTGTAAATCAAATGGCGGCTGTCAGGAGACCACCCCAAAAATTCAACCTCTGGACCAGTATCTTCTACTGAGTCATATTCTTGACGTTCGAACTCTCTTATTACAGAGCCATCTAAGGTAACTATCCAGAATTTAGCATGATTATCATCGTATAGAGCAATGTATTCACCGTTGGGAGAAATCTCAAAATCAATCCACGGAGTTTTCCAATCACTATCATCAGGAGATTTAGTAAAGTCGTATTCAGACCATGATAAGCCCAGTGTACGCTCGATTTGCGTCAAAGATTGAGACATCAGCTTATCATCTTCATACCACTTTAAAGTTAGGTATCCATCTTCGATGACCAATACTCTTCCGGAATTGGTTACTGAATAAAAAGGAAAATAACCTGTTGTTTTGCCTAATAGCTGTGGATATTCTCCATAAAACCCGATTGAAAAAATAGGATAATCAGAGGTTTCACTTCGTAGTGGGACAATCAGACGTTCTTCATCTAAAACAATCTCGACGGGATACCTGACTGAATCTACTAGCTTTCGAGAAGTAGAATCCGTCAGATTAATGACCGAAATAGAGTTGTTTTCAGAGCGAACCAACACTTCATTCTCGGAGAATACACCTAAGAGCGTTCCCGGCGTTGCCAATCTATATCGGCTTCCTGACACACCTTTATATGTTAAGGGTTCTACTTCCAATTTAACAGGAAGCACTTCATCAAAAAATTCAATTTGAGAGCTAACTTCTTTTTGAGATTTCTCGATTGTCGGTACAGGGCTTTGCATCGTAGGCATTACGGTAGAGTCTGAATTGGATATAGGTGGAAGTGTTACAGATTCACACCCATACAATCCTAATAAACAAAGACCTAGCATAAGATCTGAAATGGAGCTTCTTTTGATTGGCAAACTATATTGTCTCCTCGCTGTAAATAGAAATGGGTAACGCTATATCCAATATCGTTAAATTAGTGGAATCGTATAAAGATGACAAAGCCATTCTCAGCTTTTTCAATAGTTTGGAATATTTTTTGCCACAACATGACATCCAATTCGTCCACTAGCTTAGAATTGAGCATCCTGCTCATTATCTTTTGGTTTGCACGGTTTAAGGCAAATGCATCAAACAAAGTGATATTGGGATGCAAGAGAAACTGCAGCCCATGCGGTAAGTTCGTAAGCTTTTGTTTGTGAATTCCTTTAGAGTCAAGATAGTGTTCAAAGGCTGGCTTTAAGGTTTGGGGCAAATCATCGATAAATAGTTTGATTTGATCAATCAAATGGATGGAACTCTCAAATGAGTCAAATTCATTTTCCTCTGGTAAAAGCTCTAACAACAAATCAGGCAACTCTTCTCTATCAGACTCTCTAACTTCACCCCATAATGATTCATGCAGATTGAAATCTGCCAAACTAAAATAATAAACCCAAGTTATATTACCCATTTTATTGTCCCTATTGCCAAATGTAATTAATGCGTGCCTAGTGCAAAATTTCTAGATCATCGTGCGTTTTTGTCTTGAATTCGATTGTTTCTATTTTGTGTATCCCGTTGCCGAAGATATGCGTACAGCGTGGATTTAGAAATGCCAACAAGCTCACAAATTTCTTGGATAGAGTGATCCTTTTCATCATATAGCCGATACAACCATTCTTGCTTTTTTCCATCTAGGGATTTTGGCCTCCCACCTCTTCGCCCTCGTGCACGAGCGGCTACCAAACCCGCATTTGTACGTTCTTTAATCCTTTAGTTTCCGCTATTTGGGGTACTGAAAAAAGTGGCTGATGCGTTCACAATTGAGTTAGCAAAAAACAAAGGAGAACGTCATGACAGCCACTAGAGACAAAATGATACAAGCAATTGAATATGTTGTAAAACCATTGAGCGTGGGAACTAATCTGGCATTGTTCCATTTAATTTGGGCGATGGTGAGTGGATCGTTTTTGCAAAGCCGAGGAAGTGTTCACACCGCGTTAAAAATGAGCGGCCGTAGCGATGAAGAAACAAAGCGAAGCGGTGCCGCCCTAAGAGCAGGGCAATGGGAAATCAAGGAGTTGATTGATCGCTGGAGAGAATGGGTTCTCCGTGAAAGGGCATGGGCGAGACGTGAACATGATGGATGGTATGCCGTCTCTTGCGATGGTGTCGTTTTTCCAAGGTTGAAGCTACAGGGTTGGATCGGCAAACTATCAGGTGATTGGACTGCATCGTCAATTTGTGTTCAACAAAAAAACGAGTTGTTGGAGGCTCCCTGAATTGGCGTTATTGGCGGGTAACATCCTCACCCATGTAGCTCAGCTCGCGCCACCAGTGGCAACGGGATATTGGGATCGACGGCCGAAAAGAACGCCCAGTCGCCTGCGTCGAGTACTCTCCGTGGCCGGATTGCCAGAAAATCCCGCTTTTGACCCTAGATTACGGCCAAAAGCGTCGAAAACTGATCATCTGCCCAAGGCTGTAGAGGCTCATAGGAGGCAAAAGGCGTCTGTGGGTAAATAATTTCAGCGGAAACTAAAGAACAAGGTGATCCGTGGAGCTGTGATGAGAAAACTGTTGCATTTGATGTATGGTGTTCTCAAGACGGGTGTGCCGTTTGATTCAAATTATCATGTTAATTTACAAAATGCCGCTTGACATTTGATACGGTATCTCCTGATAGGAAGGGCGCAAATCCAATGAGTTGATTATTTTGGCGAAGGTATTGGTATAGGGGACACTTTAGTTGACACAAGATAGGTCTCTGTGTTAGGCTGTATTTAATAATTGTGAATTTTTTCACAATCTTTTGTAGGACAGGAGACACCCATGAATTTTATTGAAGAACTGATTCGTAATGCCCAAGCAAAAGGGGAATTTAGTAACTTAAAAGGGAAAGGGAAACCGCTCAAGCGGGAAGCGCATCCGCTGGCTGGGGAGCAAAAAATGGCGTATGAACGGGTTAAGGAGGCGGGGTATACGCTACCGTTTTTGGAACAACGACAGAAGTTGCTGGGGAAAGTTGAAGCGACGAAGGATATTTTGGTCACGGCCGCGCGAAACTATATGGGGGACCCGTGGAGTGAAATGCGGTGGAAACATGCGGTGCGTAATTTTCGTGAGGAAGCGGCCGTTTTAAATAAAGCGATTCGCAACTACAATTTGAAAGTACCTCATGAAAAATTTCATGTGATGCCCTTGATGATCGATTGGCTGGTGGAAAAGCATCAGCCCGAAGAGTAGAAGAGGGAAGCTTACGTAGCACACGACACATAAAGTGATAGGGACAGGGGATAGGGTGGAGCCTCTGTTGAGGTGGGTGGTTTGGCTCCATCTTTTGTTGTCTGTTATCTACGAATTGGGGAACGTTATTTCTAATGTCGGTTTTATATGCGCTTGGCATGAAATGTGTGATGAATCGATTTTCTTGTCAGGGGCCTGCTATAATTTCGCCCATCTTTTTTGCTGGAGTGTAGGTATGGAAATCGATAAGAAAGAATTCCGGCGTGGATTTCTAGAAGGGTTGCCTTTTCAAGCAGGGGCGTTGCCGTTTGCGATGGTATTGGGGGTTGCTGCGGTTGATGTAGGGATGGAAGCGACTCTGGCAATAGCCCAATCGGGGATTGTGTTTGCTGGGACGTCGCAACTGGCCGCATTACAATTGGTCCGTGTGGGGACTACTTCGCTGGTGGTGATCTTGCTGACAACACTGGTGGTGAATCTACGGATGATGATGTATAGCGCGACGTTGGCCCCGCAATTCAAGCATTATTCGCTGGGTTGGCGAGCCTTTATGTCTTACTTTTTGATTGATCAAGTCTTTGCTTTTTCAGTTATTCGTTTACAAGAAGAGCCTGACATTACCCCGAATCAGTTTAAGTGGTATTACTTGGGAATTGGGATGCCGATGGGGGTATTTTGGATGATTGGTACGGTCGTGGGTGTTTTTATCGGCGCAATTATTCCCCCAACTTGGTCACTTGATTTCGCTATTCCACTGACGCTCTTGGCGGTGGCGGTGCCTGCGATTAAGACCAAACCGAGTTTGATCGCAGCTGTTGTCGGTGGGGGAATCGCCGTTTTGGGCTTTTCGCTCCCCTTTAACTTGGGGTTGTTGATTGGGGCGATGGTCGGGATGGCGGTCGGTTTGTTTGTCGAGATGCAGCTGGAGAAAGTTGTATGAGTCAGCAAGCGTTTTGGGTGATGTTGGTCTGTATGGGGATCATCACATATTTGTTACGATTTTCATTTATCGCGTTGGCTGGCCGTTTCGATTTGCCGGTGATGGTGCGTCGGGCGTTGCAATATGCACCGGCGGCCGTGTTGTTTGCACTGATTTTGCCTGCGATTTTTGTTGTTGAGCGATCTTTGGCCTTTCATATAGACAATGAGCGGATTTGGGCCGGTTTGGTGGCGGCTGTGGTCGCTTGGTGGAGCAAGAATATTTTGGCCACGATTGTGGTGGGGATGCTTACACTTTGGTTATTGCAGTTGTTTACTTTTGGTTAAGTAGTTGGGCCTGTATTTTACT
>WTJY01000046.1 GCA_011524645.1 Anaerolineales bacterium | reverse complement strand
AATGACAATCGTTAATTGATCAACTCCCACCAAATCCGACAGGGCTAGAAAAATTTATGACAACGCAGACGTAAGTTAATAAGAATTTTGACGCAACACCGGAAGCTCAAAAGAGAAGGTACTCCCATACCCTTCATAGCTTTCCGCCGACGTACGGCCGTCATGGGCTTCGACAATCCCCTTGACAATCGCTAACCCCAAGCCACTCCCAATCGCCTTATGTTTGTGTTTCTCTACACGCCAGTAACGGTCAAAAATACGTGGCAAATCCTCCGCAGGAATGCCGTACCCATTGTCTTTCACGCTAAAACGGATTTTCTGATCTTTGCCTTTGTTCACAAATACGGCAACCGGCCGTTGTTCCGGACTATATTTGATCGCATTACCGATCAAATTATGCATCGCTCGTGCCAATTGGGATTTGTCACCAAACACCTCAATCTCTTCAACACCATCAGCAATGGTAATCTCTAACCCGATCCGTTTATTAACCGCCAAAGGCAAATGCTCATCCACCGCACTCTTCGCCAAATCAGCAAATACAAATGGATGACGATCAAGCGGGAGCGTTCCGTCGGTAGCCAATCGCTCAATATCAACCAAGTTATTCACCATATTATGAAGTGTTTTATTGCTTCGCATAATACCCTGAATCACATTCGGCTTGCTCATTGCGATCTCGGGTTGACGTGTCAACATCTCAGCATAGAGTCCAATCGAAGTCAACGGGGTTTTCATATCATGGGTCAACATCGTCAAAAATGCATCTTTTTCTTGTAACAAACGGGCTAAATCCTCAGTCCGACTGGCTACTTCTTTCTCAAGAACAATCTGATGGTTGGCTAACTGATCTCGGCTTTTACGAAGCTCTGCCGCTTGTTGGCGCAGGCGAACCAATGAATTCCCTAAGAACCAGCGAAAAGCATACATATAGGCCACATACAAAAACAATTGAAAAAATGCGGGCTCTGGATGAGGAGTCGTTTTAATCCCTAATGTTTCTAAGAAAAAAACCAAGGCCACAGTTGCCACGCTTACGTTAACCACCATCCACATCAACCGATCAGAAATATAATATCCGGCCAATATCATAATAAAAGAGGGTGCAAAAATGTACGGGTCATAAAACCCTTCTTGCGAAAAAATGAGCGCGACCAACTGCAGGGTCAATATAAAATATAAGATTACATAAACCGCTTGCTTCGGCCGTCCTTTATAGAGCAACCACCGAGACAGGCAAACACCCACAAATGCGCCAACACCCGAACCAATGACGATCATGGTATACACAAAACCGAACCGAGGTGTAGGAAAAAAATAGAGATATAGCCCGATTAATATCGTCGCAATCGACCCGATCAACCCAAGTTGCAAGGTCAAAAGCAAATTTTTGGTGCTAAAATCAACATTTTGATCGGTTGATTGTCGAGTATTTGAAAATGTGTGACCAAATATAATAGAAGTGCTCATTAACGTAATATCCAAGGGACTTATTTGATTTTTGCCGCAACCGCACAATATAGTACGATAGTCATTATGTTTTAGATTAATGGGCAAATCTATCGATTTGTATTTCGATCAATAGGCAAAAAGGGCTAAAATCTGCTCTATGACTCAATTAATCGACCTCAGCCACCCAATTGAACAAGGTTTAGTCACCTACAAGGGGCTTCCCGCTCCTATCATTTGCGATTTTCTCAGTCGCGAAGAATCGGAATCTCATTATGCGGATGGGACAACCTTTCACATCGGCAAAATTGAAATGGTCGGCAATACAGGCACATACATCGACTCTCCATTTCATCGTTTCGCAGACGGCCGAGATCTCGCCCAACTCCCGCTTGAATCAATCGCACAGCTCCCAGGTATCGTGTTCCGTGTCCCCACCGGCCAGCAGGCGATCGGACCGGGCCTGTTTACTTCAGCCGATGTCAAAGACAAAGCGGTGTTGGTCCATACCGGTTGGGCCAAACATTGGAACACAGACCAATATTTTGAGGGGCATCCGTTTCTAACAAAAGCTGCGGCCGTTTATTTGCGCGACCACGGAGCAACTCTGGTAGGCATCGATTCTCTAAATATCGATGACACAAATGATGGGGAACGGCCGGTTCATACAATCCTCCTCGGAGCAGACATTCCGATCGTCGAGCATATGTGCCACCTCGAAAAGCTCCCGAACGAGGGATTTGTTTTTAACGCCGTCCCCGCCAAAGTCAAAGAGTTCGGCACATTCCCTGTGCGCGCATACGCCACAATCTCTTAAGTAATCATTCACCATGTTTCAAGTTCTAGTGCTACTCTACGCTGGAGAATCAGGGCTCGAAGGCCTACGTGCCTTCGAGCAAAAAGCGATCCAACTCATAAGAGAACATGAAGGGGTATTAATCTCCGCCTTTAACCCCCATCAGCCGGACGGCCCAGACGAAATTCACCTCCTACAATTTCCCTCAGAATCCCACTTGCAAGCCTATTTAGCCGACCCACGCACGGCCGCGCTCACCCCTGAACGTAACAAAGCTCTACGCCAAACAATCGTTTATACATCCGCTCAATTCCAGAACTATCCACCCAAATAATCCGATTACGATTTGGTTACATCATGAGCAACCTTAATCGTACAACCTGCGCTAAAATACCCCCATGATTCAAATTAAACGACTCCCTCTCGGGCCGATGCAAACCAATTGCTATATCGTCATGTGTGAAAACACCGGACAAACCGCCGTAATCGATCCCTCGTGGGACGGCCGCGCCCTAGCGGCCGCACTGACAGACGGAGGTCACAATCTAACCCATATCCTGCTCACCCATGCTCATTTTGACCATGTCGGTGGGCTAGCCGAACTCAAAGAGGCGTTTCCAGAAATTCCCGTCTATATTCACCCCGACGCGGCCGAGCAACTTAGCCAAGCCGCCATGCAAGCGATGTTCTTCGGGATGAAATTGATCCAACCGCCAGCCGCAGAAAAAAACCTTGCTGAAGGTGACATCATCGAATTAGGGGATTTACGTCTCCAAGTGTTTTACACACCGGGACACGCTGAAGGACATGTCAGCTTTTACCTACCTGAATTCAACGTGATTTTTAGTGGCGATGTCTTATTCCAAGGTAGCATCGGCCGCACCGACCTCCCCGGCGGTGATCACAGCTTACTTATCCAAATCATCGAAGACAAGTTGCTCACCTTACCGGACCAAACCCATGTCTTATCTGGACACGGCAGCCCCACAACCATCGGCCAAGAACGGCAAACCAATCCGTTCCTTCAATAAAAAAAGCGGGCTAACTGAACGGGCTAACTGAACGGGCTAACTGAATAGAAGAACACGCGTCTTCTATTCAGTCAGCACGACGCAATTCTCTTCGCTCGCTATCCTTTCATCCCACCAAACGCCGCAAAATTGCTGTTTTTATGTAGCACATCCACTTTGGTAAAACCGACTTCGCGCAGCAAATCGATCTGATACAGCAACGGCCGTGGCGAATCTTCTTTTTCGACATAAGCCAACACATGATCCCGATACGCTTCATCTTTTAACTCGGTCAAATAGTCCCCATATCGCGCCCACATCAATTGATGAATTTCCGGTGTGCTATGCACCACCAAATCACTAATCCAGAGCGATCCCCCCGGCCGTAACGCGCGATAAAACTTGCTAAACGTATCGTGCCATTCTTGATCCTCACGTAAATGGTGTAGCACAGCGGCCGCCACAATCACATCATATCGCTCTTCCCCCAATTCCAACGAACGAATATCTGATTGATGGGTCGTAACCGTTCCGGTTGTCGCACCGCTCACCCGTTCATAAGCACGATCCAACATCGGCCGACTCAGATCAACCATCGTGACATTCATATTGGGCACAGCTTGCAACATTTTTAAGGAATAGTTCCCCGCGCCACACCCCACATCAAGCAAGGCCCGGCCGTGTGGTGTACTCGCCTCTACCGCTTGCCCGATAAGTTCCAAGACCAAAGCCGCATCAACTGTGGACGATTGCCCGGTTTGCAAATTAGAAAACCGCTCCACATCCCCATCAAACCGGGCCCGAATCTCTTCTACAGTTGATTTATTCTCCATTGTTTTCCACCTCATCAACCTCACTCGCCGTTTCAGGCAAATCTACAGGCTCAACAATCAGTCCAATTTCCGCTCGCTCATCTGTCACTTCCGGCTCAACAGAGCTATCATCAAACGGCATTTCATCTTGTCCGATCACCGGCGCAACCACCTCGGCCGCGTCAGATACGGCCGCATCATCTTGTACATCATCAAGTGGATCCTCTTGAGCGATGCCGGTCGCTTCAGCCATATCAACTACGGATTCCACAGGCTCGGCCGTATCGATCACAAGCATATGAGCAAGATCATCAAAATCAGCCATTACATCCACCTCATCCTGCTCAGGGCTTGGCGCAAGCTCCTCATTTACTTCGCTTGCTTCCTCATACACACCACAAAATCGCAGAACAGTGAGAGCCAAAGTCCGCACGGCCGTTTCTAATTCCGCAATCGGCACAAATTCATCCGGCTGATGGGCTTTCCGCACATCGCCAGGACCAAACATAACGGTCGGTATCTCACCATAATTGATTAACAAACGCATATCCGCCCCATATGGCATACCGCGCAACAACGGCTCTTGCCCCGTAATCACAGTGTACGATTCGCTCACCGTGGTCACAATCGGGTGGTCAGCCGCAATGCTCGCCGGATCAAACGTCCCACCCCACCATTCTAGTATCGGCGGGTGCTGGCTCAACCACGGGTCGGCAGCGGCGGTGTCTAACAGCAATTTTTCAAAAGCTCGGCGCGCGTCTTGCGGATCTTCATCGACTTGAATCCCTAACCGTCCCTCAAACGTCAATGTCTCCATCACGGTCGATGCCCAAACACCCCCTTGAATCGTCCCCACACATATCGGGTAAGGCAATGCATAATCCTTAAACATCGGATGTGACACATTCAGGTTACGTACTTTTTCAAACATCAGGATCGCTTGATAAATCAGCAAGAATTTTTCTAACGGGTCAACACCTTCATCTCGCAAAGCACCATGAGCCGCCATACCGGGAATCGAAACACGAAAGTTATGCGCCCCAGCTTGAGCGGGCGAAATCATCAACTCGGTCGGCTCCATCACCACGGCCGCATCAGCCACATGCCCACGCATAATCGAGGCTAATGTGCCGACGCCACCGTCTTCCTCACCAATAACCGATTGGACCGCAACGTGACCAGCCAACTCAACACCGGCATCCATAATCGCTTTGACCGCAAACACACCACAAAGCAGAGCCCCTTTCATGTCCAGAACACCCCGCCCATAAATCCGCCCTTCATCTTCGTTGACGGTCGCTTCCCACGGCGGGTATTGCCAATTCTCTAACTCACCAGCCGGAACCACATCAGTATGTCCGTTTAGCACAAGGGATTTGCCATCGGCCGTAGCCCGTCCATAACGTCCCACAACTCCTACACCGCGCGCCCGATCAACTTCTACACTATATCCGGGGTGCTGGCTCAATTCAGCAAAATCGATCTCCCACATATCGACATCAAACCCCAACTGACGCATCAAATCAGCCATCACTTCCTGTACCCGGCTTTCATCCTCACTTCCATCAAGGCTAGGCACAGCAACGACCGTTTTAATCGCTTCAATCAACGCATTCATATCGATTGTAGCCAACACTTTTTGCTCTAAAGGACTCAAATCGCCAAATCCGATCATAGAATTTCACACACTTAATGATAGTTATTAAAAATGACAAGCTCCCCATCAATTATAACATGTTCAATCAATTAACATCGCTTGTAATCACTTCGGAAAATGATACTATTCAACCTACACGGCTATAGGATTTTGGGGAAAATCCGTGTCATTCTACAATAAGGCAAGATCTAATGAAATTGGATGACAATGATTCAATTTCGGCAAAGTGAAATAAATGAATAAGTTTAACTATCAAAGCCTGTTTTCTCGTCCTGAATCTAAAACCACCCCATATGCCATTTATTCGATTGGTGAAGAAATCGCCAATGGGATCACACATGGTATCGGTGTCGCTTTTAGCATTTCCGGATTAACCCTACTGATTGTTTTCGCCGCCATGATGGGAGATGTCACTCATATCGTCTCATTTAGCATCTATGGGACAACCATGTTTTTGCTATATCTTGCATCGACTCTGTATCACAGCCTGCAATCTCCCAAAGCGAAAAAGGTATTCCAAGTTCTGGACCATGCCGCAATTTACCTACTCATAGCCGGAACATATACCCCATTTCTGGTCGTCGGCTTACAAAGCCCACTCGGCTGGAGCATGCTCGTGGCGGTATGGAGCATCGCTATTTTCGGCATCTTTTTCAAAATCTATTTTATCAATCGCTTCCAAATCTTCTCAACCCTTGCGTATGTCGCAATGGGCTGGTTGATCGTATTCGGTTGGCAAGAGATTCTAGCCAATTTGCCCAGTTCCAGCTTCGGCTGGCTTGTTGCCGGTGGCATCACATACACGGCCGGTGTCATCTTCTACGCCTTAGATGGGGTTCGATACAGTCATGCAGTTTGGCATGTTTTTTGCTTGGGTGGCACCGTCTGCCACTTCGTCGCGGCAATGTACCTTATCCCTTGGGCCTAGACTACAGCAAACTCAGCAAACAGATCATAATAAGAAAACGAGCCTACACCCGTTTTCCGCCATAGTAAGTCAGTCTACACCTCCTTATTAATATCAATCATAAATTTAAACCCTCCCAAAAAGATTCGTATGAGCAAAAGAAAAACTTACTCACTTGAGTTCAAAAAAGAAGCACTTGCCACCTACATGCAAGAAAAAGAGGTCAGCAACAAATCAATGGCCCAAGTTGAAAAAGATCTAGGGTTAGCCAAGGGCAGCTTAACACGCTGGAAACGGCAAATTGGCGACATCGCAACCACCGCCACAGACACGGCCGAATCGGCCGTCACCAAAGCAACAGAAATAAAAGAAGCGATCGCCGCCCAAACGCAAGAAGTGAAAGCGAAGCTAGATACAGCCAAAGCTGAATTTGCCAATGCACAGGCCACCGCCGAAGCCAAAAGAGATGAGGCGCAGACAGAAGAATCGACAGAAGAACC
The DNA here is from genome assembly GCA_011524645.1 of Anaerolineales bacterium. Taxonomy (GTDB): domain Bacteria; phylum Chloroflexota; class Anaerolineae; order Promineifilales; family Promineifilaceae; genus WTJY01. Next base: position 25,870 of record WTJY01000046.1, on the reverse strand, counting down.
GAGCGCCAATCCATCAAATCGAATCGAATCGATTTTGGCCCAATTGAGCAAATTAGCGGAAGATTTGCGCCAACGGTTCCCCAACTTCACCCCGCCAACCTTCTCACCCGAAGAGCTCTTGGCGTCTTTACGGGCCAACATCGACAAACTCAAGCCAGAAGTCATCAAAGATATTGAAACACGGCTCGTTACCGCCACGGCCGATGATTTTCGCAATACTGAAATCTGGCGAGACATCTGGGACATCATCAGCTACGCTTTACAAAAAGAAGCGGAAAGCCTAGCGGGGAAAGTAGGTGAAACGGCCGGAAACCTCTCAACATCTGTTAGCCAAACGGCCGAAAACCTAGCCAATTCAGTCAATGAAACGGCCGACAAAATCCCCGGCGTCAAACAAAGCAAAGAAGCGTTCGACAAGCTCCCTACTATCGGCGAGACCCGCGAAAAAATCGAATCACTTCCCGGCATTAAGCAAGGCAAAGAGTTCGTCGATTCTCTACCGGCAACCAAACAAGCCCAAGAGTTCCTTTCCACCCTACCGGGAGCCAAGCTAGTTACCGGTGTGACTCAAAAGCTAGAAACATCAGCCCCTAAAGATTTTCTAAACGCGGCGACATGGAATGATATTTGGTCAGTTGTTGATCACAATCTCAAAGAGGAATGGAGCGACCTAAAGCAACGCACCGGCCGTGAAGAGCCACCAGAAGAAGAAATTTCAATCTCGGACCAATAAATAGCGGATCACACAAATAATCCACACAACAAAAGAAGCTCAATTTGTCTCACGTGACATCTGTTCACGTCTTAAGAGACAGTGTTGAGCTTCTGCCATACAAACAAAAATTCCTGATACTGCCGAATGTAGGAACCTTCCTCTGTTTTTATCCCCTCAACCCACTTGCTGGCCCAACTTACGCCACATTTGTGACCGATTTAATCCCGATCAATGGTGAGAGCTGGGGCGCAGTCTTCTTGGGTGAACAAATCACCACAAACAGCATTATCGCGCTAGGGATCATTTTGTTGGGTTTAGCGGTTGTCAACAACCTGATCCCCTTACCTAAACCGTTTACCACAGTAAGCAGTTAACGCGAACAAACCTGTAATACAAGTCTACGAAACGCGTAGATGTTCTTCAATGTTCTTTTTTAGCACGGCCGGTGTCACATTTTTGGGCAATAAACGGCATCCCACTTGTGCAGCCTGTATCCGGCTAACGGCCGAATTATCAGTTGAGACGAAAATAATCGGAACAGACGAAAAGCACCGCACCCGCTCCTGTACCTGCCAGCCATTTAGCTCGGGCATCATAATATCGAGCAAAACCAAATCCGGTATTTGCTCCTGAACCGCAGCAACACCGGCCACCCCTCCCTGCGCAAACTGAGATTTATACCCCAACAAGCGCACCAACTCTGTTAACATATGTCCCATTTGTGGAGAATCGTCAATAATCAAGATGTTCGTCATCACATCTGCCTACTTCGTGTGGTTTATGACATACTAAATCGCTAAGTAAAAAATCTTAGCATGACACCTATACAAAGACAAATAAACTCGGAATTGACGCCCATTTTCCGCTTTGCTAAAATGCCTAATCCATATATTCTGCAGTACATTGGATCAAATATCTTTCATGTTGTTCCCCTTTAAGCAAAAATTGCACAGATTCACAATCTCAGGGCTTCTCATGTTGAGTGTTTTTCTCACCTCAACCTCTGCACCGTCCCCTACCTACGCCGCACAAACAGCGGGGAATGTCAGCCACGCCACATCCGCTCCGGCCGTATCTGAAATATCTACGTATTGGCCAAGCAATGTCCAACAATGGGGCAACGCAATCACCAAAGTCGCTCACAGCCACGGAATCGCGCCAGATTTAGTCGCATCTGTGGTCTTTTCAGAATCAGGTGGAGACCCCAATGGGGTAAGTCATGTAGGTGCTGTAGGGCTCATGGGAGTCATGCCATCCAGTCCAGGGCTCGAATGGCGACCGTCAAGTGAAGAGCTCACAAATCCAGGACTTAATTTACGCTGGGGGGTCGCGATCTTAGCCGATATCTTACGCCAATCTGGCGGCGATATTTCAGCCGCGCTCGCCGCATACAGTGGTGGCTGGCACAACGCCACACGAACAGTCCCCCGCCAGTACGCCGCCCAAGTGATCGACAACTATAGTCGTGCCGTGCTTGTCACCTCCGGCTTCTCCCCCGATATCGCGGACCGCTGGACCCTCGCCATCGAAGTGAGCCAAGGGCATGTCTCCCATAACAACCTACAAATCTTAGGTGAACAACCGCTCTCCGGCTTTCATACGTATGCGGAACACATCATTTATAATGCGATCGGCGAAAGTGGCCGTGCCTATCGAATCAAAGGATATATCGTCCCTGTCGCTTATATCGTCCCCACTCCGGACCCGATCCAATTTGGCCAAAGCGACACCATTGAAGACGATCTAAATGTAAAGCTCGGAACGATAAGTAATAAAGAACAAATCACCAAAAGCCCCCGAGTTATAATCGCTTGTTTACCGAGCATCAGCCGATTGCGGGGCCAACAAAATCAAGGGACGCGCTGGTTCGCCCCATCTTCTTGCCCCAACTGGCATCGCTAAGATTGAATAAAATCTCTTTCCTATCTGAAATCGCCCCCATATAATCGATGGTGATCAACCTTTTCTCATTTTTAGATCGTCTCGATCCCATATATCTAAAAACAATATGCCAACCCCTTTTATGCATCTCCATATGGTTGAAAAGTTGCTGGACTATCCAGAAATCGAGCCGCTACGGCCGTTGTTAATCAACCACTTGCCCGCGTTTAGTTTTGGTAATATCGCTCCCGATTTTCAAGCCATTTGTGAAGTCAAGCGAGATGTAACCCACTTTTACCCAATCCCGCCCCAAAAAGGAGACTATAACGCGTTTGGCCGCTTATTAGAAACTGAACCCCACTTAGGCAATCCAGAACAACTCAGCCTAAATCAGGCGGTTTTCACGGCCGGTTACGGCACACATCTACTATTCGATCTTATCTGGGACCACAATGTCCTTACCCCTCATTTCAGAAACGCAGAATGGGCGGAACCCCTCATACGGTACCTCGCCCATAATATTATGCTGACCTATCTCGATAGAGAAGCCCAAGCTCACCTCACCCGACGTGTCACAACGCCGCTCAATAAGGCCCCCATCCCCACCATTTTGTCATTTGCCTCAATTGAAAACTTACAAAAATGGCACAATACAATCACAGAACAACTCCAACCTGATGCAATTAGCAAAACGGTCACCATCTACGCCAAACGGATGCAAATGACCGCGCAAGAGTTTATCGATCGTCTCAATGACCCAGAATGGATGGATGAACATGTATTCCAGCGCGTGTCATGGGACCTCGTTCAATCGACGATTGACAGCGCAATCCCGCGCGCCATTCCGTTGCTTCAATCTTACCTCGCACCTCTAATTGACAAATACCCTACGGAGTAACAATCACCCCTTCAAATTGATTAGGAGCCATTTGAAAAAAGCTGTTCCCAACAGCCAGAGGGAGTGGATTTCCATCTAAATCATAAAAAATTAGCATGTGATTCGGATCTTCGCGTCGCCATTCTCCCTCAAACATTTGTCCATCGCGGAAAATCGTGACACGGCCCCTGCCCCAAATCTGAATCTGAATCGAATAATTGCCACCGTTATTATTGTCTTCCAAAATATCAGTATCTTGATGGTGTGCATAAACCACAACAATGTTTTTGAAGTTGAGCTGTTCACCCGTAGCGGCATCTACATGAATCGTCCCATCTGTCCAGCGCCAATACCGGCCGGAATGATAAGACCAAAAGCTATTGGTTCCACCATATCGCACTTCGACTTGGCTAGCCGCCTGCCCATCAGCGGGCAATCCGCGACTAAATGACATATGTTGTGGCAAAACCGGCCGAACATCTTCACCACGCAAATCTAATAAATAGTGCAGTGTATCTGTATTCGTAAACAAGGTGTGTTCAAACGCTTTGTCCCCATCCGGAATCCGCTCAAACCCACCATGAGCAAAGTCGGGAGAAATAATCCGTTCAAAAAAGTCGCTGTCCCTAAATTTCTCACGCACCAACCCCGCAGAGCCGGAATAAGCAAATGCGGCATCATACATTTTGGGAATTTCTAAATCAATCAACCGGCCGCTTCTAATCGACCCAACTTGTGGCGCACGCCCCCCATAAAACAATGCCGTAAAGCGGGTCACACCACCTTCCGCATAATGCTCAAACACCAAATCCGCTTGATTAAGCCCCCATTGCGGCCGAACTTCTGGTGGATAGTTAGAAATTTTAACAGCGATCGGCCGTTGTTCGCGTCGTTCTTCTGTAATCGGCGCGCCAGTAAAAGGGTTCAGGTTGTCCGGAAACGCATCGGGATCAACAAAACCGTCTGGGGCAACAAACGGAGGCAATGGTGTAACCAGCACTGTCTCATTTACCAATACAGGTGTTTCAGTTGGCACGGCCGTAGGCATCGGTGTGCTCGTTGCCGGCTCAGCCATCGTCGGTGGTGGCGGAAGCGTATGGGTCGCCACAATGAGTGTCGGCGTGGGCAACACCGTTTCGGTCACAATCACCGTCGGCTCAACATCGGCTATAGGACTCTCGGAGCCACAAGCAACAGCACACAACAACAGACTCAACGCTAAGCAAACAAACAAAACTCGCCTGACCATATCGATACTACTCCAAAGAACCTCTTGTCAATTCTCTAAGCACAATACAAAGTGCAAACAAAACACAAAGATACATTTATCTATCTACAAAACGCCCAAACACTTACAACGCAACAACGCAACAACGCTAAAACATAAACATTTCAAGCAAAAAGCAGACTATTAAGGAATAACGGCTAAATAATTGTCGTATGTACTATCTATTGTCTTGCTCGGCCTACGGCCGAGCAAGACAGTTTTAGATTAGGTTTTTTCGTTGACAATGCCAACGAAAAAACCTAATAAACAATATTATGAGCCGCCATAGGCGGTGACGAGTCAAGTACGACAGTTATTTAGCTTGCAGTCCTAAGTTTACAAATCTCTGGGTGGTGCGTAACTCCCTCTATTCCCAATACATCTTTTACCTCACCAAGTGGCCCAAGCTTAGCGATTTCGTCTTTGCCAATGATCTTTCGGAGCGATAGCCTGCAAATTGCCATCCGAATGGGTAAAATCAAGCACCAAACGGTTAAATTTCATCGCTTGTTCCAACATCGGAAAATGATTACATTCAAGTGAAACATAAGCAACTGAATCAGGTGTATCGACTAAGCGGTCAGTCATCTGCTTCACCAGTGGATCTTGATCACCAAAAATCATCAAAAACGGCCGTGGACAAGTCAGCGCATCTTGAATAAAGTTTTCCTGAATAACATCACGCGCCGTAGAATTCATCGCGACATTATCTGTTTTGCGTAACTCCATATCGACTTCCGGATAACTCGCACCAACCACACGACTCAATACAGAAGAAGAATCCCATGTTGTCAAACGCTCATTAACCGCATCACCAACTAGGGGAACCGCCACAGAAGCAACACGTTGCACCCGATCCGGGTTTTGCACGGTGTAACGTAATGCAACCGCGCCACCCAAGGCATGCCCCACCAACGTCACCGGCTTAAAAATACCGAGCTTATCAATAAAATCACCCAGCATTTCAACATAAGCGTCAAATGCATATTTCTCACTGTATTTACTGGAATCTCCAAAACCCCAGAAATCGAAAGCGAATGTCCGATGCCGTGCCGACAAAGCCTGCATAGACGGCCACCAATAACGCCAAGAACCTAGCCAGCCATGTACAAATATAACCGGCTCACCACGGCCTAAAACTTCATAATGAATTAGATTGTCGCCAACTGTCGCGATACTCATGCGCTTCGTCGTTTACCTTTGTATCGGTTCGAGAACCAAGAGAATAATACTTCAGTACTACACAGCACTGTTACTTTACAAAAAGATGTCAGAATTTACAAAAACTCTAAGCCAATATTTCACGAATCTTCTTAACCAATTGATCCGGAGCAAATGGTTTAAGCAAATACCCAGCCGCACCCACTTCTTTCCCTATTGCAATTTCGGACTCTTGTCCTTTAGCTGATAAGAAAATAATGGGAATGTCTTTTGTCTTAGGATCAGCTTTTAAAACCTCACAGGCTTCATATCCTGTCAAGCGAGGCATCCGTACATCCATCATGATTAAATCAAAATCGGCCGTTCCTGCCAACTCTACCGCATTTTGCCCATCATATGCAGTAGTCACGTCAAATCCATTAAACTGTAATGTAAGCTTAATCAATTCACGGATATCATTTTCATCTTCTGCAATCAAAATTTTTGTCATACTAAATCAACTGCCCTTCTTCTATTACTTTTGGCAAATTGAATCGGAAAGTACTCCCTTCTCCAACAGCACTTTCAACCGTTAATTGTCCACCATGCATCTCAACCAAACTTTTAACAATCGCTAAACCTAAGCCGGTTCCTGACACGCGCTGCACGCGATGATCATCAGAGCGATAAAAACGATCAAATATCTTTTCCATCACTTCAGGACTAATCCCAATTCCTGTATCAGAAATACTGACAAAAACATACTCTTCATCATATCCGGCCGACACCGTAATACAGCCATCTTCAGGTGTGTAATTAAATGCGTTGTCAACCAAGTTAGTAACAATCTGCGTCACACGCTTGTGGTCCGCATTTGCCAAAGGCAAGCTATCTGCCACCGCAATTTTAGTTTCAATCTGCTTCTTTTCGTGCTGAACACGCCCTTGTAAATGATCATTGACAACTTGTTTGATAATCGATGTGACATCTAACGGCCGAGCATCTAATTCCGTTCTCCCTGTTTCGATCCGAGATATATCCAATAAATCATTTACCAGCTCTTGCAATCGATCCGCATTGTTTTTAATAACTTGCAAATACCGAGATGGACCCTCGCCAATCGGGCCGGTAGCCCCCATCAAAAGCAAGTCCGTATATCCTTTAATCGATGTCAACGGCGTACGTAATTCATGGGAAACGGTCGAAACGAACTCAGTTTTTACTCGATCTACTTCAACATCTTTTGTAATATCACGGAAAATCGAAACAGTCCCAAAAAATTTACCGTCAACAAAGACCGGTGCCAAATGGACACGCACCATCTTGTTTTCATCAGCCAATGACATCGTATCTTCCAATGACTGCCGCGATGTCGGGCTATCACCAGCCGCCCAAGTTTGGATCGTTTCACCCCAAGCATCACCCGCAATGCTGTACAAACCGGACAGTTCGGCAACATCGCGTCCCAACAAATTGTGCTTCGCCATACCTAAAATATCAGCCAGCGCGTCATTAACCACGATGACCGTCCCATTTTCATCCGAAACGAGCACCCCATCCGCAATACTTTCTAGCACCGACTGATTCTTCGCAGCATTAACTTGCTCTGTACGCAACATACTGCTTAAGCGGCCGGCTTGGCTACTCACCAATTGGTAAAGATGGGCATTGTATAAAGTTGTCGAAAATTGTGTCGCGGCCCCTTCAACAAGACGTAACTGCTCGGCATCAAATGCGCTCGGTTCACGATGCCAGAAAATCATAGCACCGATTACATTCTGATTAAATAAGAGAGGTGCGCCAATCAAAGAACGGCCGTCTCCCAACATCGGCCGTTCTGGCCAACGAGAATCTGCTTCTAAATCATGAACCAAAATCGGTTGCAATTGATCAATAATCCAACCAACAACACCATCTGTTTTCTTCAAACCTGTAGGCTGACCTTCGAGACCGACCAGTTCCTCGCCAAAAATTCCACGATAAACCAAATCATTTGTTGTGCCATCAATCAATACAATCGCAGCATGGGCGGCCTGTACGACATCATTCACAAGCTCCAATGCCCGCATCAATACACGATCTTCATCTAGTGTCGACGCCAATTCATTATTAATGCGTAGCAACGTTTGAAAACGATCTCGCTCCAAACCCAAATCATGGGTTCTGCTCGCCACACGTTGGTCCAATTCCTCATTCACTTGGCGCAACGATGTCACCAAACTGGCATTTCTTAAAGCGATGGCAACTTGAACCGCAAAGGAATCCGCATTGATCAAATGACGATCTGTAAAGATGATATTAGCATCGCGGTTAATCAACAATAAAACGCCAATCGTTTCATCTTGGCGAACCAAAGGTGCGCCCAAAACCGCTTGCACCGTCTCTGGATGCGGGATACGCATCGTAAAATCATCCGTCTCACCAACTTGATTAATGTAGAAACTTTTTCCGCTCTTCGCCACGTGGTGAGCCAACAAGTGATCATCATCATCGGCAATTGTTAAGCCAACAAACTGATCATCACCTAAGCCTTCAGCCGCAATCCCAACAAATTCATGCTTTTCCCCAGCCCGCTTCTGCCAAATATAGACATCGGTCACGCCGAAAATTTCGCGGCTTTCGTGGCAAATAAGCTGTAAGACTTTGGAGAGCTCAAGCGTCCCATTAATCGCCAAACTCACGCGGCCCAAGCTTTCTAAAAACTGTTCTCGCTCTTTAGCGCTTTTGAACAGCTCCGCTTTTTCCAACGCAACACTCGACTGATTGATTTGCGTTGCCATAAACTGAATCAAATGTTCAGTCAGTTCGTTTTGGTTACCGGTTAAGCCAAGGGCCAACACCCCATACGGCCGTCCTGCCACAAACAACGAAAGCAAAATCACATTATGAGGGACGGCCGGTTGCGACCACAAAGGAGATCCAGGAAGCCCCGCACCACTTTCGAGAACCAACAGTGTATGCTCTTCCAACAGTTGCCGAAACATACGATATTGCGCCAATGGATAACGATCCACAACAAAACGCACTGCTTTTTCAGGCAGCTGAATACAATCAATTTCGAGTGTCAAAAATGACTGCGTTTCATCCCATAAGTAAAAACTATAGCCGAAGCCGTTCGCCATGCGCGTCATCGATTCACCCAGCGTTTGCAAGATATGCCTAGCGTCACCACTGTGGGAAAAACCCTGACTCGCTTCTGAAATAATCGTTAAGTACTCGACTTGATTAGAGTGTTGCATTAAACGACGATTTTCACGCCTGAGGGATTCAATATACGCGTGCAACTGCTCCGGAGACTGCTCACTCGGCAAAACATCCGTATAAGGGCTTCCATTTAAAATCAGTTGAATGAAAGTTTCGTCCTCCCGAACAACAGACTTCGCCTGAATAAACAAATACCCTAAATTTGTCTTTAAATAACAATCATGGGGTGGTGTTAATAGCCGTGCCCAAGCATCCCATCTTTCATGTGTAGCATTTTCGTGATAAATATCGCGCAAATTTTTTGTTTGCTCAGGGAGTTGCAACAGCTCGTTGGCTGACAAATTTGCGTACTCCAAATCACCAGTCAACCGCAAAACAACAACACCCTCATTGAGGTTGTCTAGGAAAAACCACTCCTTAGTTTTGGTGGTCAATGGAATATCCATAAGTGTTGAAATGGGACAAATCTGTCAATCGTATGATCTACAGACAGATCATATATAAAAGGACAACAAGCAGACGCCCTCTATTCTGTCGCCTGTTTCTGTTGGTCCTCGCGGCGCAATTCGGCCGCAATTTCTGTGATTTCTCGGATGTCAGAGAAAGATTGATTCCGGCTAGATACCAAACCGGCCGATAATGTCATCAATGGAGCCATTACCCCCTCAGATGTCATCACACCACCTTGCTCAACATCTTGGAATCCATAGTGTGTTTGGATTTCACGATTAAATCTTGCACGCAACGTATCAACCAATTTCTCAACCTCGCGTGACAAAGTGATAATAATAAATGTTTCAGAACCGGGATGCCCAATAAAATCATTCATTGTCCCTAATTCATCAATCACATTATTCACCAACATCGCAGTAAATCGTAGCACTTCGTTTTTCGCGACAAATCCATATTTGTCCATAAAAGGCTGAACATCATCAATTCCAATCAATGCCAGCGACCAGTCCTCTCCCATGCGCATCAATTGAAGCAATTCTTCTTCAATCAATTTACCACTCGGCAAGCCGGTCGTCGGATCTGTCATATTGGTATGCTTATAATTAAAAATCGCTCGACCAACACGCAATTTCAGCTCTTCAATATCGAATGGCTTGGTGATGTAATCGTCTGCACCCAATTCCAAACCGGCAATGCGATCTGTGCGCTCATCCTTCTGCGTCAAGAAAATAATAGGAATATGCTTTGTACGTGTCGTCGTGCGCAATTCGCGACAGACCGCATACCCATCCATATCGGGAAGCATGATATCGAGAATGATCAGATCCGGCAGTTGTCGGCGACAAACTGTCAGTGCATCACTACCACGCGGAGCAACTTCAACACTGTACCCTTGCCCCGAAAAGTAGATACGCAACATATTACCGATATCGAAATCGTCTTCCACTACTAAAATACGACCGTTGCTATTCATAAGCATTTCCCTTATTGCTGTTACTACAGTCAACCAATGTTTGAGAAAATGAAATAAAATTTAAGCTATATAAAAGCCTAAGGCATTTGTTTTTACAAATTTTGTCTTTTCCCTAAAAAATTATAAAGAGCGGACCTAACAAAAACGTTACTTAATCGCAATTCTATCAATAGTCGCTACCTCTGACAATTAGACGTGATAACAAGACGTGAAAGATTCGTAACATTTTAGCAACTTGGACATTATCGCGTTGGCATATCGAGCCAAAAAAGCGAGACGTAACGATTGATTTAACAATTATCGTAAACAAATATAAGCTGGCAATTTTTGCCTTAATCGCCGATCACTTCTTCCGGTTCTAATCGAGGATAGAGACGTGGATGATTAAATTTATCAGGCGGATATTGTAAATGATCGCTTTGCTCATATGGCACACTTTTCTTAACGAATTGATGATCATCATTTGGCAAAATCATCACATCAGATTCGATAGTACGCGCTGGATAAATCACCAATCCAGACCCGAGGTGGCAATGATGTCCCACACACCCACCAATAACACGTAATGGTATTTCTTCTAGCTCATCACGGCCGTTAATCGCTTTAATTGGCGCCGTCAAAATACTGGTATCCGTAAATGTGGAACCAGCACCAATAAATGTATCACGCCCGACCACACACAATTGCAAACAAGTGTTTTGAGCCACCATACTGTTTTCCATCATCGATGTCATAAACAATGCCGCTCGGAAAGGCAAAAAACAACCATCGCCAACCACACTAATATGCAATTGCACACCCTGAGAAATCGTAACATTATCCCCGATAATACAGGCATCAATGACCGCCCCAGCATCGATCGAAACATTATTGCCAATAATTGTGGGCCCTGTAATTTGTGCTGTCGGGTGGATGTTCGCATTAGTACCAATCTGTACCATCTTAGAGCTAGACAGAAATGGCTTTTGCTCCATCAAAGAAGCTAGCAAAATCGACACTTTCTGCTGCCAACTCATATTAATACGATCTTCAATATCAACACCATATGAAAAAATACCGAAAAGAATATCCGCAACAAACACATGAACCCAACTTTCAACAACAACAAACGCCTTACGTGGTAGCTGGTAAACAAGGTCGCCGAAAACGGAAGCTGTATATGGGGGAATGTGGTAATAGCCGCGCTCTCTCGCCTCCGTATCAATCACCATCGGCTCGGCGCTATCAATTTGAGATAACCCTTGGGGCAAAAACCACATCTCAGCGAGCAAAATATCACCGACATGTTTCGTCAACAAGGTTGTTAACGGCCGTACATGTTCTTTGATTGCAGGATCATCCGCATGGAAAGCTAGTTGAACAGGTTTATTTAAGGCACGAGCACGATCAATAAATTCTTCAATTAAGGCTTGATTAAAGTAAAGATTATCACGGTGAAGCAATACTTCTTCATCATTATTGTTTTTTTCAAAACGGCAGGCGAATTCTAAATTAGGATACTCCATCTCGCCCGTCACATACGGAGCTAACAAGTCACGTTGATGCAACCACAATGGCTTGTTTTGAATGCGCAAATCCCGCGCAGGCTCATTAAACGGTGGTATATGTCTGATACAAGGGAGAATAATACGACGCATTATGGAAATCCAAAATTACTTCACTTCTGATAACTTAACGGCGCAGATGACCATTTAAAGATGATTTCAATTGGTCATTTTTTCGGCTTATCGCTTGTATAGGCAAGGGAGTCGTCAGCGGCCGATCTTCGAGAAAATTAATCAAGACTCGCAAAAACTCATCGGGCTCATCCATCATAGGAAAATGTCTCGACTGTTTCATGATAGCAACTTGCGAAGAATCAACAATCGAGTCTAAAACTGGCCCATTTCTAGGGGAAACAATATTATCTCTGGCACCATAAATACCCAGAATAGGAGTCGTAACCCCAGTTAATTGAGAGCGCAAATCGGTCCGGCGCAAATCATCAATACTTCTAAAGAAAGATTCTAAATTGGCACGTTGCACATCGCGAGAAATCATCGAGCGCACATCTTTGGAATCACCGGCCAACAACATACGCATCACAAAATCACGCAAGAAGGGGTAGCGCCACACCAGTTCCGCTATCCAACCATAACCAGATAGTTTTAAAAACACATTAAGCGATTCACCGTGAATCGGTGAGCCTACCACGGCCACTTTGCTAATTCTTTGTGGATATTTCAGCGCAAACTGCAATGCAACTGTCCCCCCCATAGAATGGCCAAAGATAGGGGATCGTATAATCCCCAACGTGTTCATGAATTGATGAACCATTTCGACATAGCTATCGATTTCAAATGAGTTTTGTGCGCTTTTTGCAGAATCCCCAAACCCCCAAAAGTCTAACGCATATAAACGAAAACGACTTTGGGAAGAGAGCGCAATCATTGAATCACGCCAAACATCCCATGAGTTAATCCACCCATGCAAAAGAATCAGCGGCTTACCGCGCCCTATTGATTCATAGTGTAAGATTCCTTGCTCAGTAACAATAGAACTCACTATGCCCTCGGTTTTTTGTATCCCTTAGTCACTTAATAATTTCGCCCTACAATAAAAATTATTTTGACACCGGTGCTAAATATTAAATATCGTTTGTCTTATAGGCCCCGTTAACAAATTCTTACAGCAATTCGGTTGGTATGACAAAAATACCACCATTTAACAATCTGTCAGTGAATATTGAGTGTAGATTAATGATCTCCCCCCTAAAATGCAGAAGAACAAACTATATTTCCACATAGTTTGTTCTTGATCATTTTTTCGAGTAAGAACTATGCTCAAATAGAGCACCTATTTGGTATGTATAGTCGCCTTACTTCGAGCCTTCTTTATCCAATTGTTCCAAAATAGAGTAAAGAAGTTCCAAAAGCACATTCTTGACACTTTCTTTTTGCAAAGAAACACAAGGCAGTACTTTTACGCTAGGGTCTAAGCGCAAAATGATTCGTAAATCATCTGGGGGCCAAGCATCTTCATGGTCTTGCTTATTCGCCGCAACCACGTATGGAGTTGATGCATAACTTTGGAAGGTTTCCAAAATACGCTTCGCTTCGCGGAATGTTTCCGGCTTTGTACTATCTACCAATACCACAAACCCTAACATACCTTCCGATAGGATTTCCCACATGAAGTCAAATCGGCGCTGGCCAGGTGTACCGAAAAGATACAAAACCAAATCATCATCAACGGTGATACGGCCGAAGTCCATGGCAACCGTTGTCTTATCCTTCACGCGCTCAGCGGCATTTGATATTGTGCGCTCCGTGCTGACAACATCAATCTCACTAACGGAACCAATAAACGCCGTCTTACCCGCTGAGAAAGGGCCCGTAATTACCATTTTTACTGCTTGCATACAAGTCTCGCTTTCGAATTAAATATTGCTATCTAAACTAAATATCGCAATGAGTTTACACCAAAAAGTTGTTTATGTTAACGCGAATTTGATGTTGGTTGCTAATTTAAACACTATAAACTGCGAATGCGGTCAATCAAACGATTGACAACACTCTTACGTTCCGCCACAGTTTGCTCCGGTCGGCGACCACGACGTGTCGTTTTCTTCGGCTCTTCCACTTCAGGTTTCTTAGGCAGAATCAATTCAACAATTCCCGCCTGCATCATGCCATAAACAGTGCGACGAACTTGGAAATCATCTAATTTATTCGCTTTGGCAATTTGACGGATCGTATTTTTAGGGTTGACATAGGAAACGATTTTCCATTCATCAACAGTCAAGTTTACATTGCGCAGGCGCGCATCAGGTCGATCAACGAAGCGAAGAGAAGCGTCTAGATCAGGCAATTCTTCTTGAAGTTGCTCCGATTCTTTTAATCGGCGACTCCCTTCCATAATTACCATTTCCAAATCGATTGGAATCGTGATTCGTGATGCTTCCGGAAGCCGTCCAGTATCGAACTTAAACGACCCATCCGCCCATGTAAACAATCCATAGACAACATCTAAGACATGTTGCCGAATGCTTTGGATAATATCATTTTGCGTAACAAGTTTAGATTGGATTAGACGATGACCTAATTGCTTATCAGTCTTGCCTTGAAGTCGCTCATGAATTAGCCGAGCTTGATCTTCGGTCAACTTGCCGGCTCTATGCAGGATTTGGGTCAAACTCCCACCTTGCGCGCCAAGTTCGGCATAAATCAATTTGCCTTCACGGAAACTGATATCGGCCGTTACATCTTCTGTATTTTGATCCTGTCCTTGTACAGACAAGGTCCCCGTTTTACGAGCCAGATTAATCAGGTTCAGTAACTGGGTTGTGGTGAAATCACTTAAATTGCCTTTTAATGCCATGGCTTTACTACAATAGTCAAAGGGATTATATAAACTTGTAAATCAATTAAGACAAAGACAACACATCTTTAGAAACAAGTAGATTTGTCTTTATGACCCCTACAATTTTGACATGAAAATTTTATTGTTGAAATGAGAAATATGTCAGTGATTTTACAGCTTCATATTGTTGGAGTTTTAAAGTCATTATATCTTTCGGTTATATACCCGTCAAACGAACTGAAACACCCCATTACAAACAATCAATTTGAAGCAATCATAGAGGTTAGCAAAACACAGAATACCACAAATAACCCAAAACCAAACAATTACTGCAAAAAAGCTATTGCCATCTAGCATATAGTTACAGTATAATCGCAAGCCGTTCAACTTAAATCAAAATTTGGGGTGGTGGCGGAATTGGCAGACGCAGCGGACTTAAAATCCGCCGAACTTCGGTTCTTGTGGGTTCGAGTCCCACCCGCCCTACAAATTTTACAGAACATCACCAGCACAATGGCTCGCAATTGCGGGCCATTGTGCTTTAAAGAATAATGATTGGTGAAAAAATACAAGCATTTTGGACCACCCAGCAAGGTTTATCGTCCTATGCTCCTTGTGTTGTTGGTCTATCAGGTGGAATAGACTCGGTGGTCATGGCCTATGCCTTAATCCATGGCAATTTTTTTGATCGTAATCAAATTATCCTAGCCTATATTAATCATGGCTGGCGCCAAGAAGCGGCAAATGAAGAGAAATTTATTGAGGCATTGGCCGATGTTTGGGGAACAACCTGCATTATCGGCCGAGTAACCGACCCTATCTACAAAAGTGAAGGGGCCGCAAGACAAGCTCGCTATCAATTACTGGGCGAAATCGCAGAAGCACATGACGCAAAAGGGGTTTTTGTGGCGCACCATGCAGACGATCAGGCTGAAACGCTATTGCTACATTTATTACGTGGCAGCGGGCTAGCAGGCTTGGCTGGAATGCAAGCAATTTCGCCATTTCCCATCGAGCAATTTCGCCACTTAAAACTAATCCGGCCACTACTCAATGCAAAAAAGGCTGAAATCCAACAATACGCCGAAGCACATCAACTACCATTTGTACAAGACCAATCAAATAACGATTTGTCATACCAACGGAATCATGTTCGGCAACAGCTTCTCCCTCTACTAAAGAAATATAATCCAAGCTTGGTTAAGACGCTCACCCAAACGGCCGACATTTTAGCGGCCGACTACCAAGCACTACACGACATAACAACCCAGCATTGGCCAAACATTTGTCATACGGTCACCACAACATTTGTCCGTTTCGATGTCGAAACGTTTAAGGCACAGGCGATCAGCATCCAGCGATTGCTACTACGACAAATTTGCACCCATTTATCAGGCAGTACCGCCAATCTTTCTTTTAAAGAAATCGAACAAGCACGAGATGTTTTAACAAAACAGCAAACAGGGCAAATAGCCACGCTGGGGCAATCAATCCAAATTCATATTTTCTATGACGATGCGGTCGCTTCGATCGGTAAACCGACCGCGCAAGCGTTTACGGTACCGCAATTGCCCAGTTCAGAAGTGATTCCACTTCCGATCCCCGGCCGCGCAGAGTTACAGGAAGGGTGGTTCATTACAGCGCAAGCTGCTAATCCGGCCGATCTAGTCTGGGATGATATACGCCATAACGACAACATCGCCCTAGTCCAATTAGACGAAAACGATACACTACAAATTCGCAGCCGCCGTTCAGGAGAGAGATTTCATTCATTCGGAGCAAAGGGGAGTAAAAAGCTGAAAGATTGGATGATTGATCGTAAAATACCAGCGATATTGCGTCTTTACTGGCCGCTTATTTGTATAAGACAATCCGACACGCCAATTTGGGTCGTCCAACAAGAGATTAGCCAACAAGTCGCCATGACCACTGAACAAGCACGCCTTGTGTTACTCAAATTACATCAACCTAACAAATAATCTTTGACTAATCAATATATTTATGAACCCTCAATTTATCGCCATAGAAGGGGTAATTGGTGTCGGTAAAACCACATTGACCCGCCTGTTAAAACCTTATTTTCAAGCAACCGCCTTGTTAGAAGTCTTCGAAGAAAACCCATTCCTCGCTGATTTTTATGCGGATCGCCAGCGATATGCGTTCCAAACACAACTGTTTTTTCTATTAAGTCGCTACCAGCAACAGATGCAAACCGTTCCACAGGCGCTAGCTCAAGGTAATGTGTTAGCAGATTATACATTCGCAAAGGATGAATTATTTGCGTGGCTTAACCTAAAAGACGACGAGTTGGCGATGTACGGCCGTGTTCACTCCGCCCTAAGCGATAAAATTCAGCGCCCCCATTTATTGGTCTATCTGCATGCAGATCATAATGCTGTTATGCAAAGAATTGCGCTAAGAGATCGGCCGTATGAGCGAGATATGGACCCCGAATATATCCGACAGCTTTCTTCAGCATATGAAGCGTGGATCGCCAGTCTGACAGATATTCCGGTATTGATTTTGGACATGACACATCGCGATGTCATTACAAATCAAGATGATTTAGAGTTTGTCTACCGCCAAATCGCGAATGCGCTTGACCAAAACAAGCAAAAACAATCGATCTATCCACCATCATCTTCTCCCACCGCAAAATCGAGCTTTATCAACCGTAACACGCTTAACAATTACCAAGCACTATGGCAATCGCTAGGTACACAAGGGCGCAGTGAACAAAATTCAGTTCGCCACTATTTACAGCTCGTCAATACAATGGGAAAGTTAAGTCAGCTATTGCCACAAACAGGATTAACAAGAAAAACCGAACCTAACCCGATTTCGAAAAACAACAAAGAAAGCATTACCAATCACCTAGCAGGAATGCTGTCTCGAATCTTTCAATTGGCCAATGACTTTGATATCGATTTGGAAAATAGCTACAACAAAAAAATTGATGGCATGTTACAGCAACAAAGGCAAGATTCTTCACAATAAATCCAAAAAACTCTCCCAGGTGCTCTCAAAACAGGGATAAGCTGTGCTATACTTAAGGGTAATCTTCAGACTTTGATTTGATAAGTCGTGCAAAACGAGCAAAAGCATCTAAAATTATGATCATCGTGGACAAGGCTTAATTTACTAGCCTCCAAACAAATCACCACACCCCTTCATAATAATATCAATCATTTTTCATGTCAGACCACAACAATCCTTACCCTCCAACCAATGGCGATAGTCGGCATCTCAAAACGCTCTACGCGGTTGGTGCAATGCTCAATCAAGCTACTGCGGGGCTAGAAATGGATCGTATCCTACCAGAGGTCTTACGTGCTTGTGTTGATACATTAGAAGCGGATTCGGGCAGCATCTTTGTCCTTACCAACGATTTCCAATTGGAAAAAGCATGGATGATTAATGGGGATGATGAGTTTGAAGATAGTAATTCAAAATATGTAGCCGATATTGTACGAAACGGGTTATCCGGCCGTGTCATCGCGACAGGTGAGTCTATTTTAATCGTCGACTCTACCAACGATGATCGCTGGCTACCATCAGCTAGCAAAAAGCACGAGGGAGCGGAATCGGTCATGTCGGTTCCACTCAAAGTACACGGCCGAATCAACGGCACCATTACGATAGTAAAAGCAGGAATCAACCAATTCTCAGCTAATGACCTCAACATGCTCGGGACCATCGCCGATCAATCAGCCAGTGCGATCGCCAATGCCCAGCTCTATCAAGAAAGCGTGCGACAAGCGAGCGAACTCTCCTCGTTAGTCAATGCAACAGCGCTTATTTCTTCATCATTAGATGTTGATCGCGTTATCAAAATTGTTGCGGAGCAAATTACACACCTTGTCAATGTAGAAGCTTGTGCCATTTTAGAATGGAATATCCATCAAGAAATATTGATCGGCCGCACGCTCTATGTTAGAGCGGCCGGTGGTAACCATCTCCCGAAACAAGATCGAATGCGCTTAAACAGCTCCCCATTCGTGCAAGGTATTCTACAAAACCCACATGCGGCGCAAATTAATATCGACTTACCCCACTTAGAAAACAACGAAAAATATCTTTTACACCGCTTAGGGCTCAGCTCCCTATTAATTGTGCCACTCCAAGCACAAAATCATACGATCGGATTAGCCATGTTAATGGACCGGCAAAATGCACGTGTCTTCAAAGAACATGAAATCTCGATGGTCCAAACATTGGCGAATCAAGCCACGGTTGCGGTGCAAAATGCGCGACTTTATCAAGAAACCCAACGACAACTCCGTGTCACGACTCTACTCAATGAAGCGAGTAAAGTCATTAATTCATCGCTTGATCTCGGTCAAATCATGCAGTCCCTGTTGGCTCACATGAATGACTTTCTCAATGCGGAAGCTCTATCGATCGCTTTGGTTGATACACAGACAAACGAACTCGTTTACACGGTTGCGGAAGGGGTTGGTAGCAACAAAATTATCGGCATGCGATTACCGATGGAAAATGGTGTTTCGGGATGGGTCATGCAACATGGTGCACCAGCTATGGTCAATGACACGCTCAATGATCCCCGCTTTTACAAGCGTGGCGATGAGCGTACCGGCCATGCCACAAAAGCGATCATTGTTGCGCCACTCAAAGCGCGCAAAGCGGTCTTGGGTACGATTCAGGCGATCAATCCGATTGAAAAATCTCAGTTTACGGAAGCTGATTTACAGCTTTTAGTGAACTTAGCCAATCTGGCGAGCAGTGCCATCGCCAATGCTCAGCAGTTTATCCGGACACAACAGGCGGAAGCGCGATACATCGGCCTATTCCAAGACAGTATTGATCCGATTGTCTTAACAAACCAAGATGGAAAAATCGTTGAAATCAACGGCCGGGCCGAAGAACTTCTCGGGTTAGCTCGTGAAGTGCTCTTGCAAGAAACGATTCAAACATTACACCCTGAAATGGCTGCCGAATTAGCACCAAGCGAATTGAACAAAGTTCAAACCAAACAGGGCAAAGCATTTTCTACCAAAATCCAAACCAATACCCGCACAACATTTATTGAAGCGTATGCCAAACGGCTCTTTGTCAATAAATCTGAGCAACTTGGGGATGGTCAGCTCATCCAATGGATTTACCATGATGTAACCGAACAAGTGGAACTGCAACAAATGAGGGAAGACCTTACCGCCATGTTGTTCCATGACCTACAAAGCCCATTAGGAAATGTTATCACCAGCTTAGAGCTGGTCGCCTTAGATTTACCGGCCGACAGCCGCCCTTCAATCATCAACATGGTTGATGTCGCAGCCAAAAGCAGTCTACGCTTACAACGTCTCATCAAATCATTGCTAGACATTAATCGTCTTGAAGCTGGACATTCAATTCAAAACCAAGAATTTGCCAACATTGTCGATTTAATCGACGATGCAGAAGAAACGATAAAAGCATCTCTGGAACGGCGCAATATCCGTTTGGCACGCAACATCCCATTCTTTTTGCCCGATATCTATATCGACGCCGACATGATTCGCCGTGTTATAATCAATCTGCTAGACAACGCCCTCAAGTACAGCCTCGATAGGGACCGAATCACAATTTCAGTCACCGAAGATGTGCGTAATGAGTCTGTCGTCATCGCAATTAGCGACCAAGGCCCCGGTATCTCGAAAGAGTTCCGCGAGGTTATTTTCGATAAATTCCGGCGCATCAAAGATGGCAGTGGTCGTAAAGGGATCGGATTGGGTCTCGCATTTTGTCGCTTAGCGGTGCAAGGCCACAATGGTCAAATTTGGGTAGATGAATCGAAACACGGTGGTGCAAAATTCTGTTTCTGTCTACCGATCATGCCTGAAACGATCATGCCTACAGATAGAACCGCTCTCCCACAACAAGCATAAACAAAGTCCCCATGAGTAAAAAAAGATACTATAACGATGCCTACCAAACCGAGTTTAAAGCTACGGTTGTACAAATTGAGCCGATTACGATAGAAGAGACAGAACAATTCGCAATTATTCTAAATGGTAGCTACTTCTATCCAGAATCAGGTGGGCAACCGGCCGACCACGGCCGTTTAGGCTCTCACCCCATTCACAATGTCCTTATTCGAGAAACGGACCAAGCGGTTCTACACATCACCCCAGAAAAGCCCTCATGCGAAGCTGGTGAACAAATTACAGGCCAAATCGATTGGTCACGCCGTTTCGACCATATGCAACAACATACAGGGCAACACATCTTGTCTCGCGCTTTTATCGAACTGTACGACACAGACACGGTCGGCTTTCACCTCAGCGCAGATTATTGCACCATTGATCTAAATCAGAGCAAGCTCAGCACGGCCGATATTCGCCAAGCTGAAGAGCGCGCCAACCAAATCATTTGGGAAAATCGGCCGGTTCATATCCGTTTTGTCTCCCATCAACAAGCGGCAGAGCTACCCTTGCGCAAGCGCCCACCAGTCGCATCCGACCAGCTACGCCTTGTCGAAATCAGCAAATTTGACCTAAACGCTTGTGGCGGAACCCATGTTTTGCACACAGGTGAAGTCGGTCAAATCAAGATTATCAAGATCGAAAAGCGCAAAAAGAAACTGCGCCTAACCTTTGTGTGTGGTGCGCGCGCTTGGCGTGATTACGAACACAAAAACGGTATTCTCACCGCATTGACCAACGAACTAACCACCGGTCAAGATGTTTTGCTTGAATCGATTCAAAAATCCCGACAAGAGCTTAAGCAAAAAAACAAGCAAATCAAAGGACTCAAACAAGCTTTATTGCGATATGAAGCGAAAGAATTAAAAGCGAGCTGTACACAACATGCTGGGATTAGCTGGATTACCAAAGTCTATCAAGATGGGGAGCTAGACACGGCCGACCTACGGCCGCTCATCAACGCGCTCATCCCCAAACAAGGCAAAACGGTCGCGTTGATCGCACTAGCCGGTTCCAAAGCGCAATTCTTAGCGAAATGCGACAAACAACTTCCTTTAGTGCTCGAGACAGACAGTAGAAACGTGCCACTATTCGAAAACATTCCCGTCCGTGGGGGTGCCGACTTCGTTCAAGTCAGCGGTTTTTCAGCAACAAAAGAGCAACTAGAAAAGCTAATAACCGACCTAAAAAGCGAATTGCAAAATCAAGTGTCATGAGTGCAGACAGGTCGATCAAGGCCGAACTTTGGCAAAATATAATCTATTGGGATCTACATGTAGTCTTGCGTGCGCTCCACGTCTATCGATCTTGGGCCAAGGGATAGGATCAACTCGGCCGTTCGGACATCACCACCAAAACGATGGGGCACACGCGCTGACAGTTCGAATCGAAAGCGTGACACCCCTTTGGCTAAGCCCCAAGGCGACTTTCTTTCACTTTTCGCGCCTCTTGCAAAATCGAGCGCGCCCCAACTATAGCCAAATCCTCTTTGGTTCCCAACATCGCCCCCAATTCAGCAACCCGTTCTTGATGATCTAATTGAGTCACGGCCGTGCTTGTCCGCCCCTGTTGCACCCGCTTACGCACATGGAAATGGGCATCTCCGAAACCAGCCATTTGTGGCAAATGGGTCACGACAATCACTTGATGTTGGGCCACACCAGCCAAACTCCACAGCTTCTCACCAACAATCGAACCGATCCGGCCGCCAATCCCTTGATCGATCTCGTCGAAAATCAAGGTCGGGGTTGAATCAACTGCGGCCAGAGCCGTTTTAAGAGCCAACATGATCCGCGCAGTTTCCCCACCACTCGCCACTTTCGCCATCGGTTTAAGCGGTTCACCCGGATTGGCAGAAATCATAAATTCCAGCTTATCGTAGCCGGTATGATCAAATGCGTAACGATTTTCACCGACATACAGCCCCTCGGGATCTTCTACGGTAGAGAACTGAACACCAAATTGGGCTTTCATTTTCAAATGCCCCAACTCTTTTTCGACCACACGGGACAATCTTTCCCCCGATTTTTGCCGCTTTTGAGACAGTTTAGCCGCTTTCCCACCTAAATCACGTAGCTTTTTATCGATTTCAACTTGTAATTCAGCCAGACGTTCATCACTATTTTCGATTTTGTCCAACTCGGCCGCAGCCTCATCGCGCAAAGCCAAAATCTCAGCGATATCGTCTCCGTACTTTCGTTTCAAGCGACTAATTAACTCTAAACGCTCTTCGATTTCGTTTAAGCGAACAGGGTCATGCTCTAAATTCTCTAAATAGTCGCGCACCTCCCCTGCGAGATCGTTAAACTCAGATACGAGCCCTTGCAAACGGCCGTACATTTCCTGCTGACTTTCATCCAGCCGAGCCAATGTCGCGACAGACGATTCAGCTTCGCCCAGCAAATCAACAGCACTTGGCGTTTCTCCATCATCAAGCCCCAATAAAACAGCGGTCGCGACGCTAGACGCTTGCAAAAGCTGCTCCATATTGCTCAATCGGGTTCGCTCTTGGCGCAAAGATTCTTCTTCGCCGGCCGTCAGCTGAGCCAAATCGATCTCATCAACTTGAAAACGCAACATATCGATACGCTGCTGTCGGGTTCGCGCATCTTGCTGTAGATCGTTCCGCTCCCGTTCTAACCCACGTAGCGCACGAACATCTTCGGCCAGCTTTTTCTGCGCCGTCTGCAAACCGGCATAAGCATCTAGCAAAGGTTGATGCGCTTTGGGGTGAAGCAAAGCTAAATGCTCCCCTTGTCCATGAATCCCGATCAATAATTCACCAAGCTCACGCACAAGGCTCACCCGCACAGTCGAGCCGTTAATTCGGCAAACATTACGGCCGGTGCTCCTTAGCTCACGTGAAACGGTCACTCCATTCGGATCATCGTCATCGACTAAATCATGCTCAGCAAGTAATTTTTGCACGGCCTCGGCCGCACTCGAACTCAATTCAAACGTCGCCTCAACCATCGCTTTATCGGCACCAGCCCGTACAAATGAAGTATCGGCACGGCCACCTAAAATCAGAGAGACCGCGTCCAAAATAATCGATTTACCTGCACCTGTTTCACCGGTTAACACATTAAACCCGCGATTAAACGTAAGCGTCAGTTCTGTAATGATGGCAAAGTTACGAATCGACAGTTCTGCCAGCATGTTTCACCTTAAGAATGTAGAGAGTAAAGAGTAGAGAGTAGAGAGGAAGCACAGCCTCATCGAACACGCCACACTTAAGATTTAAGTTGATAATAAGCCGCACTGGTGGCGACAAAGGTATAGACCAAACCCAAAACGATATTAAAGAATATCAAAAATGGGGCCATTGAGCCGAGGGCGACAATAGTCGCGACCACAACCGGAATGTAACGGCCGCGTCGTCGCCCGATCGCTTGCGAAGAAATTCGCGCCACAAAAGCACCGCCAGCACCGCCCCCCAGAAACAAGAGAATATAGATAAACCAAAAACCCAAGAAGGAACTAAGTAACAAAGCCAGCCCGCCAGTGATCAAGCTAAGCGGGATAGCGACAGCAGAAGCGATAAAATAATCTTTAGTCTCGACTGTAAAAAACTCTTCTTCGATTTCGCGAATGCAAACCAGACAGCGATACCCAACCGAAGTTCGTTTGAAGTACTTGGCACAAATCGGCCGACCGCAACGGTTACAACGCAAGGTTGTGGGGGTCTTCTGATCGCCATAGCACACCATCGTGCCATCCGGCTGTATAAATTCGCTAATATCGACCGGCACTGGATAAATGCTGTCGGCAACGACTTGCTCTTCTTTCTTAATTTCCTTAACAGAGGGTGCAGGCTTACTAGAAGCTGTAGAAACAAGAGGTTTCGGTGTGGACACAACCGCCTCTTCCTCTTCTTCAACAATCTCTCCACGCAAAATCGCTAAAGCGCGTGGTGCTTCCGGCCGGTCTGCATCTAACGCAATCGCTTTTTCATATGCGGCGGTCTGATCACCCTTGTTGGTCAAAGCATTACCCAAACCGAGCCATGCTTCATAGACAGTATCGTCCTCAGCTAAAATTTGTTGATACAGCTCTCTAGCGGCGGCGCGCTTGCCCGATGCTGCAACTTTATCCGCTTGCCGGACCAAGTTTCGTATTTTTGGAGTCATGTTTTCTACCGTTCAAAGCCCAAACGTTTCAGTAAACGACGATAAAAATAGCTCGTCTGCCCGACACGTAAAAAGCTTGCTTCATGTTGATGTTTAAAGATGATGATCTCGTCTTCATTGAGCAAGGGAACCGCATCTTGCCCATCGGCCGTCAGGAATGCATCATGATAAGATCGAACCCGAATCCGGGCCACCGCCTCTTCATGCAAAACCAACGCCCGATCTAAGCTAAGATAGGGCGCGACCGGAATCAGCAAGAAATTACGTAACTGAGGGGGCAACAGTGGCCCACCGGCCGCCATCGAATAAGCGGTCGAGCCGGTCGGCGTTGCAGCGATCAAGCTATCGGCCGTATAGGTCGTAATCGCATCATTATCGACACGCAAATCGAGCCGAATGACACGTGCCTTCGCCGCACCAATCACAAAATCATTGAGCGCTAAATAACGATCAATGATTTTCCCTTTCCGATGAAGTTCGGCTTGGAGCATTAAACGGCGTTCTAACCAATAACGATTGGCTAAAATATCACCGAGAACACTCTGCCAATTATTTTTTTCCGCTTCGCTCAAAAATCCGATCCGGCCGAGGTTGATCCCTACAATTGGAATATTGTAAGGTGTCGCCACTCGCGCCGAACGCAGAATCGACCCATCTCCCCCCAATACCACCAACATTTTGGATTGAGGGTTGCCTACCAAGTATTCACCGGCATCATGATTGGCACAAATCCAGGTGTCATGTTTGCGATAATGAAGCCAGCCTGCAACTTCTTGCGCCATGACTTGGCTATCAGGCTTATGTGGATGATAGAGAATACCGATTTGCATATCTTTTTTTGTAACGATACAGGTGAAGCGACAAGCCGCCCCTCCCTTGCAGCAGAGGGGAAATTATTTCAATTCCGCCTCCCCCGCCCCGACCTCCGTGGAGGGGAGCCAGAACCATAGGTTCAACACCTGTATAAT
>WTJY01000233.1 GCA_011524645.1 Anaerolineales bacterium | reverse complement strand
TAGCAATTTTCCAACATCGCAGAACCCTGTATCAACCGGCCGTCCCGCCCACAGACTATCTACTTGGCTAGACTGTGGATAGAAGAGCTGGAATTTGGCGTTTTTCTGGCAAAAAAGTGAATTTCATAACCGGTCCCCCATCAATAATTAATCATCCGTCGCCGCGCCACAACCTCCCAACACATTTCAACCTCCCCCTCGGCCGTTACAATCAACGCCTCTTCGTACAAGTTAACGGTCGGGCAAACATGCCCTGGCACCCCATACCACACATCCCCCACCCCATATTGCGACGCATCCTCCACCTCAACCACCAAATGTTCTTCACTTTGACCAATAAATCGGGGCTGCGTGTCTAAATTCAAAAAATGGATTCGCTTATCCAGCGCCTTATCCGGCGACACCCCCTTAGATCCCACATCCAAACAAATCCGATTCTCCCCCGGCTTGCTCAACACACGGGTCAATACTACGGCCGCCCACTGGAAATCTAACTCAGGACACAACGCCGCATATCCCGCATCCCAAAACACATAGGTTCCCGGACTGACATCAACCCCCAGCCGATCCGCATGGACCGGAAACGCCGGAGAGCCACCCGCCACAATATTCGGCTCTGGCAAACCGGCCGCTCTAATTTCCCCCACCAAAGTTTCAACCGACAGAAACGCCTCATCACTGGCCGTTTTCCGCTCCGCAAACACAGGCTGGCGCAGATGACCATCATACACATGCAGTCCACGCAATTCTAGCCCTTCACAGTCATGCAAAAATCGATATAGCCCCAAAGCCCCTTTATCCGGCGCAATGCCCGAACGGGCCATCCCATTGTCAATATCGATCCACACACTAATCGTCACCCCAGCGGCCGTGGCCAACGCCCCCAAGCGTGCGGCCGTTTTCTCATGATCAAGCAAACAACCCAAGCGCACCGCCGGATACCCCTGCGCCAAAGCGATCAACCGCTTGGCTCGCGGCCCCACCGGCTGATACGCCAACAAAACATCGGCCGCCCCAGCATCGGCCAACATCTCCGCCTCTGCGATTGTGGCACACTTAAACTTGTTAATCCCACGCACCAAATGCATTTCTGCCACTTCACGCATCTTATGGGTTTTGACATGCGGCCGTATCCGCCCCACATCTTTCGCCTGCGCGATCAGCGTCTCAATATTTGCCGCCACCCGATCCTTGTACAACAACAAAGCGGGAGAATCGATCATCTCTGGCTGTTTAATTTCATACCACATTATTTTTTACCTCCGCACAATGGCCACACACACCCGAAATCGTCAAATGAGCCAGTTCCGCCTGAAAGCGATGTTCAGTTAACAAATGGGACACCAAATGCTCAAAATGATGGTTGTCTAAAGGCTGGACCCCATGACACACCCGACAAACCAAATGATGATGTGGCACCATGCTAGCCAATTCATAAACCGTTTGACCCGCCATTTGGGAGGAAAACACAAAACCGATCTTATGAAAAAGCTCTAGCGTCCGATAGACGGTCGCCTGATCAACTGCGGCCGACTTAGTCTGGACGTGATCATACACCTCACGCACCGTTAAATGACCATGAGACGCCAGTAGGACATCAATTAACAGCCTCCGCTGTGGGGTAACCCGATAGCCAAGTTCGCGCAAAGTCTGGCAAAGCTCGGCCGCATCCGGCTTCTGCTGGTGATGATGATGATCATGACTATGAGAAGATTCTTGGGACATAGATATTCCATTTACATAAATTTTTCCCGCTATTCTAACAAAAACAAAACAATTGGGTCGGGCTATTTCCCCCAGCGTCTTCCCCAGCGCTCCTCACGCCACACATCCCCCTCGTTATGATACCCACTCACCTCCCACGTCCCCGGTTGATCCTCAGTCACAAACTTTAACCCACGCAACCACTTCGCCCCTTTCCACAAATACACATCTTCAAGATCATCACGGCCGACAATATGCCCAATCACCCCGCGCAAAGGGAAACCATGCTCCTGTGGCAACGGCTTCCCATCAAAATGGGTCGCCAGCAAAAAATTCTCTTGCAACGCGATCGACAGGGGCAAATTGGTTTTGTATCCCCCCTCCGCAATTTGAATCACATGGGTCGCCTCCGGCCGTGGCACAATCCACCCCTTGTCAACCAACGTCCGCAGCGAAACCCCCTCCCACGCCGTATCAAATTTGCTCCACTGAGTCACACAATGCAAATCCAGCATCACGCATTCACGCGGCAACCGCGCAAACTCAGCCCACGACCACATACGTGGCTCAGCGACCGCTCCCCACACCTTAAACGACCAAAGCTCTAAATCGATTTGGGGCGCACGGCCGATATGCAACACCGGAAACTTAAGCGTCGCCCGCTGTCCCGGCGGCAACCGTTTCTGCTGCCGCATCTCTTTCTCTATTTCCCGCCGTCGCAAATTCCGTTCACGTTGTTTCCGAATCCGATCAAACATAATCCACCTACTCAGCCCGATTTTCACAAAATTTTCAGTCAAAAATTAAACATCTCACACCCACACCTTATCCCCACAAGCATAATACACACCATCCACCCAACTCTTTCTCTAAATAAATCTGTAACATCGTCTCGATCAGAATTACGATCACATAATATCAACCCCAAACAGCCGTACACATTATAGAAAATCATAACGCCCCTACCTCTTATATCAGCACACCATACTCCTCTCTCTACCCTCTACCCTCTACTCTTTCATTAGAACCCCTTTTCACCAACCCGCCAAATCGCTAAAATCCCACATATCACTGTTAACCAAAACAACTTCTAGTTATGCATCATCGCGACGACAAACACGACCAAAATCAAGGTTTAGAAACACCAGATACCGCCCCCTCACGCGGCCGAGTCATCGGCATCGCTATTCTGACATACGCTTTCATCGCTTGCACCCTTTACTTCTTCCTCTATCAACCCAGCGAAGGGATCGAAGAAGCGGCGATTCAACAGGAACTAACCGCCACTCCGCTCCCGAAGTCAGACGCTTATAACAAAGCGATCTACTACACATCAGAAACCAATCGTCTCTTAATCCCAGAACAAATCGCATTTGCCAACCTAGAAACGGCGGCCGACACCGTCGCGCTCGCCTCAACCCTCGGCACCTACCCCGAAATCGAGCTAATCTTTATCGATCCACGCCAAGTCCCAGACGCAGATACCAGTTGGGTTCGGCAACAATACGATGCCGGGAAAATCATTGTCGGTTTGAACATCCCTCACAGCGAGCTGGGGGATTGGCTCGGTGTTACAACGACCCAGCTCGATCTAACTGAAGATGAAGCGCGCGCCAATGTCGTTTGGATTAGTGCTTACTATTTAGCAGAAGATGGCACGGCCAAAGAGCTTGTCGCTCCTTACAGCCAGTTCAACACGATGCTGAGTACGGTGCATAATCTTGACTAAATCATCTCGCTACACACAACGTCTCTACCTTCTTTTTATCTTTGTTCTGGGCTTGGTCGCTTGTACCGGTCCAGACACACCAGTTGCACTCCCGACAGAAGTTCCACTCCCAACCCTCGCGGCCGTGGCCGCCCTCCCTGACATAGCGCCCGCTCAAACCGCCACACCCAATACCCAGTTACCACCCACATGGACCCCACAACCGGCCGAAGCGGTTAGTGTCAACAACACCATTAGATTCACCGAAGCCGACGCCACCCACACCCCGCGCCCAGCCACCAGCAC
>WTJY01000457.1 GCA_011524645.1 Anaerolineales bacterium | reverse complement strand
TCCTGATAGGAGGGGAGCAAATCCAATGAGTTGATTAATTTGGCGAAGGTATTGTCGATTAGCCAACGATTTTCAACCGGTTTTGGCGCGGTATCAAACTCACCCCATTTCTCTCGCCCAAAACCATTACGCTTTCTCAGCCAACGCCACAAACGGCCCAACATCAGCCAGCACACGATCCACGGCCGATTCCCAAAATTCAGGCTGGGTCAGATCAACACCAAGATGCTTATGCGCCAATTGCTCAGTCGTCATCCGGCCGGTATCCTGCAACAGTGCTTTATACCCCGCCACAAAACCATCCCCTTCCCCACCCACATAGGCGTTATAAACCCCATTGCTAAACAAATAGCCAAACGTATATGGGAAGTTGTAAAACGGCACACGAGTCAGATAGAAATGAAGTTTCGAAGCCCAAAATAGAGGGTGATATTGGGACAGGCTCTCTTTATAAGCTTGTTTTTGCGCGTTTTCCATCATTTCGGACAATGCCCCCACGCTTAACGGCCGTTGGCGACGTGCTTCATAAAACGCTTTTTCAAAGCGGAAACGCGCCGGAAGGTTCATCAAATAGCTGACCGCATCATTCAGGCTTGTACCTAAGATCGCCATTCGTTCACGGTCATCCGTAATCCCATCCAACACCGCATTTTTGACCAGCAACTCACTTAAAGTGCTAGCCGTTTCCGCCACACTCATCGTGTATCGCTTCGCCCCAGTCGGCAAATCACGCATCACCCATCCGTGGTAACCATGCCCCAGTTCATGCGCCAACGTCAGCAATCCAGAAAAACTACCGTTATAGGTCATAAAAATACGTGGCTCTTTGTTTAACGGAATCGAGGTGCAATACGCCCCAGCCCGTTTACCCGCGCGAAATTCCGCTTCGATCCAGCGATTATCAACGGCCGTTTGACAGAACTTAGCGATATCGGGGTTAATCACCCCAGTTTTTTCAATCACCAAATCGGCCGCTTCCCCATAGCTGTAGCTTTGGCTTGATTCCCCAACTGGAGCCCATGTGTCATACCACGCCAGTTGATCGACACCAATTAGCTTCGCTCTCGCATCCAAAAACGGCTTCAACTGCGACACTTTTTGGTCGATCACATCCATCATGGTTAACAGGGTGTCGGCCGTGAGCCGATTCATCTGTAACGGTTCTTGCAAAAAGGATTCCCAACCACGATGTTTATAAGAGGTCAGCCGGAACCCCGCCAAATTATTCAGCGCCATCGCACAAGGCTGGGCCAATTCCGCCCACGATTCCTCGAAAAGGGTAAATGCGGTTTGACGTGTTTCCCGATCGGGCGCGTCCATAAATGTATTTTGCAACTGCCCCAGCGACATCGTTTGCTCTTGAAACTGGACCGATTTTTCCCCAACGATGTAGTTATAAAGCTGCCCCCAAGCGCTATACCCATTGGTTTCGAGTTCGGTAACAAGCGTTTCACGGCCGACGTCCATTTTCAACTTGGCATTTCCGCGCTGTTCATTGAGATGAAAAGCAACGCCTGACAGCGCATCAGTTTGTAGCAACCCGTCCCATTGGGTATCATCTTGTTCCACCATCTGATTGCTCAGCCGTGTCCAAATCGTACCTAATGTTGCTCGCATCGGAGCCAACTCCATCTCAAGCTGTCGTGCATCTTCATCTTCCACATTTTGGGAAGTCAAACAGCCGATAAATGATGAAGCTTGCTGTAGTCTCGCATTCAGGCCATAAACATTTTTCAGAGTCGTAATCCATGCATTTTGACTCGCTTCACCCGCTAAATCGGGTAGCGGGTCGGCCGTTGCGGCCGTTTGCAGATCGGTACCAAGGGCACTCATAAACGTGGCAAAGTCGGCCGATTGGCTACCCCCTGCAAAAATCGTTTCAATGTCCCAAATTTCATTTATATTCGTCATAGGATGTCCTTTATCGCTTTTATTGTCGTTTTACACTCATTCAGTAAGGGGGATATGTGGTTAAGGGCTCTCACTTCAACAGTTGGCGTACTATAACAAGGCTCCTTATTTTCGTCACCTATTTGTCACCGAATAGGACAATCATCTGATGCAACAACATCCACTCTCCACACCACAGGCCGCCGCTATAGCCGTGGCATTTATCCCACCGACACACGCGATTCCCCCTGCAACAGCCTCGGGATATGCCACCAGAAAAACACCAGCGCAAAAACCAACGTCAAAATATTTGAGCCAAACATCGTATACCAAATGCCATACTCCACCAGCTCTGGCAGAAACGTACTCGCCAACAACACACCTGGGATCCGCACCCCCCACAAACGAAACACATTAATCCAAACAGTAAAACCGGTTTTCTGAAAGCTCTCAAAAATACTTTGCAACATCTGAAAAACGGACCACGGGATTACAGTCCACCCGACCAAACCGATATAGTTCAGCACATGATAAAAAATCGTATCATCCCCATTGGTCAAAAACGCCCCCAGCGGGCTACCTACCCCCATAATAAAGAAGCCCCCGAGAACACCGCAAACAAGTGAATAGCGCAAACCAAGCTGAACCGTTTGACGCACCCGATCCATCGCCCCAGATCCCCAATTGTGCGCGATCAACGGTACAACTCCTTGCCCCATCATCCGCGTCGGTGAAAACATCAGTGAATTAATCCGATTCCCGATGGCAAAAGCAGCCACAACTTCATAGCCAAATGGGGCGATGAGCACATTAATCAACAAAAAGCCGAAATTGGTGCTCGCCAACGAAAATGATAGGGGCAATCCCACCTGTAACAGATGAATAAATATGCTCCACCACTTAAATTTCGGCTCAATCCGCCAGCCGATGGCGAAATCATGCCGAGCGCGGTGATAAAGCCACACGATAAAAACAGCTTCGATAAATTTCGTGACCAGTGTCGCATAAGCCAACCCATCAATACCTAGATCAAGCACATAAATACTGATGCTGTTCATCACAATATTGCTGACAAGACTAAGCAGAGAAACCTGTGTGGCGATTTGGGTCTTCCCTTGTGAAACGAACAAGGTCATGTAGAGCGCAACAATCGAGCTAACCGGCAACGAAAGACACATAATTCGGGTGTAAATCACCGATTGGTCAAATAAAGTGCCAGAAATTTGCAAAAGGCGAAGTAAGGGGGCGGTCAATAGAAATCCGAGTGTCGAAAAAAACAAAGCGATGCCGATAATCAGCAGGCGCAATAAGGTGGCATAAGCGGCCGCTCGTCCCCTCTCATTTTCCCCGATCATCTTGGCGATAATACTCACCCCACCCCGCGCAATCCCCCGCACCACGGCCGTGAGCATCACAAACAGCGGCGTCACAAAGGCGACCGAAGCGACCTGCACCCCACCCAAGCGGGAAGCGAAAATCATATCCACAAACCCATAAGAGGTGGTCAATAGCCCCGCCAACATTACCGGAGCGGTCATTCTTAAAAGAAGTCGTAAAATCGGGTCATGGTCAAGATCATGTTTTTTATTTTGTCGTTTAAATAGATTCAAAAGATTGTGATACAGTCTCCCGATATAGTCCAAGGACGGACAGGCGGATATTTTTACAGTTCGGGAAATTCCCCATCCCCCCCCAGTGAAATTTTTTCGGCTTCGCCGAAAAAATTTCACTTTAATAATGGTGCCGTTCGGGGTGCTCTGCGCCCCGAACGGCACCATTGAGTAGCGGTTTAAGCGGCCTAGCGGCCGCCACCACGATGCTGTGCCCCCTTGAACTCGATGTGGGGAGGGTGGCGGGAGCACCCGCCACCACAACTAAGCTTCCAAAAGCTTTCGCTTACCGTTGCACACGGCCGGACGCATCACCCCCAGCCAAACGCTCAACCTCTTTCAAGGTCGAAAGATTCGCATCACCCAAAATGCTATGTTTGAGACAAGACGCCGCGACCGCAAAGTTCAACGCATCTTCATCCCCCATACCGGTATGCAAGCCATAAATCAAACCGGACCCGAAGGAGTCCCCACCACCCACACGATCTACGATATGGGTGATGTCATACCGGCGGCTGAGAAAAAATTCAGAGCCGTTGTATAAACAGGCTGACCAGCCATTATGGCTCGCGCTAATACTTTCCCGCAAGGTGATCGCCTGATATTTCAAGTTGGGGAAGGTTTCAAACATCTTCTTCGCCAACGCTTCATAGCGACTTGTATCCAATTCTCCGGCCGTGACTTCATGATCAACGTCACCATCTTCCAAACGGACCCCGAGTGATTTTTGGCAGTCTTCTTCATTAGCGATGCCCACATCGACATATTTGACCAATTCGGTCATCACTTCGGGGGCGGTTTTGCCATATTTCCACAGCTTTTTACGGAAGTTATAGTCACAAGAAACGGTAATTCCCCGTTCTTGCGCCGCTTTAACAGCCGCCAAAGATAGTTCGGCCGCCGTTTCACTAATGGCAGGCGTAATCCCTGTAATGTGGAACCAGCCAGCCCCTTCAAAAATCGCATCCCAATCGAAATCGGTCGCAACGGCCGTGCTAATCGAAGAATGCGCCCGATCATAAACCACATTAGACGCACGCTGATTCGCACCCGCTTCCAAATAGTAAATACCCACCCGCTCCCCTTGGCGAGCGATATAGTTGGTATCCACCCCATAGCCACGCAAATAGCGAATACAAGCGTCCGCAATCGGATTATCAGGCAACGCCGTCACAAAGCGGGCATCAAGCCCCCAATTCGACAAGCAAAGGGCCACATTGCTTTCACCACCACCAAAAAACGCTTCCAAATGGGAAGATTGAAAGAAACGTTCAAAACCGGGAGATTTCAAACGCAACATAATTTCACCGAGTGTTACAACTCTTTTTGTCATATTCTCTTTCCTTTTTTAAACATAATTCCTATCGAGCTTCTTGCACGGCCGCCACGGCCGCCGCCGCCGTCTCACGAATCAAATCAAACTGCCCGCCCGCAATCCATGGTTTTTTCACCATAAAACTGCCCCCACAGGCATGCACCATCGGCAGAGCCAAATAGTCCGACAAATTATTGATATTAATCCCACCGGTCGGGATAAATTTCAGCCCAACATACGGCCCGCCAATCGCTTTCAGTGCTTTCACACCGCCAGCCACTTCGGCCGGGAAGAATTTCAACAAGGACAACCCTTTGGCGATCGCTTGATTAATATCGGTCGGGGTCATCACCCCAGGGGTAAT
This sequence comes from Anaerolineales bacterium, assembly GCA_011524645.1. Lineage (GTDB taxonomy): Bacteria > Chloroflexota > Anaerolineae > Promineifilales > Promineifilaceae > WTJY01. The sequence continues at coordinate 6,600 of WTJY01000457.1, read as the reverse complement.
CGGCATATCATTGGCCAAACACCAATCAACCACAGCCGCATCAAAACCGGGGGTCACAATAAATTTAGAACCGGCCGCTTTCGCTTCTTTCGCTTGGGCCACCATAAAACTGCCCCCACAGGCATGCACCATCGGCAGAGCCAAATAGTCCGACAAATTATTGATATTAATCCCACCGGTCGGGATAAATTTCAGCCCAACATACGGCCCGCCAATCGCTTTCAGTGCTTTCACACCGCCAGCCACTTCGGCCGGGAAGAATTTCAACAAGGACAACCCTTTGGCGATCGCTTGATTAATATCGGTCGGGGTCATCACCCCAGGGGTAATCGGCATATCATTGGCCAAACACCAATCAACCACAGCCGCATCAAAACCGGGGGTCACAATAAATTTAGAACCGGCCGCTTTCGCTTCTTTCGCTTGGGCCACCGTCAAGACCGTTCCCGCCCCAACCAACATATCGGGATGGGCCTCGCTCATCTTGTGAATCGCGTCAGCCGCAGCAGCCGTGCGAAAGGTAATTTCAGCACAAGGCAAATTACCGGCCATCAGGGCCGAACCCAAATCGGCCGCATCGGCCGCATCTTCAATCGCTACGACCGGAATAATCCCGATCTCACCCAAACGGGTCATCACTTCATTCATCATCTAATCACTCCTTCACGAGCTGCTAACCACAGCTCGTATTCAGCTAATGTCTCTTCATTCGGTGGATAAACCCCAAGAATCGGAGCCCCACCGGCTACTTTTTCCGCAAAAAATAGTTCTCGCAATTCCTGCTCATACCCATCATGAGCCACAGACTCGGCCACATGGGCCGGAATCGCCACAACCCCTTCACCATCCCCCACGATCACATCCCCCGGCATGACCAGCACACCCGCACACCCGATCGGGATATTCATTTCGAGTGGATGATGAATCACAAATGAGGTGGTCGCATGAAGAGCCTTGATATAAGTTGGCAAGCCCAATTCCCGAAACCCGACGGTGTCTCGCAACGCCCCATCGGTAACCAGACCGGCCGCTCCCCGTGCCTGAATACGGGTCGCCAAAATATGACCAAATGAAGCAGCACGAATGTCCCCACGGGCATCAATCACCATCACTTCGTCGGGGCCAATCCTCTCTACCGCGACCCGCTGTACATTTACATTGTTGTTGTACTGGGTATCGGTCAAATCTTCACGCACCGGCACATACCGCATCGTAAAGGCGTACCCGACCATCCGCTTGTCTGGTGACAGCGGGGTTAAGGGCAAAAAGGTATTCTGAAAGCCGCGATTAATCAGTTGGGTGGTAAGGGTGGCGGTGGACACGTGGTGCAGTTTTGCCATCGCATTAGCAGTTAATCTAAACTTAGCATTTTCGGACATCAGGTTCTCCTTTATGAATGAGTGTCATAGATAACTGAAGCGGTTATCGTCCAGTTTCGCTCCGCTCGAACCGCTTCAGTCTCATGCAACGAGCAACACGCCTAAATTCGTCGCTCGTCACTCGCTATTCATCACTCCCATGCGCTTCACTCAAAACCACATAGAGTTCACCCGGCTGCGCCAAGAATTTCACCACACCATCCCCATTCGTTTTAATCGGCATGCTTCGTCTGGGGTTGCCATCTTCATCCAGTTCAATGATGTCAAACGCCGAGTCCATAAACCCTTCAAGCTCAATAAAGGAGACATATTCATACAGGTTTTCAACCAGCACATAGCCCGGTTCAACAATTTCGACATAAGTCCCCATCTCGGGCGAGATTTTCTCGGCACTTAGGTCTTCCATCGAGACGCGCCAACCGTCACCAGAAATGTCATACCCTTCAACTATCATCCACTGAAGAGCACCATCTTGTTCAGAAATGAGTCCCCATTTGCCGGTAAACTGAATATCTCCGGCCGACATTTCACTGACATCCTTAGCTAAAATCAGTAAATCCTGACTGTCTCCACGTGAAATTTGGAGGGCACGGCCATCTTCCGCCGTCAGCGGTTGCCCCGTCGCATCATTCAGCGTCACGGCTGTGAGATCAAGCAAATCCGCTTCATCTGAAACCGGCTGAATCAGTGAGACAAACTGGGTTTGGGTCATTTCTCGCCGAGCAATAAGCATCGGGATCTCTTCATCCGCAATTTCATCTTGTGTCCGTGTCGCAATGGGGCCCGTGGCTGAAAAGTAAGTCGTTTGTTCCCCATCTAACGAAGCCAACAAATCGATGTGTACCTGAACCAATGACGCCACGCGCCATTTCGCATGCACATCCTCGGCCGATTCGGCACGCTGTACGTTCCGCAAATAAGGGTAGGCGTCTTCATAAACAACCGCACCAAATGGCTCGGCCGGTTCAACCGGCTCAATGTCACTATCTTCGAATACGACATCCTCACTGGAAAATGCCCCACGATTGTGCATCACCCAATCGTAAACATGGGGATCAGGGCTGGTCGCACTATAAAAATCGAGCAGATAATCATCATTAAGAATCAAGGTGCGTTCTAATTCAACACCGGGATAAACCGCGTCGTTATAGACCGTCGCCATTTGTACCGAATTTGAAGTGACGAAGTTGCGCAATTCTGCGGCCGGAGCACGCTGTTGGGACACCCCATCAACCACGAGCGTGTTATGCGCCAAGGTCTGCTTAAACCACCCTTCTTGCTCCGGCAAGCGATATTTAACCGAGCTAGGATCGACGGTGAGCTGTTGCCCAAGGGCGTACATCACCACCCCCAATTGATCCGCATGGCTATGGCCACCGGCATACCCCATATAGTTCAGCGTGACTTGAATCGGCTCTTTTTCAGTATCGCCACCACCAGAACGCAGCACCGCGAGGCCTGAATCGGCATAATTTTCTGTTTGCCATACAGGATCGGCCGTTTCACTCAACACAGGCACCCCATAAAGCAACGCATTCACATCGTCACGTGGCGACTCGGCGAGCAAGGCTGCATATCGAGGATCACCCATCCGTGCATAGGCGATTTCGTAATAGGTCACCCGATCACTATCAAGGAGGTCAACAACACGGCCGTCATTCAACGTGGGCGTTTCATAATAGGGGTCCGCATAGGTCACCATAAAATCAAACATCCCCTTATATTTCCGGTTTTGATACACATCGAAACCGGCTTTATGGGTCACTTCCATCAAAGGAAGCATCGCCCGCAAGACGTAGAATTGATAATGCATCGACCCTTCGTACCACATCCCATCGTCGGTCACGCTTTTATCGAGCTGATAATTCAAACTGCTGTCATCTTTTAAGAGGGCATACCACACATACTCTTTGTCTTCGAGCACAAAGCCGATCACCCCCACGGCCGAGTTATACCAAGATTGATGATTGTGTCGCCCTTCGTTGTTGAGCATAATGAGATCGGCCGCTGGGCGTAACACATTATCCGCGATCCGCTCCCGCTCTTCAGGGGTTAAATCGTTATAAATCAGGTCATAGGACCAAGCCAACGGAATCACCCAACGGGCTTCGTTGATCGCCTGCGCCGTCGCACGGCCGCCCGCACTCGCTTTGTCACCGGTCCGCCCTTCTTTATCTAAAAGCTCATAGGTTAAGTAAACATCGCTATACCCCAATAAAATCTCTCTGGCTCCGGCCATATAAATTTCATCACCGGTAAACTGATACATCAGCCCCAAATCTCGGGCACGATCCGCCAGCGTATAGTGGTTCGACGTAATCTCATAGGCGGCCGCATCATCATTGTGATAAAAACCACCACCGGTCGCCGGTATCTCCAGCGGGTTCTGCAAAAAGTTATCGGCCGTGACCTGTAACGTCGCATACGAGCGCTCCGCCCATTCATAGGTTTCCGCTTTCTCTTTAATCGCCACAAAATCAGCTTCATTCAAAAACAGATAGGGGTGTTCGCGGCCTTCCGGCAAATCGATCGCCAATTTCGGCCCCAAGCGGACATTCGACAGCTTCATTTCATCAAAAATCAGCTCGGTCGAAGCCATTGGTGTGTGTCCCCAACCGCTCGATGCGATCTTGATATAGTCGATTTTATGCCAGCCGACCGGCTCCCGCGTAGCGCGAAACTCATGCAACGGTATCTCAAAAAGACGCCAGCCCACCCAATCGATAATAATCTCTTTTTTGTAATAATCGTCGGTACTGGTCGAATCAAGCTCCGAATAGATCGCGAGCTGAATGCCGGCATCATTCGCTTCGCTTGAGTAAGCCCAGAACGAAAGAAAAGTATGTTCGCTCCAATCATGCGGAATGTCGATAATGGTCAAACGGGTACTCAGTTCCGTATCCGACCACACCGCCGCCCCATCCCCCGCGATAAAGTTATCTGTTTGCAGATTCAAATCATCGGTCGGCATGACCCATTTATCAGTTTGCTTCGCATGCCAGTTCGAAGAACTGATATACCCCTCTGGCGGGGCCACATCGGCATTGATAATGGTCACTTCACTATCTTGGGAATAGGAATACCACAATTCGGTATCGGCCGAATCGAAATGGGAGATAAATAACCCTTCGCTCATATATTCTTCAAGCGAACTACCCGGATCGCTAATCGCACCGGCCGGTTCAATCGGCCGCAAAGTCGGTGTCGGTTCCGGCACCATCGTCGGTTCAGGCATAGCGGTCGCCTCGGCCGCAGCAGATTCTTCTGCCACTGAATCAGCTGTGCCAGCCGATTCATCATCACCAACCTCCGCCACATCCACGGCCGTTTCAGACACAGCCGTCGGCGCAACAGCCACCGAAGATAGCGAATCACCATCCGGTTCATCCGCTTGACACGCCACCACAAACAAAACAATGGCGACAAGTAACACAAAAAGCTTATTGGTCATTTTTTTCATATCAAAACCCATTCCCGATTCCCCTGCGAGTCCATTCCTACTTCACATTTCCTACTTCACATTTCATACTTCATACTTCATACTTCATATTTCATACGTCATACGTCATACCCAAAACCATCACCGTCCCATCCATCCCCCATCAACAACCAGCAATTCCCCATTGACATAGTTGGATGCGGCCGAAGCCAGAAAAACGACCGGCCCCTTAAAATCATCAGGATTCCCCCAACGGCCGGTCGGGATACGATCTAAAATCGCTTGGTTGCGTGTCGGGTTGTTCTGCAAAGCGGCCGTGTTATCAGTCGCGATATAGCCAGGTGCAATCCCGTTAACCTGCACCCCCTGCCCCGCCCACTCATTCGCCAGCGCTTTGGTCAAACCGGCAATACCATGCTTAGAAGCGGTATACCCGGGGACCGTAATCCCCCCTTGGAATGACAAAAGTGACGCGGTAAAAATAATCTTCCCCCCCCCATTGGCGATCATGCTCCGGCCGATTTCACGGCTCAGTACAAATTGGGCGTTCAAATTAACTTCGATAATGGTGTCCCAATAATCATCAGGATGGTCAACGGCCGGTTTACGTAAAATCGTCCCCGCATTGTTCACCAAAATATCGATACGTGGCACATCCGCTTGCAGCTGAGCCACAAACCGATGCAACGCCGGCCGATCCGCAAAGTCACACTGATACGCACAGAACTTTCGCCCCAAGGCGGTGACCGCTTGCTCAACCTCACTGCCGGTCGGCTCCAAAGTCGCACTGACACCGATAATATCTGCGCCAGCCTCTGCCAACCCGATCGCCATCGCCAAACCGATCCCCCGTTTACAGCCGGTCACCAGCGCCGTTTTTCCATTCAGTTGAAATAAATCGAGTGTTTGTGAACCCATTTTCGTTACCGTAGATCATCCATGCTGACCGCGTCCATATCGGCAAAGGATTGATTTTCGCCAGCCATCGCCCAAATAAAGGTGTAGCTACCGGTCCCCATGCCGGAATGGATCGACCAACTGGGTGAAATCACCGCTTCACGATCCCGCATAACGAGATGACGTGTTTGATCGACTTCTCCCATCAAATGAAACACCACATTGTCCGCATCAATATCGAAATAGAGATAAACTTCCATCCGGCGCGCATGTAAATGGGCCGGCATCGTGTTCCACATATTGCCCGGTTCTAACAGGGTCATCCCCATCACAATTTGGCAGCTTTTCGCCCCATCTGGATGAATATATTTGTAGATCGTCCGCTTATTGCTGTTGAGCGGGTCACCTAAGTGTAGTGGCTCCGCATCGGCCAATTTAAGATGCGCGGTGGGGTGTGTGGCGTGAGCGGGGGTGCTAAACAGATAAAATTGGGCGGGATTCGTGACATCATCGCTCAGAAACTGAACATCTTGCACCCCTTTCCCCACATACAAGCCATCTTGTTTAGCCAATGTATAAGCTTCTCCATCTACCGAGATTTTACCGCTCCCCCCGATGTTAATAATGCCGATTTCACGCCGTTCAAGAAAATAATCGGCCGCTAATTCATGCTTATCCGCTTCGAGAGCCACGGCCGTTTCCAACGGCACCGCACCACCCACAATCACCCGATCGATATGGGAATAAACCAAGCTTAACTTCCCAGCTTGGAACAAATCACGCATCAAAAAATGAGACCGTAGCTCTTCCGTTGTCATTCGTTCAACTTGGTTTTGATGAACCGGATACCGCATTTCCATAACAATTTCTCCTCAAACAGCATGC
>WTJY01000252.1 GCA_011524645.1 Anaerolineales bacterium | reverse complement strand
TTCCATTGGGCGAAGATGACCAGCCCGACCGCGATCCAACCTTGGCCCGATGTGGTTTGGATGCTGTACCAGCCGGGAGACACGGACAAACTAATGGTTGCCCCTGCTAAACCGGCCAAACAACCCCCTGCGAAAACATACGCATAGCGTAAACGGTATACGTTGATTCCCATGACATCGGCGGCCGATGGTTTTTCACCGACGGCGCGCAAATGCATGCCGGGGCGGGTGTAGTGAATGAAATACCAGACGGCCGGAGCAAATAAGTAGCCGAAATAAACAAGCGGGCTTTGATCGGTAAAAAAGACTGGGCCGACAAATGGGATCAAGCTTAATCCGGGGACAGTGATTCCTTCGATGATCGGGGCATTGGCTCCGGATAGCCCTTCGCCCAACACCTGCGCGAGTCCGGTGCCGAGAAAGGTGAGCGATAATCCGCTGACCACCTGATCCGCTTGGAAATGGATCGTGACCACACCGTGGGCCAAGCTGAGAATGCCGCCACCGATCATAGCGAAAAGAATGCCAAGCCAAGCATTGCCACTATTTAGGCCGGTGCTAAATCCGATGAGTGCTCCTAAAAGCATCATGCCTTCTACCCCCAAATTTAGGATACCAGCACGTTCTGTCAGGATTTCACCAATTGTGGCGAAAAGTAAGATGGTGCCTGTGGCGACACCTGCGTTGAGAATGATTGTCCAATCCATAATGAGTTGAGAGTAGAGAGAAAAGAGTAGAGAGACAGATGGCGTATGAATTCGCAGGCCGTATTACCTACCCTTGCGAATGACCAAACCGTAGGGGCAAAAGGAATGCGAATGACGAATCGAGGCGTGGCATACGCTGAGGCCGTCATTCCTTTTGCCCGAGAGCCAACAATACAAATTCTTTGATTTAACCGTATTGTCTATGATCTGTTTTGAAAGAGAATCGTAGAATGATCTTGATTCTACGGGTAATCCGGGTTGGTTTTCGACCCAGAAAGCTTGAGTTTAAGCGGTTGCTTGATTGGTCCGTACGATGCGAATGCGATAGCGTAAAAGCACATCGCTACTGATCAACATAAATAAGATAAACCCTTGAAGCATTTGAGAAAGCCCTGACGGCTGAATTTCGCGCCCTGCGACAATGAGTGCCCCGAATAAAATTGAAACGGGGATCACTAAAATCGGATTTAGTTTGGCGAGCCAGGCGACGATGATGCCGGTAAAGCCATAGCCGGGTGAAAAGCTTTCTTGCAGGCGGTGGACGACACCACTGATTTCTGTCATACCGGCTAGACCGGCTAGTGCACCGGATAGCATCATTACGAGGATCATGTTGCGGCGAATGTTGATCCCTGCATAGCGGGCCGCTTCGGGGTTGTCGCCAACTAGTTTGATTTCATAGCCCCAGCGGCTTCGTTCTAGCACCCACCAGATACCAAAGGCGGCGACAATGGCGAAAACCAAGCCTAAATGGAGCGTGATGCCTGAAAATGCTCTGATTTCACGTGCATAGTCGGCCAAACGAGGGAGCCATGCGTTACGAGCGAAGGTTTTGGTCATTTGAAAACCGCCATCGCTCCAACGGCCGAAAATCCAATAGTTGTTCCACTGAATCGCTACATAGTTAAGCATGAGGGTGGTGATAATCTCATTGACCTTGAATCTCGCTTTGAGGTAGCCGGGAATAAAGCCGTAGAGTGCGCCACCCGCGACACCGAAAATCAGCATAAGGGTGATGACGATAAAGCGAGGTGTTTCTTCCGAAACGAGCGGGATCAGGACAACGGCGCTTGACGCGAACGCACCCATATAAAGCTGCCCTTCTGCGCCGATGTTCCACAGTCCCATCTTAAAAGCGACCGTACAGGCGACACCAACAATGATAAGGGGAATCGCTTTGACGAGTGTGTCTGAAAAGACCCCCCAACTACCGAACGTGGCACGGAAGAAGAAGGTCAAGACCTTGATCGGTTCACCACCGAGGAAACGTAGGATAATCCCGCTGATCACAAAGGCGATAACAACAGCACCAAGGCTGACTGCAGCTGGGAACCAGCGGGGAAATTCTTCAATTCGTTTTTCGATTACTAAGCGCATAATTTTTTTAGTGACGAGTGACGAGTGACGAATGAGTTGCTTGCTCGTTATTCGTTATTCGTTGCTTTCTTTGATCCGGTCATCATGAGGCCGATTTCATCGATATCGGCCGTGTCTGTGTTGACGGTGCCCATGATTTGCCCATCGTACATGACGGCGATGCGGTCCGTGAGGGCGAGGAGCTCTTCTAACTCTTCCGAAATGAGCAAGACGGCCGTCCCTTCTTCCCGCTGTTTAAGCAAGAGTTGCTGAATCCCTTCGATCGCGCCGACATCAAGCCCCCGGGTCGGTTGGACCGCGACCATGAGTTTGGGTTGGGTTGAAATCTCACGAGCGAGAATGACTTTTTGTAGGTTACCACCGGATAGTTTACGTGCCAGCGTTTCGACGCTCGGGGCGAGGATGTCGTATCGTTTTTTGAGCCCTTTCGCCCGCTCTGTTGCGGCCGTGTAATTGATCCCCCAGCCGGTTGAAATCGGGGCATCGGTGTAATCCTTCATGATCGTGTTTTCGGTGATGCTCAGATTGGGAGCACTGCCGACATGGGTCCGATCTTCTGGGATATGGGCCACTCCTTCACGGATGGCGACATAAGGGGGTTGATTGCTGACTTCTTTGTCATTGACTTTGATCGAGCCGGTGCAGTCGCGCAGGCCGGTGATTACTTCGGCCAACTCACTCTGACCGTTGCCAGAAACACCGGCGATCCCCAAGATTTCCCCTTCGCGTACGTCTAGCGAAATGTTACGCAAAGCGGGGACCCCTTTGTTATTCACCGCTGAAACTTGGTCTACGACCAAGACCTGTTCACCCGCTTCTTGCTTGACTTTTTCAACGCGGAAAACGACATCACGGCCGACCATGAGTTGCGCCAGCCCTTTGCGATCCATCCCTTTGGTGGAGACCCCTTCGGCCGTGACCTTTCCTTTGCGTAGAACGGTCACGCGGTCGGCGATGGCGGTCACTTCATGCAATTTATGGCTGATAAAGATGATCGATTTCCCTTGATCGACCATCGAGCGCAGGGTTTGCATTAGCTCATCGATTTCTTGAGGGGCGAGGACGGCCGTGGGCTCGTCCATGATCAAGATATTCGCCCCCCGATATAAGGTTTTGAGGATTTCGACCCGCTGTTGTTCCCCGACAGACAGTTGCCAAATATAGGCGGAGGGATCGACATGGAGACCGAATTGTTCCTGTATTTTTCGGATTTCCGCTTCATATTTTTTATAGTTCATAAAAAAGCGGGGGGTGTCTAGGCCGAGCAAGATGTTTTCGGTGACCGTTTGGGTAGGAACCAGCATAAAATGTTGGTGGACCATGCCGATTCCGGCCGCGATGGCATCTTTGGGGGAGTTAAAGTTAACGGGGCGGCCGTTCACATCGATTGTGCCACTGTTTTGTTTGTAGAGGCCGGACAAGACATTCATTAGGGTTGACTTCCCTGCGCCATTTTCGCCTAACAAGGCGTGGATTTCTCCTTGGCGTAAGGTGAAGTTGACATGATCGTTGGCCAGAACACCGGGGAACCGGATCACAATGTCTTGCATATTGACGGCGAGTGGGGGGGAGGATTTAGTCATGAGTCTCTTTTTATTAGGATGATGAACGCGAGAATGAATTCTTTCAATTGAGTCATGTTT
>WTJY01000061.1 GCA_011524645.1 Anaerolineales bacterium | reverse complement strand
GGCGGGCCAAACGGGGCAAAAATAACAAATTAATCAAATCAAATCGCTTTCACAGACAGAATAGCGAACCTGCGGGAATTGCTGCGTTTTAGCTGAAAAACAGTTTTAGCTGAAAACGACTTCTTGGGTTAGAGCCCTTTGTAAGCGATCTTTATACTCTCGTTGTGGGATGTTGGTGACCCCAAACTGCATTAGGTGATCATTTTGAAATTGAACATCGAGTAGGCTGAATCCTTGCTGTTTGAGTTGGGCGACGAGGGCGACAAGGGCGACCTTGCTGGCGTCGGTTGTATGACTAAACATCGCTTCACCGGCAAAGAGACCGCGTATGGCGACACCATAGAGCCCGCCGACCAATTTGCCGTCTTGCCATGTTTCGACGCTGTAGGCCCAGCCGAGTTTGTGTAGGTCTGTGTAGGCCCTAAGAATTTGATCATCGATCCATGACCCTTTACGTGAAGGATCGGCACAAGCGGTAATTGTGGCGAGGAAATCGGTGTTGAAGCGGATTTCAAACGGCCGTTTTTGACTTCTTTGCGGTCTGTTTGTGGGGATAAACGGCCGTATCTCTTTATTTGTAGGGTCCTGTATCCAAACACGTTTTAGGCTTCTCTTGAGCGAGCGAGAGATATGAAATTGATCGAGAGGCAAAATCGCGCGGGGGTCGGGATCATACCAGTAGATCTCTCCCTCATGGGCCATGGGGAAAAACCCTTGACAGTAAGCGTTGAGTAACAATTGTGGTGTTAGGGCGGTCATAGGATAAGAGCCAACGTGATGGGTTGATAAGAAGTAGGCTTCGTTCGTTTTTTGAGGGGGTGGTAGAGAACACCGTTGTCGCTCGTGCCTGCTCTATCTCCATCACATCCGTCGTGCCTGCAAGATTTGGGCCATGACAGATAGGGCGATTTCCTCTGGGGTTTGGGCCCCGATTTTGAGGCCGATCGGTCCGAAGATCTTGTCGATCGTTTCATCAGAATAGCCCGCTTCTTGTAGTCGTTTGACTCGTTTGGCATGGGTTTTGCGGCTCCCTAATGCGCCAATGTAAAAGGCGGTGCTGTCGAGAACTTGGGTGAGGGCGGGATCATCGATTTTAGGGTCGTGAGTGAGTAGGGCCACGGCCGTGTTTTCATTGACCGTGAGTTCGGCGAACGCTTTTTCCGGCCATAGTTGTAGCAGTTGATCGACGTGGGTGAATCTGGTTTCGCTGCCAAAGGCGCGGCGGGGATCGATGACGACGGTGCGATAGCCCAGCAGTTTGGCGATGTCAGTAAGGGCGACCGCGATGTGAACGCCACCGACCATGATGAGTTGGGGGGCGGGGAGATAGACTTCGATAAAGAGTTCTGTGCCGTTGTCGAGTTCGACCCGCTGGGATTTGCCTGATTTGAGGGCGGTTTGGGCGGCCGTGATCATCTCTGGGTTATCGGTACCGATGAGACGGCCGGTTGAATTAACAACCACTTTTTGACCGATATCGGTATCCGTAGGGGTCGCGATGATCGTGGCCAAAGCACCCGCTTTGTCTTCTTGAAGTAAACTTTGAATCGTCGCGTAAATATCGAGATCGAGCGGTTCGACAAAGATGCGAATATTGCCACCGCAGGCGAGACCGACTTCCCAAGCTGTTTCATCGGCGACACCGAAGTAGAGGAGTTTCCCGTGGCCGGCCGAGATGGCCGCGACCGCTTCTTCGTAAACCGCCCCTTCAACACAACCACCACTCACTGAGCCGGAAATTTCTCCGGTAGTGGTGATCGCCATTTTTCCGCCCGCTTTACGCGGTGCAGAACCCCATGTCTGTACGACTGTGGCGAGTCCGATGGTGGCGTTTTCTGTTTGCCAACGGTTGATGTCTTCGATGACTTCGCGCATGATTTTTTCCTATGAGACAGAGACAGAGAAGAGAGACAGAGGCATGTTGCTTTGTGGTGCGATTTCATAGCTCTATCTCTCTACACTCTACTCTGTCTCTCTACTTGTCGATTCGTTGTGGCAAGATTTCTTTGAGCTTTTCTTGCATGTCTTTAAGCAATAAGTCGGTGGTGCCCCAGCTAATACACGCATCGGTGACGGAGACGCCGTATTTGAGATCGCCGATTGCGGCCGGTTTGGGGAATGATTGTTTACCTTCGTTGAGGTGGCTTTCAAGCATGATGCCGATGATCGATTTGTTGCCGTTAATGATTTGCCCCACGATGTTTTCGGCGACTAGGGATTGCAATTCATGCCGTTTGTATGAATTGGCGTGGCTACAGTCTACCACGATACCGGTCGGGAGCTTCGCTTTTTCTAAGGCTTGTTGGCATAAATGAACATTGACTGAGTCATAGTTTGGTTGCTTGTTGCCACCGCGCAAGATGACATGGCCATATTTGTTCCCTTTGGTGTGCATGATGGCCGCTTGTCCCGCTTCGTTGATGCCGATGAATTTGTGGCTGGATAGGGCGGATTTCATGGCGTTGACAGCGACGCCAAGGTCTCCGGTTGTGCCGTTTTTGAAGCCGACCGGCATTGAAAGACCGCTGGCCATTTCGCGGTGGGTTTGAGATTCGGTGGTGCGGGCGCCGATGGCGGCCCAAGCGAAAAGGTCGGAAAGGTATTGTGGGCTAATCGGATCGAGTGCTTCTGTGGCGGCCGGAAGTCCTATATCTGCTAAATAGACAAGGAGTTCGCGAGCTTGGCGCAGACCGCTTTCGACATTACAGGTGTCGTCTAGGGCTGGGTCGTTGATAAACCCTTTCCAGCCGATGCTGGTGCGTGGCTTTTCGAAGTAGACCCGCATGACCACATACAGGGTGTCACTGACCGCGTCATGGAGCTTTTTGAGCTTTTGGGCGTATTCTTTGGCCGCTTTGGTGTCATGAATTGAGCAGGGACCGCAAATGACCAAAAGACGATGATCACGGCCGTCTAAAATCGCTTCGATAGTACTACGCGCTTCTTTGATTGTTTCTTTCCCCTTGTCGGAGTTAGGAAGCTCTTTTTGTAGGGCTTCAGGGGTGATTAATATTGTTTCAGATAACACATTGGTGTTGTACAGTTCACTGGTAACCATTTTTCTTCTGTCTTCCTTCTTTTAGAAATATGAAATATGAAGTATGAAGTATGAATCGTGTGCCTTCGCGGATTCTTTTCATATCTTTTTATAGAAGTATGAAATATGAAATATGAAGTATGAATCGCCTGTCTTCGCGGATTTTTTTCATACTTCATACCTTTTTCATGCTTTCGTGCATCGTCTCAGAAATCTTCTGAATTTTTATAATTCGTCTGTTTTGCCCCCTCTCCCAACGGGAGAGGGGGTGGGGGAAAGGGAAATTTATAAAATCCACCTCCCCCAGCCCATCCTCATAGGAGGGAAGGAAAACAGTAGATCACTTTTGAGACGCTGTGTTTAGCCCTCTTCGCCGGGGAAGTGGCCGTGTTCCCGCACGTAGCGGGTTAGACCACCTGCCTGAATAATTTGGGTGGCGAATAGGGGTAACTGTGGCAGTTGTAGGGTTTGTCCATCGGCCGTGGTTAACTTTCCTTGGTTGATATCGAGGGTGACTTCATCCCCATCTTTGAGCAGGGTGCTGGCTTCGGCCGATTCAAATAGTGGGATGCCGAGATTGACCGCATTGCGGAAGAAGATGCGGGCGAAGCTGGGGGCGATGATGCCCCCGATTTTGCGTCGTCGTAGCGCATCTGGCGCATATTCGCGGGAGGAGCCACAGCCGAAATTTTCATCGGCAACGATAATATCC
>WTJY01000075.1 GCA_011524645.1 Anaerolineales bacterium | reverse complement strand
GTACTCTATATCGATGAAGTCAATCTACTCGGGGATCATGTGGTCGATGTCTTGCTCGACGCGGCCGCCATGGGGACCAACATCGTCGAGCGGGAAGGGGTCTCGGTACAACACCCCGCCCGCTTTATCCTCGTCGGCACCATGAATCCGGAGGAAGGGGACTTACGGCCTCAGCTCCTCGACCGGTTCGGCCTAGCGGTCGAAGTGGCCGGATCAAAACAACCGGCCGAACGAGCCGAAATTGTTCGTCGTCACCTCTCCTTCGAAGCGGAACCGGCCGCCTTCACCACCCGCTTCGCTGCCGAAGAAGCCTCATTGCGCCAGCAAATCGCCATCGCCCGCGCCCTTCTTCCTCAAGTCACGCTCGCCGATGAGCTACTCGATCTCATCGCCCATATCTGCCTCGCCTTTGAAGTCGATGGGATGCGGGCCGACCTCGTGATCCATAAAACAGCCCGCACGCTGGCCGCATGGCACGGCCGAACCGAAACAACCGAAGAAGATGTCCGCCGCGCGGCCGAACTCGCCCTACTCCATCGTCGTCGTCGTCAACCGTTCGATGAGCCACAGCTCGATCAACAAAAATTAGATGATGCGATCGATCAGCACCAGCAAGAGCGGGAACGGGAATCGGCCGAAAACAACAGCACGGAGGGGGATTGACCCCTCTCCCGATCTATCTAATTCAGATCAAAATCGATCTGAGGGGGAAAACAACGACATCGCGGACATCGGCCGTCCCTTTGCGGTCAAACCGCTGGACGGAGCCACCCCCTCGAATCTAACGCGCTATACCCAAGCGGGCGGCCGACGCACCCGCCAAATCGACACCCCACATGGCCACTATGTACGCGCTGAACGGCCACGCCAACCACTCACCTCGCTCAGCGACATCGCCCTCGACAGCTCACTCCGAGCGGTTGCGCAACGCCAAGCGGTCACAGGACGGCCGCTCACCCTACCGGTACGCATCGGCCGTGACGACCTGCGTCGCAAGGTCCGCGAAGCGAAAGTCGGGAACTTAATTCTATTTGTCGTCGATGGCTCGGGCAGTATGGGGGCGCAAAAGCGAATGACAGCGGTCAAAGGGGCGATTTTCAGCTTACTTTTAGATGCATACCAAAAGCGGGATCAAGTCGGCCTCATTTTATTTCGTGGCAAAGGGGCCAAGCTCCTACTCCCCCCCACAAACTCGGTCGATATCGCCCATCAGCAATTGGCCAAGCTCCCCACCGGCGGCCGGACACCGCTCACCCAAGGGTTATTGCTCGCCGAAGAAACGGTCAGCCGCTATACCAATAAAATCTATCAACCCTTGCTCGTGGTCGTCAGCGACGGCCGTGCCAACGTCCCCCTACACCACAAAGACCCTCTCATCGAAGTGCGCGCAACAGCCCATCGTATCGCCGAGCAAAAAATCTCCACCCTCGTCCTCGACTGCGAAACGGGGCGACGCAAATTAGGGTTAGCCCGGCCGTTAGCGGCCGCATTGGGGGGGCAATGTTTACCATTGGGTGATTTATCGGCCGAAAAAATCACCCAATCGATCCGCCACACCCAAACCGGTCCCGCTAGGGGATAGGTAAATGGCGGTCCCAACCATACCCAGCCATCAGCCAACCGTCATTTGTCTCTCCCCGTACAACCGTCAGCGCACACACACCAACGAATAACACAATCGGCGGTGGCAGGGGATAGGCAAACGATAAACGGTCCTTGCCATGTAATCTAGCGAACCATCGTTTGTCTCGCCCCGAGCCCATTCGTATTTATAACGGGCCCGGAGCGACACAAATGGCTGTTATCCAATTTCACAGCGGGAATGTGACCCCCATTTGCCTATCCCCTATCGGTCTTTTTATCGCGCAAAATCAATTGCACAATCTATTCATACGCCAACGTCTCCCGCACACTCAAGCGGGACGCCCCACGCGCTGGTAACAAACTAGCCAATGTCGCGATAAACAAAATCGCCACCACCCAACCGATCGCCCCCATCCAAGAAAATTGATAATTCAGCGGGCTTTGCAACAAATTCACCCCCACCAAATTACTCAACCAACGGCCGAGCGGATAGCTCACCAAAGCGGAAATCATCCAGCTGACAAAACCGATAAATATCCCTTCAACCATAATAATCCGCAACACAGAGCGATCCGAAGCCCCAACAGCCCGCATCACCCCGATCTCACGCGTTCGCTCCAGCACATTAATGCTCATCGTTCCCATCAAGCCTAAACCACCCACAATCGCGATAAGCAAAGCCATTACCGCCATAAAACTCACAATAATCTGAAACTGTGAGCGGATCTCTGTCTCAGTTTGGCCGGTCGTGCCGGTACTGCTGACCTCTAATCCCTGCGCTTCAAAGGCGGTTTCTAACTCTTTAGCCAGTTCGAGCTGCGCGGCCGGACCGATATCCCCATTGGCGATAATCTGCACCCCACTTGAACGGCTGTATTGGTTCACATGGCGCTCCATATACCCTTGATTGGCATACATAAGCGGCCCGATCATGACCGATTTCGCAATCCCGACCACAACCCACTCGCTTTCTTCCCCATCGATCTTAAAGGTCAGCGTATCACCGAGCTGCACATCTTCTTCGTCTTGGAGTACGGCCGTATTAATCACAATTCCATTGGTATCCTCCGGCGAAATCCAACGGCCGGAGGTCAATTCAGGGTGAATCACCTGTGTATCGGGGGGGACACCCAGCAAAACAAGGTTCTTTCCCTCATCCCCATTCGGCCGGATACGGCGCGTTGTCCGGCCGATCCAGCTTTCAGCCCAAGCCACATCATCTACCCCATAGGCGACCTGCTGAATCTCTTCCATACGATAAGATTTATTAAAATCGATTTCGACATCGTAGCTAAAATAAGCCAGCGCATCATCCATCGTAGCGATCAGGGAATCGTAAACACTAATAATCGAAATAAAAATCGCCCCGCCCAGTGTCAAGGTAAAAATCGTCAGAAACAGGCGCAATTTGCGGCGAATCGTATTCCGCAACGAGATCGCCATCGGCCGTGAGAGGCGCAAAACGGTAATCGTAAACCAGTTCATCAGACGATCAACCATATACGTACCGAACTGTCCTCCGCCACCGGCACGGTCACTAATCGCTTCCCGCACCGAAATATTGGCCCCCCGAATAATCGGGACAAGAGCCGCCAGAACAGGGACTCCGATCGCCACGGCCGTTTGTGTCAACCACACATTGGGCGCAATAGACAAACCGGTCAAATCGAAATTAATCAGCCCCGCCAAATACCCCGCAAAGCCATAAGCAGCAAACCCACCCAATGGCACAGCGATAACCAGAGACAGCAGTCCAAACACCAGCACCGTAATGATGTACATCGAAAAGAGTTGTCGCGAACGCGCCCCGATCGATTTCATAATCCCGATTTGCTTCACATGCTGGGTCAACAGCCCATTAATGATATTCACCACCAAAAAGCCACTCAGAAAAAGGCTAAAACCACCCAGCACCCCCAAAATCGCCAGCAGCGGGTCAATCGATTCCTGAGCCGGATGTTGCCCCGGAGTCGGTTGCCAAATCCAATAAACTTCACGGCCGCCCCGCTCGATCTTATTACGCACCTCATAAGCGACCGCCCGCACATGGTCTGCGCTCGGGTGTGCCTCCTCTGTATCATTAACCACGCGAATAAAGAGTTCATCAAAATTACGCTCATAACCGAGCCAATCGAGCATCGCAAAGGATGCATAAGCGTTCGGCTGGCTCGTAAACTGCACCGGCGGAATATTCAAATCATGCGCGGTTCCGACTAATGTCACCTCACGCTGTTTGCCTTCCCCCGTTTCAATCAAGATTTTGTCACCAAACTGTAGCGGCATCTCACGGCCGTTATTAATGAAATCAAGCGAAGCCCGTTCCAGTAAAATCGATTCGCTCGGCGGTGGCCAAGCTCCGGACACAGGTTCGACACGATTAATCGAAATATCATTAAAATCGGCAAAAAAGGTCAGGCTCATCTCACCCCATTCTCCCGGCGATTCCTCCCACTTCAAATTGAATTCACGCCGCGCCGCCACCGCCTCAACCCCTTCGATATCGGCCACAATTGGCAACAGCTCTTCACCAAATTGCCCCGGATAAAGAATCGCATGGGCGGGGGCCGTTTGGTTATACGCGGCCGGCAGATCATTCCCCAGCATCGCATTGGTCCCCATGATCATTCCTAACGCAAACACCCCAACCCCGATCGACAACACAACCAAAATCGTCCGTGTTTTATTTCCCCATAAATCGCGCAACACCTTGCGCCAACGTGGTGACAACATAAAAATACCCCTTCACAGTCAGTGGTTAGTGCCCGATGATTAACCCACAATCTCGCGTCCTAATCACCATCCACTAAACACCAATCGATTTTTTCACACCTTCTTTACGCACCTTCCCCCAATCCGTTGTATCTCCCACCACCCCCCTTTTTGCCTCTCTCCTTTCTCCTTTTCCCTTTCTCCTTTTCCCTTGTAAAATCCCCGCATGAGTATCGAGCAAATTATTACCGGATTGCAGCAAAATCGTGCGTTTATGAACCAAGTTGTCACTTGGCAAAAGCTTCCACCACGGCCGGGTTCATACACAGACATCCCCCCAACATTAGACCCAAATCTCAGCCACGCACTACGATCCAGAGGGATCAACCAACTATACACCCACCAAAGCAAAGCGATTCACCTAGCTCAAAGCGGACAAAATGTAGTCATCGCCACACGGACCGCCTCCGGCAAATCGCTCTGTTACACCCTGCCGGTCTTTGACCAGCTCTTGCGCGAGCCACGCAGCACCGCACTCTATTTATTCCCCACCAAAGCCCTCGCCCAAGACCAGCTAGCCAACAGCTACGCGCTCGCCTCGGCCGGTGATCTGCCGATTAATATCTCGACCTACGATGGGGATACCGCCCGCCGTCATCGCACCAAAATCCGCAAAGAAGCGCAAATCATCATCAGCAATCCAGACATGCTTCACAGCGGCATTTTGCCCTATCACACCCAGTGGCGTCGCTTTTTCGCCAATCTTCGTTATGTGGTCGTTGACGAAATCCATATGTATCGCGGCGTGTTTGGTAGCCATGTGGCCAATGTGTTGCGCCGCCTGCTTCGCTTGTGCCGCTTTTATGGCACAGACCCCCAATTTATTCTCTGCTCGGCAACGATAGCCAACCCGCAGGGACATGCCGAACAATTAACTGAACGGCCGTTCTCGCTCGTCAGCGAATCAGACAACGGTGCCCCCGAAGGAGCAAAGGAGTTTATTCTCTATAATCCCCCCTTTATCGATGAAGAGTTGGGCTTGCGCCAAAGTGCCATACTCACGGCCAAAGATGCGGCCGCCACCTTTATTACCCAAGGGGTCCAAACGGCCGTTTTCGCCCGCGCCCGTAGCGCGGTCGAACTCCTGCTCAGTTATTTGCAAGATGAATTAGCCTATCGCGAAATCGACAAAGATTCGATCACCGGCTATCGGGGTGGCTATTTGCCTAGCGAACGGCGCGAAATCGAAAAAAGCCTGCGGGACGGCCGTTTACGTGGCGTGGTCGCGACCAATGCCCTCGAACTCGGTATCGACATCGGCGAGCTAGATGCGGCCGTGCTGACCGGTTACCCCGGCTCGATCGCTTCGGTTTGGCAACAAGCGGGCCGTGCGGGGCGGCGCAACGGCCGTTCGGTCGCCATTATGGTGGCGGGCAATAGCGCCCTCGATCAATATATCGCCCATCACCCCCAATATATTCTGCGCAACAACCCTGAATACGCGCTTATCAACGCCGACAACTTGCGCATCGCTGTCAAACATATGGGCTGTGCCGCCTTTGAATTGCCGTTTCAGCGTGGGGAAAAATATGGCATTTATCATCCGGCCGATGACATTCTCGAAGCGATGGAAGAGATGGGCATGCTCAAAGAAAGCGGTCAGCGCTTTCATTGGTTGGGGGACGGGGAACCACCCGCCAGCAAAGTCTCATTGCGCACCTCTGGCAGTGACACCGTTGTTATCCAAACCCATGATGTCGGTGCATCCTCACAAACGGTCATCGGCGAAGTCGATCTAGAAAGCGTCCCCTATATGGTCTACGAAGGGGCGATTTATATGCATCGCGCCCAAACCTATATCGTAGAACGGCTCGATTGGGAAAATCAAATCGCCTTTACCATGCCGGTCGATGTCGATTACTACACCCGTGCCAGTGTCGGCAGCGACATTCAAGAACTCACGGCCGAAGCGGAGGATTCTAGCAATCGTCAATTTCTCCGCGCCCACGGCGAAGTGCTGGTCATTACCCGCGCCACCGGCTTCCGCAAAATCAAGCGCTATACCCATGAAACAGTCGGCTTTGGCGACATCGATCTGCCAGAAATGACGCTCGATACGCACGGCTATTGGCTCATCTTTGGCGAATCGCTGACAGAGAGCTTGTACGAAGCGGGCATTTTGCTCCGGCCGAATGACTATGGTCCTAACTGGCGCAAACAGCGGGAAAAAGCGTTAGAGCGAGACAACTACACCTGTCAGGTTTGTGGGGCGACCCAAATGGAAACGGTCTTGCATGTCCATCACAAACGGCCGTTTCGGGATTTTAGTTATGTGCGTGGGGAAAATGACAACTATTTAGACGCCAACGAACTCCATAACCTCGTCACCCTCTGCCCGTCTTGTCATCGCCGCGCCGAACAAGGGCAACGAACCCGCTCGGCGTTAGGGGGCTTAGCCTATTTATGGCGCAATCTCGCCCCGCTCTTCCTCATGTGTGATCCTCAAGATATTCAGGTTACGGCCGAATCGATCAGTCCACTGACCAAAGCACCGACCATCGTCATTTATGAAAGCGCGGCCGCAGGGGTCGGCTTTAGCCAGCGCTTGTTTGATTTGCACGATGAATTGCTTCAAGCCGCGACAGCACGGCTCGAAACCTGCGCCTGCAAAGAGGGCTGTCCCGCCTGTGTCGGCCCTCCCAGCGAGATCGGCGAAGATACGAAACAGATGACCCAACGCTTGGTTCATCTGCTAAAAACCACCTAATTGTTATGTCAGAAATGATTGTCAGAAATAATGTCAGAACTTTCACCTATTATTTGTGTCGTAAGGAACAAGAGAGTTCCTGATGCTTCAATACTACTCTTCAAACCACTTACACTTCACAGGCACATCGTGAAGCATTTTACAACTATATACACTATCATCTTCACCTCCTCCTCCTCTAAGCTTGACATCATCTCCCTCCTCCTCCTCCTCTTCACGCCACCACCAACTCTTCACCTCCTCCTCAACCTCAACTCCATCACCACCAACTCTTACCACCAACCACCTCTTGGCTACTATTGATGTGTATATAGAAAACGGCCGTTTGATTGCATAGCAACAAACGGCCGTTTTTTTTTGCCTATTTTCAATTCATTATATATAGTCACATGCTATCGTTTATCTTTGGCGACCATCATCCAAACTTTATAATAACGAACTTTAATCTGACAATTAGCTCACAATTTCCCCGACAAACTTTTGCCACACTTAAAATAAATTTGCAAACAATCCCTTAACGAAATAGACAACTATGGCAGTTATTATTCCTCTACAAACATTTGGCGGTGACGGCTCACTCATTCATTTTGCTCATGGGAATGGATATGCTCCGGGGTGTTACACCCCTTTTGTTTCCGAAATAACCACACACACTCGTGTGATCGGCATGAAAAGTCGGCCGTTGTGGGACGGAAGTGAAATCGAAAAAATGGAAGGGTGGCGCCAATTGTCGGGGGACCTTGAATCTTTCTATAACACACGTAATCTGCGCCAAATTATCGGAATGGGCCACTCAATGGGGTCGGTCCTGACCGCCTTGACAGCCGAAGCTAATCCCGATTACTATCGCGCGACTATTTTAATCGAGCCATCTCTCCTCATGCCCTCACAATTGGCAATGTTCCGCATGATGCCGAAAAACATGCTCAAAACCCAACCCCTATTTAAAGATTCTTTAAATAGGCCGACCTCTTGGGAAAGCATGGACGCGGCCGCAGAATATGTCAACACCAGCCCGAAATATGAAAAGTGGACCCCCGAAGCGAGACAAAGCTATATCGATCACGGCTTCCGTAAAGTGGGGCGCAATATCGAATTGATCTTCGGCTCAGACTGGGAAACATTAATTTATCGCCAAACACCACGCGCCTGGTCCACCTTGACCCAGATCAAAGTCCCTACACTCGCGATTCGTGGCGCAAATTCTGGTGTCATGACCGATAAGGCATGGGAGCGCTGGCAAAAGACGCAGCCGAACGCCACGTTTGTCGAGATTCGTGGTGCAGGCCATTGGATCACGATGGAAAAGCCGGCCGAAGTCGGAGAAGTGATTATTCAATTTTTGGATCAGAATAATTTGTTATAGAGGCATCCCCCTACACGTTCATTTCAGCACTATTTTGGCAAAACATCGCTTATTGCAACATTCACTAAGAGACACCATCATTTCATCGCGCCCCCGTCAACCGCTCTTCCAACTCCCCCAACAAAGGATGCTCCACCACCCCACTCTCCCCCAATCTCGCCGCTCCCTGCTCATACATCTCCTGCGCCCGCACCATCTCCCCTTGCACCTCAAACAACTGCCCTAAAAATAAAAGCACCCGCACCGTCTCCGTATTTCCTTCCCCAAACCCCTCTTCTCGTCCCGCCAAAGCGCGCAAAAACGCCGCCTCGGCCGCGTCAAAGTCTCCCATCGCCTGCAACCCTTCCCCCAGCAACACCTGTGTATCAGTAATCGCCTGCACATTCGTTTCCACCTCTACCTGTACAGACTCACACACGCCCAGTATCTCCACCGCTTTAGCAGCATTACCGCGCCTCAACCACACCTCTCCCATCATGCTCACACTACGCATCGTCTCAAAATGCTCTTCCCCAAACGCCACACAGCGAATCCGGTATGCATTCTGATGATAATCCATCGCTTCGTCATAGTGCCCCATCTTACACAAAACCTCGGCAATATTATTCGAAGCCTCCGCGATATTATAATGATCGGGTGGGAAGAACTCTTGGGCAATCCCCAACACCCGCTCAAAATAATACCGCGCCCCCTCAAAATCCTCGTTGCGCCACGCCAGCACCCCCAAATTGGTCAAAATGCCATAGACCTTAAAGGAATCCGGCCCAAAAATTTTCTCATTCACCTGTAGTGCCTTAAGGCAGTACTCTTTCGACCGCTCAAATTTACCGCGATAGGCATAAGCAGAAGCGATAGAGTTATAAGCATCTCCTACTTTTTCATAGTTTTCGCCAAACTGCGCCCGAAATATCTCAATCGCCTGCAAGAAGTAGGTTAACGCCTCATCAAAATGCCCTTGAACCGCGAGCACATTCCCGATCACGCGCAGACTATCTCCTATATATTCCGATGTTTCGCCAAAAATCGGCTTGAAAATGGCGAGTGCCGCACGGCCGTATTCATAGGCCAAATCAACTTCATCCAAACGAACCGTAATGTAGCTCAGTAATAAATAAGTCCGGCCGATTTCTATCGCTTGTTCCCCGCCAAAGCTCTCTTCTAAATCAATCGCCCGTCGCCCGAACTGTTTCCCCTCTTCTAACTTTCCTTCATACTGACACAAGCTAGCCTGCGCATACAGCGCCACAATCATCTGGGGGGACTCAGCCCCAAATCTCTTCTCCGTCAAATCGATAATCGGATTTAAGTACCGGCGCGCCTCAGGCAAATTCACATTGGTCAGATGTTCCCCCAAAATCCACATCAGATTCACCATTTCGGCCGACCCTTGAGCCACGGCCGTGTCCGCGACATGCCGAAAATGGATCGAAGCCAACGGCAAGGTATGCAGATCAACCCCACGCGCCTGACGATGCTGATCCGTCAATTGAACCAAGGCCTCCGCAACCGCCCCATGTTGCTTAATCAACAATGCGTCATCACAAGCGGTTTGGACAAACGATACCACCAAACGATGCATCGTCACCGACGCGCCACTCAGCCGAATAAAGCCCAAAGAATGCAGTCGGAATAAGCTATCATCCGCCCGCATTTCCGCCCAAATATCCCCACGATTTTTCTCTAAGACAAGATCGATGAGCAACTGTTGTGGAATCGGCTCACCCGGTGCAAATTGCACAATCGCCCCCAGTGCGGTCACCGCCAGCTGATCAATCTCATTCTCTAAATCGAGCTGATCCCAACTTAGGGCGAAGGTGCGTGCCACGCTTAACTCATGCCCGGTCGGTGAAAAAGCAACCCCCGCTCCCTCAAGCGAGGGGTGATCGAGTAGCTCTTTGCTCTGGAGTTGATGCAGGTACTGGGCTGGGGAAATCCGGCCGTAGCGCCGCAAAAAATGACCGCTCAAATGCAACGCCAGCGGCAAATGTCCCAGCTCTTCCGCGATCCCCCCCCCGTCAGCGGCCGTTAAATTCGGCACCAGCTGCTGCAAAAACCGCAAACTGACGGCCGGTGCAAAATACCCCAGCGCAATCTCCATCAAATGTATTTCCTGCGGCCAATCCGCTTTACGGCTCGTCAAAATCACCGAGCACCCACCCGAAACCGGCAACCATTCAGACAGCAACGCTTCGTCTTCACAATTATCAAAAATAAGCAGGCGCGGCGTAGGGGCTTGCCATGCGTTCGTAATCCGGCCGATCTTATCAGACTGGGTCAAATTATCGGTATCTAAAAACAGCCCCATCCCATTCGCCCCGCCGATTTCAGTAATCTGTTCAGCCACCTCTTGCGGGTCCGCAAAGCTAATCCAATACACGCCACCCGCAAAGTAACGGCCGTACCGATACGCAAACTCAACCGCCAGCTGGGATTTCCCCAGCCCTCCCATACCGGTCACCGCCACGACAAAAGGAACAGCCCCCCCATTCGATTGATTCCCAAAAAAGAAGCGGCCTATTTGCAACAACTCATCATGTCGCCCCGCAAACATTTTATTGCGTGAATAGGGCAGCACCGATTGCGGCGGGAGCGAGCCAGGCGCCGTCAACTCGTCTAAATTCGGCCGTTCTAACACCGCTTGCGGCCGCGCCACAGGTAGGGGCACAGCTGTCTCAAATTCCGCCCGCTGTGCTTCAATCTCAGCCATCAACTGAATCGTCGCTTCTTCCGGCTCAAGCGCCATCTCTTCCCATAACTGCCCCCGAAAAAGGGTGTAATATTGCTGTGCCGCCCCCAACCGGCCGTCAGCCACCAAACTACGCAATAAATAACGCAACGCATCTTCATTAAAAGGGTCTTGCTCCAGCCAGCGTTGCGCCACATCAATCGCATTGCGCCACAAGCGGTCAGCCATGTACGCGCCACAAACCGTATGATATGCGATCATCACCCGCTGGCGTAGCAGTTCCTGAGCGGCCGTTAGCCACTCATTAAAATAAGGGGCATCTTTTAAGAAAAACGCCCCCAGAAAAGCCCCTTTATACAACCGAAGTGCCTGATCGATTTCCGCAATCTCCCCGCTCTGCAACCCAGCCTCAAGCTCATATAAATCAACCGTCGTCCCCTCTTCCGCCACAAAAGAAAGATGACGTCGCTCCACAAAAACATCTGGAGCACCTGATCGCACCGTTCGCGACAACAAATGGCGCAAAAGCGTCAAAGATTTCCCCGTCGATTCAGATTCCCACAGTAAATCGGCCATATGCTCACGGGTCTTCCGCTCACCTGTATAAATCAAATAAGCGAGCAAGGCACACCCCTTCTCACTTCGCACGATTTCAGAAACCGCATCCCCTTCAAGAATCGTTAATTCACCTAAAAGTCTAAAATATCGCAAAAGCTTCTCTCAAAAAATTCTAGCCCTGTCGGATTTGGTGAGAGTTGATCAATTAACGATTGTCATTCCCACGA
>WTJY01000085.1 GCA_011524645.1 Anaerolineales bacterium | reverse complement strand
CACCATCACCTTTGTCGTTCCTATATTTAATGAAGAAGATCGTCCAGCCGCCGCACTACTCGGCCGTGTCAGCGATGTCTCCCTCGCAGAACTCATTGCCGGTATCAGCGGCACCGTAGGAACCGGCAGTGGCTTTATCGTCGATGAAGAAGCACGCATCATCGCCCACCCCGATCCCGACAGCTTACTCACCTCTTGGCTAGGGGTGGTTGATGAAGGGCGGATTTTGCGCCGCGATGAAGCAACCGACGGCTTGGCTTATGAAGGGCGCGATGGGCAAACCAACACGCGCCGTTTGGTCTACTATGTCACCGGCCCCAACCATCCATGGACAGTCGTGATTACGGTCCCATATGATGTTGTGCTCGGCCGTGCTCTACAGACCGGCATGCCGATCATTAGCTTTTTGGCTCTAGCGACGCTCCTTTTTTCTATCGTACTCGCCTTCGAAGGGAATAGCATTGCTCGCCCCCTATCAGCTCTCGTAAAAGCGGCCGGTCAAATCACCGCCGGTCAATACAATACAGTCATTGAAACAGACAGCGAGGACGAAGTCGGGGAGCTGGGTCGAGCCTTTGTGCAAATGCAGCGGGCGCTCGCCAAACGCTTAGACGAACTCTCGCTCCTACTTGAAGTGAGCCAAAGTGTGTCTACCAGCATGAGTAATTTGAGCGGTGGCGTACCGGTCGTCTTGCGTGGCGCGATTCGTAGTACCGGCGCGTCCGGTGTTCGCATGGCGGTTTTCGCCCCCACGCGGGAAAGACGGCCGCTTCTCTTTGGCGAAGGACCCGCTTCGGAAAACATGGCTCCATATGATCGCAAGATTACCCGCCTGCTCAGCGGCAAACGGGAATTGGTCATGCAAACACCGGATGAAGTGCGCCAGTTGCTCGAAATCCCCGAAGGAGACCCATTACCATTCCAAGCGGCCGTGGGCATGGTAATGTTTATGCAAAACCGCTCGCGCGGTATTTTCTGGCTGGTTCATCGCCAACCACACACATTTGACAACGCCGAGCTCAATTTGTTACGGACCCTCGTCACGCAAGTGGTTGTCATGTTGGAAAACGCCCGTCTTTATTCCACGGCCGAAGGAGGGCGCCGTCGTTTAGCGGCCGTTTTATCCAGCACAGCCGACGCGGTACTGGTAACCGATTCAACAAATCAAATTTTGCTGATTAACCCCGCTATGGAACGCTTATTTGATCTCGACGCGCGCGAAGTTCGCGGCCGTAGGGTGAAAGATGTTATCGAGCAAACTGAACTCATTGAAATCTTCCAATCTCGCAAACCCTCGGTGACTCAAGAAATTCCGCTACCCAATGGGGAAACGTTTGTCGCCAATGCGGCGACCATCATTAATGCCGATGGACAAGTCCAAGGTCGGGTTGCGGTCTTGCATGACATTACCCATCTCAAAGAGCTGGATGAGATGAAATCAAATTTCGTGCAGATGGTTTCTCACGACTTACGTAGCCCCCTGACTTACATGAGTGGCTTTGTCAATATGGTGCCAATGGTCGGGGACCTTAACGAGAAACAAACTGAATATTTGGAAAAAATCCAGATCGGCATCGATCAAATGAATACACTTGTTAAGAATATTCTTGATCTCGGCCGTTTAGAAGCGGGGTTAGAACTAATGCGAGCCCCCGCGCAAATGATCGATATCATCAACACCGTTATCGATAACTATCAACCGATGGCCCAAGAAAGCGGCTTAGAGTTGGTCCGTGAAAGAGGGGACAAAATCCCATATCTCGATCTTGATGTGCCGCTTGTACAACAATCAATCGCCAACCTGACCATGAATGCGATCAAGTATGCGCCTGATAGTGGGCAAGTTCGCCTCAAAGCGGAAATCGTAGGGCCAGAAGTGGTCGTTAGCATTGCCGACCAAGGGCCCGGTATTTCGCGCCAAGACCAGCAACGTCTCTTTGAAAAATTCTATCGGGTCCCCAGTCGCACCAATCGGGCCAAAGGCTCCGGCCTCGGTCTGGCGATTGTCAAATCGGTCGCCGAGCGACATGGCGGCCGTGCTTGGTTCGCCAGCAAAGAAGGGGAAGGTAGCACATTCTATCTATCATTCCCTCTAGAACCGGTCGACTTCTCCGCACTAGATGATAGCTTCTAAGGGACTCTAGCCCTTACGCTTTCCAGCACAATTTCTGTTCACTTGTATCACTTCTTAGTATAAAAATAAAGGTAAAGATGTCTCAGTTGTTTGGAATTCTTCTTGCCATGATGCAAATCGCCCGAGCTTTAATTATCGGGTTTCTCGCTTACGCGTACTTAATTCGTCCAGGTTTTATGGCAGGAAGCTTTTCCGCGCCATATTGGCTACTACGTTTTTATAATTGGGGTTCGCCTCAAATTCTGTTCTTCACCATCATTTTCATTCTGGTGGTTTGGCCATTTAATTGGCTCGGTGGTCTGTTCCGTTTTAATATGCCATCCGAAATCCAACCTCTCAAAAGGATTCTGCTCATCAATGTCGTTTTGGGAATTTTTGCCGCCTTACCCACCATGACTATTTACACGGAACATATGACAATGGAACAATTAGGTGATGATAATTTCTATTTAATTCGCCAAGAAAGCGGTTCGCTTGCCTCTTATGGGGTGTTTCGTTGTAATGATCCGGCCGGATTTTCCTGCCGCAATATCGATTGGAGTCCGGCCGTGCCGGCGCCATTGCCAACCCCCACCGTGATGCCGGAAACGGTCGTGGATGTCAATGGGCAATCGGTGATTATCGCCCCGCCATTTATCCCCACAGCGACCCCTAGTGCCGAACTGATTCTCGACACCACCGGTAGTGCGATCTCGCTCAAAGTGGGGACACAACGGCTGCATATTACGTCAACCGTGAATACGATTGACCCCACCCCAATCCCTTAGCGGTCCTAACAAGCAGTGATTGAGATTCGCAAGCTCACCAAAGTATATGGACTTAACCCGGTCCTGCGCGGCATCAACCTCCATATCAACAAGGGGGAGTTTGTCGGGCTGGTTGGCCCGAACGGCGCGGGCAAGACAACGCTCCTCCGTATTATCGCCACCCTATTAACCCCCACATCTGGGGAAATCAAACTGGGTGGCTGGCCTCTGCCCACCCACGCAGACAAAGTGCGCCAACATATCGGCATGGTTTCTCATCAGGGGATGGTCTATGGCGATTTAACGGCCGCTGAAAATCTCAACTTCTTCGGGCAACTCTACGCCCTTTCCGACCTCGAATCTCGTATCCCCCAAATCCTTGATCAAGTCGGTCTTAAATTGCGCCAAGATGATTATGTTCGCACATTCTCCCGTGGCATGCTCCAACGGCTAACAATCGCGCGGGCAACCCTACACAACCCCGACATTTTGCTTCTTGATGAACCTTATACCGGTCTTGATCAAGATGCGAGTCAGCTTTTAGATGAATTACTAAAAGCCCAACACGATCTCGGCCGGACCATCGTCCTCATTACCCACGATCTTGTTCATGGGTTAAATCTATGTCAGCGTATCGCCATTCTAAAACGGGGCAAAATCGGCACCACAGTCGATAGTACGCATCTTTCCCCAGCCGACTTCCTCACCCTATACCAAGACACAATCACATAACGCTGTCGAATCAAAAGCGCCCCTCTCCCGTTGGGAGAGGGGCTAGGGGAGAGGGGGGACAACGCCAAGCGGCGACAAGCATCAGCGGGTTGTAATTGATTTTAATATTTATATGAAAATGTGTTATTTTGTATTAAAACA
>WTJY01000472.1:5792-11925 GCA_011524645.1 Anaerolineales bacterium | reverse complement strand
AATCATTTTCAGCACTCACAACAACCGCCAAAGCATCGGTCCCCACGCGGAATTCGATCGGATCACGGCCGATCGCCAAACATTGTTCAACTTCACTATCTTTGATTGGACGACTCGCGTTAGAAACATCGCTTTCTCCCGCTTCACAGAAGCGTTCGAAACCACCACCAGAGCCGATACTGTCAATCGTGATGCTACCTGCGAACCCTTCATCATTAAAACGCTCAGCCATACGTTCAGCTAAAGGGAACACTGTAGATGAACCGGCTACGGCAATATCGCCAGAAAATGCGATCGGATCAACAGCCGGAAGGCCAAACATACCTTCTTCCATAGACATGTCTTCTTCTGTCATGTCTTCTTCGATCACTTCATCAGCAGACTCTTCTTCAGCTTCAACCACTTCATTAGCAGAGTCTTCTTCAATTTCTTCAGCAATGTCATTTGCAACATCGGCAAGATCATCATTGCCACCACAAGCAACAAGCAATGCACCCAAAACGAGTGCAAGTAAAATGAAATACAATTTACGCATTTCTTCTCCTAAACATAATGAAATTTGAAATTTAGATGTGGAAAAGTGTGTAGCAACATAACACATCTACAGTTGTGTATATTGGGATTTTAGCCCTGAATATTTAACAATTTTTCAAATCACAGTTAAGGGCTAGCTAACATGTGGTTAACAGATTGTTAACAGCCTAGATGATCTGTAGTTAGGGTGCGTGATGGTCCAAATAGGCTCTGCAACTCTAGCCCCCAAAGGTTTCAGCTGAAATCAATTAAACACAGCACGCATCCCAGACCCCAAGGGTTTCAGTTGCAATCAATGGGGCACTGCTCGCATTCAAACCCTTGGGGTCTTAGGCGCGCATCTACTTAAGCGCCGCAATCTCCAGTGCCGTCATCCCCCCTTCTAAATGCTGCACATGGCTATACCCTTTCTGTTTAAATAAATACGCCATTTGCTGGCTACGGCGGCCGGAGCGACACACAAACACAATCGATTCATCTTGTCTCAGCTTCTCCCCCTCCCCATTCAACAGCTTCGGCAACGGAATCGACTCCGCCCCACGCAAATGCCCCCGCTCGAACTCAGACGCTTCCCGCACATCGATTACCCGCCAAGCCAAATCTTGTCCGGCCGCTTTCGCTTGATTAATCCCCCGCCAAAACGCATCAGGGCTAATTAGCGGCACATCAGCATGTTCCGGCACCAAAAAGGCATCTGGCAAATCGATTCGCTTTTCACTCTTGGGCAAACTTTGACATTCTTTCCACACCCGAACCCGACAGCTATAGACACACTCCGTCGCATTCAGCGAGTTATAAAAAATATGGGGAATCGCTGTTTCTGTTTCCAAAAAGTGACTTTCTCCCAATATCTTGTCAAAACCACTCAGCTGCATTTTGCTCAGCACTTTCTTGCGTACCCCGACCAAAAACACCTCCCCCCCCCGTTGCCGATAAAGGTTGACAACCGTTTCTAACATATGGATCCCGCTAATATCGCAATGATTCACACGGCGCATGCGGAGCATCAAAAATTTCTGATTCGGATTATCATCCATATGGGCCCGAATCATATCTTCGACATAGGGCGCAGCCCCGAAATAAAGCGACCCCATAATTGTTAACACACCCAATTGAGGGCAAGATGGTTTTTCCGGCTGATGACTAAAGTGAGAAAAATTATCGCGTGGGATCATCTCTGTCACGCTAGGCATGGCGGTATTGGCCACGAAGCGGGCGAAAGAAACCAGCACGCCGGTCAAAACCGCAAATTCAAGCGAGAGAATCAGCGTGGCGGCAAAGCTAATCAACATCACAGCCGTATCCCCAGCCGAGGTCCGCATAATACGACGCGCTTCTTTATGGTTGATCATCCGCGCACCGGTCACCACCAAGATTCCGGCCAATGCGGCCCGAGGCAGGAAAGCGGCCGCTGGAGCAAACATCAACATCGCCAACAAAACCCAAATCGAAGACATCACCGCTGCAAATTGGCTACGCGCCCCCGCCTCATAATTAACGGCCGAGCGAGTCAACGACCCCGCAACCGGATAACCGGAAAAAATTCCGGCCGCAATATTGGCCAACCCTTGCCCCACAAACTCTTGATCACTATTCAGATATTGACCGCTACGAGCCGCTACCGCCCGCGAAATCGAGGCCGCTTCGATCAGACCGATCAGGCCAACCGCCACAATGCTCGGCCCCAAACTGCCCAGCAAATCGAGATCAAACAGCGGCAAATCGGCGAGAGGTGGCAGCCCACGTGGCAGCTCGCCCAACACGATTACCCCGCCACCAAACGATTCTTGATCCAAGCCAAATAGCCAGACAATAATCGAAGCACCCAGCAAAATGAGCAACGGCGCGGGCAATTTCGGTGTAAAGCGCTTCATAAGCAGAAGCAACACGACCGAACCACCACCGATGTAAAACGTAATCATATGGGTTTCCCCCAAATTCTGAATCACATTGGTAATGGTCGTGTAAAAATAAGGAGAGCTCGCCCCGCTAATACGCAATAAGTGGCGCAATTGATTCACCACAATCAAGATACCGGCACCGGCCGTAAAGCCGATCACCACCGCATCCGAGACAAAGTTGACCAAAATCCCAAGCCTCGCTACCCCCATCAGCACCCGCATCAATCCGGCCCAAACCGCAACCACACCGGCCGCCAGCAAATATTCCGGCGTTCCCGGTACCGCCACAGTCAACAAACCGGACAAAACGATCAGCGATGTGGTGTTGGTCGGCCCCGTATGCAAATGATGGGAAGAGCCCCACAAGCCACCGATAAGACCGGCCACAATCGCCGCAAACAAACCTGTTTGCGGTGGCAACTCAGCGATCAAAGCATAAGCGATCGCTTGGGGCAATAAAACGATAGCCACCGTTAAACTGGCAATAAAATCTGCGCGAAAGTTCTTGCGTTCATAGGCCCGTGCTAAGTTAACCGGATGTAAAAATATCTTGGGTAGGCTGGCGACCCAGCGACGTGTGTAGATTCCAATGTCTCGCTGACTAAATTCTTCCATAATGTTATCTCTCAACCGCAAAACCGCTTGGTCCCGCGTCTTTCTTACATGTTATTAATGCGGAAAACAAATAACAAGGGGGATTTGTCCCCCACTAGGGGTAAAATGGGAGGAGGAATGATATTTTATGGTTTTTAGCAAGAGAGCTCAATTGAATCTGCACAAATTACGTACCTCTGTCAAACCGTGGTCCCATCTATTTTTGAACCACATGGACGCTTGGGGAGCTACACTCGGCATTACCTTATCGGCCGCTTTGCTACACGATGTCTTTACCCCATACAGCCTCTATCTCATTTTCGCCATCACGGCCGGTTATTGGCTCGCCTTCGCCATTAACGATTATTTCGACGCCCCCTATGACGCGGCCGATCCGAAAAAAGCGGCCGAGAACTTCTTCGTCCAAAACCAAATCTCTTTAAGAACAGGGCTAATCGCCTTCTTTATCATCTCAATTCCGCTTGGTCCCGCTTTTTTACTCCGGGGTTGGCGGGGGATCATCGTAGTCGCCATTTGTCTCTTTATCATGTGGAGCTATTCAATGCCCCCACTGCGGTTTAAGACACGGCCGGGTATCGACCTGATCGTCCATATTGTGTTTGTAGAAACCTTTCCCTATGCCACTATGCTCTTTATGCTCGGGGTCGCTTGGACCAAGCTCGATTATGTGATTCTCACCATAGCGGCCGGTGCCTCGTTCATGGCCCAGCTCGAACAACAAATCAGAGATGCCCCGATCGATGCCTTACATGAACAGACATTTACCACCCAAATCGGCGCAAAAAAAGCGATAATTTTACTCCAATGTGGGGCTGTATTTACTATCGTTTTCGGTTTTTATCATTTACTGATCGGCACCATTCCGTGGTTTGTCGCGCCGCTCGGGCTATTTGCTGTACCGGCCGTTTTACATCGCTTCTTGCGTCGCCCCGGTGATCCACGGCCAGAGAAACTCATTCGCCTCACCGTCCTCATTAGCTTCGCTTATATCGCCTATATGTTTGTTTCAACGCTAACTGCGGGTACTTAAAAACCGCAATTTTCCCTCTACCAAACTCAATTCCCATCCGCTATACTTCGTAATATATCTACAAAATATCAAGCTTTAAAGATAGAGATAGGGAGTATTCTACCCTAGGGAATCTCCCTATCCCTATCTTCTATCCCAATCCAACACAGTTCAGTAAATAAACAACAGGAAAAAGACCATGAATCCAGAAGATAGTCGCGCCCCACGCGTATTGATTTGTGATGCGATACATGAAGCCGGTATCGAAATGTTGCGCCAACATGCTGAAGTCGATGTCAAACTCGGGATTAGCCAAAAAGAGTTAGGCTCAATCATCGGTGATTATGAAGCGATTGTGGTCCGTAGTACCACCCAAATCGGTGCCGATGTGCTTGAACTCGCCGTTAATCTGCGCGTCATCGGCCGTGCCGGTGCCGGATTAGACAATATCGATGTTCTGACCGCTCAAGAGAAAGAAATTGAAGTGGTCAACAGCCCCAACGCCAACACCCTCGCGGTCGCCGAGCATACGATGGGTCTAATGATCGCGTTAGCGCGCCAGCTCGCCACGGCCGACAAAACCATGAAAGCGGGTGAATGGGCCAAAAAGAAGCTCATGGGGATCGGGCTAGCGGGCCGTACCCTTGGCATCGTCGGCTTCGGCCGGATCGGCCGTCAAGTCGCCATTCGCGCCCAAGCATTCGGCATGCGTGTCATCGTCAACCAAAGTCGCCCCACCCCCGAACTCAATCTCGAAGCGGGTGTAGAAACGGTCAGCTTACCAGAGCTATTGCAACAAGCCGACTTCGTGACCTTGCATGTCCCCTCACGGCCGGAAACGATAAACCTTATCAATGCCGAAACAGTACAACACATGAAACCGACCGCCTATCTCATCAACACAGCGCGCGGTGGTGTGGTCAATGAAGCAGATTTGTTGGGCGCAATCGACAGTGGACAAATCGCGGGGGCAGCCCTCGACGTGTTCGAAACAGAACCGGCCACCAATAGCGAATTGGCCCTGCATGCCAAAGTCATCGCCACACCCCATATCGCGGCCAGCACGTCAGACGCCCAATACAATGCGGCCGTAACGGTCGCACAAAAAATCAATGACATTCTAGAATCGGTCGATGTTGAAAACATCCTCCCTCTAAAAGTAGTCGCCATGTCTGACATTTTCCCCCATGAAAGCATCGATCAAAAACGGGTTGATCGCTTGAAAGGGCGACTAGATGGGGAAGGGCTTCTGGTCAATCCACCGATTGTAACCGAGGTTGAAGGGCGTTACATGGTGCTCGATGGAGCCACCCGTACAGCCGCACTCAAGCAAATGGGGGTTCCCCACACAGTTGTCCAAATCAGCACCCCTGAAAGCGGGCTCGATTTACATACGTGGTACCACGTCATCCAAAAAATTACTCCAAAAGCGTTATTCGAACTATTAGAAGAACTCCCAGACATCTCACTGGTCAAAGTAGATGCGGAAAAAGCGGATGACAATATGTTCGCCTATGGAGCTTTGTGCTATGTCCAGCTCGCCAACAATGATACTTACCTCATCCAGCCCCATGTCGGCATCAACCGCTTGGACGCGCTAAACAAGCTTACCGAAACCTATATCGGCCATAGCTATGTTGACCGCACCCTCGAAAAAGAGATGGGCGTTTTGCGTTACGAGTACCCAGAACTCACCGCGCTGGTCGTTTTCCCTGAATATACGATTTCACAGGTCATGCAGGTCACCCTCTCCGGCCGCTATTTCCCCGCAGGAATCACCCGCTTTATCATTCCCGACCGGATTTTGCGCATCAATGCCGATCTAAATTATCTGCGTGATGAAAGCGTGTCACTACGGGAAAAGAACAAATGGCTCAATGATATTTTGCAACAAAAAGTGCAAAACAATCACATCCGTTTCTATCGGGAACCGGTTTATCTCTTAGACGAATAGCTAGAAAGATAGGGACGAAAGATAGAGATAGGGATGAGTCTTTGCCAAGCAGGCCTCCCTATCCCTATCTTCTATCACAATCAAACTCAGTCACAATCAAACTCAGTCACAATCAAACTC
>WTJY01000472.1:0-5692 GCA_011524645.1 Anaerolineales bacterium | reverse complement strand
TATCTTCTATCACAATCAAACTCAGTCACAATCAAACTCAGTCACAATCAAACTCCCATTATTTAAGCCAACACAACCCAGAAAATCAGGTAAATCAAGCTAAACGCCACACAATAAACCGCAAATGGGATCAGACTCCGTTGCTTCACCCATTGTAATAGGAAGTGAATACACCCATAGCCAGAAACGGCCGAGACCACAAACACAACCGCAAAAGGGACAATCTGGTCCGCCAATCCCGGCGCACCAATCAAATCGATCACCGAAAGCAAGCCAGCCCCTAAAATCGCCGGAATCCCCAGCAAAAAGCTAAACCGCGCGGCCGTTTCCCGATCTAAACCGCGAATCAAACTCCCCACAATCGTACTCCCGCTACGAGAAATCCCAGGAAACAGAGCCAATGCTTGGAAGACACCGATAAAAATCGCATCATACCAGCTCATCTTGCTCAAATCTTTTTCACCCGACAACATCCGCTCACCCACCACCAACAATGCGGCCGTGACCAACAAAAATCCGGCCGCAATGGCCGGTGATGCGAAAATCTCTTCAAAATAATCTTCTAAAGTCAAGCCCAGAATCGCAGCCGGAATCGACCCCACCACGATAAACCAACCCAAGCGGGATTCAGTCGTTCCCATCGGATTCCGATCCCGTAATCCAACCAAAACCCCCACAGCGATATTCCAAATATCGGTAAAAAAGTAAATCAAAACCGCCAACAGCGTCCCCAAATGGGCGATCGCCACCGCATTCAAACTAGGAGGGGTTAAATTGAAAACGTCCGGAATCAAAACAGAGTGGCCGGAGCTAGATACCGGCAAAAATTCAGTCGCCCCTTGGATAATCCCAAGGATAATTGCTTCAAGAATAGTCATAGTGAGTGATAAATAGTTGGTGATTGGTAGAAAGTAGAGACAAGAGAGTAGAGAGGGAATCGCAAATCAATCTATCAAGCGAACCGATTTTTCCCTTTCCCCTTTAATAATGGCTAAGGTATTCGTCTGCGTATGCTTGCAATCGGTTCTCGCGAATCGCCAAGCGCATATCTTTGATCACATTGATCAAAAAGCCGATATTATGCATCGAGAGCAAAACAGAGGCGAGAATTTCGTTGGAACGAACAAGATGGCGCAAATAAGCACGGCTATATTGAGAGATCGGGCTGTCAGGCGAAATCGGCCGTTCATCCCGTTCATACATCGCTTTACGCAAATTCATGCGCCCCCCTTTGACAAAAGCGGTCCCGTGACGAGCCAAGCGAGTCGGCAAGACACAGTCAAAAATATCCACCCCGCGCAACACCCCGTTGATTAAATCTTCCGGTGTGCCCACCCCCATCAAGTAACGGGGCTTGTTTTGGGGCAAAATCGGATGGAGCCATTCAAGCGCTTGGTGCATTTGCAACTTCGTTTCCCCAACCGCTAACCCGCCAATCGCATAGCCGGGCAAATCTAAATCGATCATAAACTTGGCACTTTCCTCACGGAGATCGCGGAAAATCCCCCCTTGCACAATCCCAAACAACGCTTGATCGTCCCGTTTCTTCGCCTCAATACAGCGTAACAGCCACGGATGGGTTCGGGTCAGCGATCTCTTAACGTATTCATGGTTGTCAGGTGGTGGGCATTCATCAAAGGCCATAATAATATCGGCCCCTAAATTTTCTTGAATCGCAATACTCGATTCCGGCGTAAAGCGGTGCTTCGACCCATCCAAATGGGATTTGAATGTCACGCCATCTTGATCAATCTTATTGCTATCACTCAAGCTGAAGACCTGAAAGCCGCCGCTATCGGTCAACATCGGCCCTTGCCACTGCATAAAGTTATGGAGTCCACCCATATCACGCACAACCTCATCACCCGGCCGCAAATACAGGTGATATGTGTTGCTTAAAACAAGAGAAGCACCGAGTTCAACAAGGTCTCTCGGCTGGGTCGCTTTAACGGTCGCGGCCGTCCCCACAGGAGCAAAAACCGGTGTTTCCAACACCCCATGCGGGGTCACAAACTCACCGGTTCGGGCACCGGTATCATCTTGGTGTGTTACCTTAAATTCAAACATAGTTAATTAGTGACGAGCGACGAGTTTACAGGCACCTAACAGCGACAAACCCCATCTCTCTACTCTCTACTCTTTACTCTTTCTCTTTTCTCTCTACTCTCTTAGTCTCCGAGACAAATCCCCAAGTCCCGCGCCGTGGCGATAATATCTCCATCAAGTGGCACCGCTTTCATCGCATTAGCCACTTTTTCTAAGGGAACATAATCGACACGTGGCGGTTGAAGTGCGACCATAATGTTGCTTTGCCCTTCTTCAAGCGCTCGCACGGCCGCCGCCCCAAAACGCAATGAGAGCAGGCGATCCCGCGCAGTCGGTGTGCCCCCCCGCACCAAATGGCCCAACACCACACAGCGCGACTCTAAACCGGTCTGGGCGCTCAATGCTTTGGCCACTTTCTCGCCGACCCCACCTAACTGCGCCGCCTGCCCCACAGCTTTGCCTTTAGTCGATAGCTCACCACCAATAGGTTTGGCCCCTTCTGCCACAACCACAATAGAAAAACCGGCTCCATTCGGTGCTCGCTTCTCACACTTATGGGCAACTTTTTCAATGTCAAACGGAATTTCCGGAATGAGAATCACATCGGCCGTCGCCGCGACACCGGAATACAGCCCGATCCAACCGGCATGCCGTCCCATCACTTCAACCACGATAATGCGGTTGTGGGATGCGGCCGTGGTATGCAGTCGGTCCAAACATTCAGTCGCGAATGACACGGCCGAATCAAAGCCAAAGGTCGCAATCGTATGCTCTAAATCATTGTCAATCGTCTTCGGTACGCCGATCACATTAATGCCGCTCCGCTTGCCGATTTCGTGCGCAATCGTCAGTGACCCATCCCCGCCGATAGCCACCAACGCATCGAAACCATATTCTTGAAATGCGGCCGTAATTTCGGCCGAGCGATCGACCGTCTGCCACTCCCCATTTTCATCTTGCACCGGAAATTTAAGCGGATTACCTCGATTCGTGGTCCCCAAAATCGTCCCTCCCAAATGGGTAATACCGCGCACCGCTTCAATCGTCAGTGGCACAATCCCCCCATTTGGAAAATCTTCTGGGGTCAAAATACCGCGATAGCCTTCCAGAATCCCATACACTTCCCAACCGCGATGAATCGCGGACAATGTCACCGCTCGAATCACCGCATTTAAGCCAGGCGCATCTCCCCCACCTGTATTTAAAACGATTTTTTTAGTCATTTATTTTCCCACAACCGTGTACAAATCTTAATGGAGTTAGTATAGTGCAATCGGCCGGATGTGCTAGGATTGAGATAAAAAAATCACACAAAAACAGACAGACTCAATCCTCTATTCAAAAATATGACTCTCTGGCAAAAACTCGTCTCTTTCGGCTTTAGACTCCTCTATAACGAACTCGCATGGACCTATGATCTCGTCAGTTGGCTCGTCTCACTCGGCCGTTGGCGGGAGTGGCAAACGGCCGCGCTGGGCTTCGTCACCGGCCGTGACGTACTCGAAATCGCCCACGGCCCCGGCCATATTCTGCTCAAACTCCACCAGCGCGGCTTTCGCGTCACCGGTTGCGACCTTTCCCCCGCCATGAGCCGCATCGCCGCCAATCGCCTACACAAAGCCAATCTAGCGCAACAAATCCCCCTTTTCCGTTGCGCCATTCCAGACATCCCCATCAAAGCGACCAGCTTCGATACGGTACTCAGCCAATTCCCCACCTCCTTTATCTTCGAGCCAGCCACACTCAGTACCATCTTCAAAATTCTTCGCCCCCACGGCCGGCTCGTCATCCTCCCCGAAGCCCAACTAACCGGACAAGGCCCCATCTACCGTCTTATCACGTGGCTCTTCATCATCACCGGCCAACGAGAAAAAGAATCCTCAACTAATCACACAAATCTCGATCCCGGTATCTGGCACCCTCTCACCAATCGCCTCCACCAAGCGGGTTTCACAAACATATCGGTCGAAACCATCACCCTCCCCACCAGCCAAGCCACCCTCATCATCGCCCAAAAACCATAACCCCGCTCTATCTCTAACTCTTACGCGCTTCTCTGTCTCTCTACTCTCTACCCTCTCCCCTCTACACCCTACCCCAACATCTCCCGCAGCAACGACACCACCATATTCATCGCCACCACATTCCGGCCGCCCACAGGAATAATCACATCCGCATATCGTTTGCTTGGCTCCACAAACTCCAAATGCATCGGCCGGACCGTTGCCAAATATTGCCCGATCACCGAATCAACCGACCGCCCCCGCTCCGCCACATCTCGTTGCAAACGGCGAATAAAACGAACATCAGCATCGGTATCGACAAACACCTTCACATCCATCAATTGACGCAGCTCAGGGTAAATAAAAATCAAGATCCCTTCTACCAAAATAATCGGGGCGGGATCGACGCGAATCGTTTCTTCTTTACGGCCGTGTGTCGAAAAATCATAAATCGGCACATCGATCCGGCTCCCCGCCAGCAACGCCTGCACATGGCTAACCAACAAATCGGTATCTAAGGAATTAGGATGGTCAAAATTAATTTGCTCCCGCTCTTCAGGTGTCAGATGGGCTAAATCATGGTAATACGCATCATGAGCCAAATAAGCGACCCGCTCCGCGCCAACCATTTTCAAAATATTTTCCGCGACCGTTGTTTTGCCCGAACCGGTCCCCCCCGCAACACCAAACACAATCGGTTTCTTCATCTCATTCACACTATCGTTACTAACCAATAAAAAAAGCCCCAGCAACCGCTGAGGCTTAAAAAAGAGTGAGCCGACAATGGGAGTCGAACCCATGACCTACGCATTACGAGTGCGTCGCTCTGGCCAACTGAGCTATGTCGGCGATTCACAAGATGTAATTATAGCAATACCGTTTCTTTCTGCCAAAAACCGATTCTAACCGCTCGGTTCGGTACAGAATCCGCCACCGGGGAAGAGTGCATTTTGTGTCGGATCGAAGTAAAGATTTTGAGAAATTTCTTCGCCAGACTCATTGTTTTGCACCTTCACCTCATGAATCCATGGAGCACAACGACGTGCTGTAACGAAATGGGTAATCGCCCCCGGCCGATTTTGATATTCTGAAGGTTGATCCCCATCGAAAATCCAAATCGTATAAGTGCTTTGCGGACCACCATAGGGGACAATATTTAAATTACAACGATATTCGATCCCGCCACCCGGATATACACAATTGCTAAACGCGAAATTAAAGTTAACCGGCTGTAGTTCAGTTACAGGCTCTTCGACCGTCTCAGTACCGTTATCGACAGGACCGGCCGCAACAGTCGGCTCGGTCGCAACGGTCGGCTCGGCCGTCGCCAGTGTATACACATTTAAGCTAAACGAAATTTCGTCTCCAACTGCGGTGCCAGAACCATCCACCAATTGCCAAGAACTCTCATAGCCACCAACAGAACTCGGTGCATTCAGTCGCTCAACACGAATCGTTACCTCTTCACCCGGTTCCGGAATCGTTTCCAGAATGATGTCACCAGATTGTCCAAAATTCTCACCATCAGTGTTCTGCAAGACAAAATCGGCCGTCCAAGCACAATCACCACTGTTAGCAATCGTCCAATTCAGGGACAATCCTGCACCCGTCGGGGCACTGGTTTGATTCGGTGTGTTATAGGT
>WTJY01000118.1 GCA_011524645.1 Anaerolineales bacterium | reverse complement strand
GGATAGGCAAGTTCAGTTGGAATAGAAATGTGACCCACCGTTTACCGGTAAACGGCCGTCTCAGGGCCAGCGCACAGATAATGGCGAGCACCGTGGACAACACCGTACTCGCCCCGCCGATCCAAAATGTCAGCCCCAAACTGCGCCAAAAAGCGACATCGGCCGCCAGTGCTCGATACGCATCTAGGGTGAACTCTGTCCGGCCAATAATCGGCAAATAGCCGAAACTCTGCGACACCGTCAGCCACAGCCCCCCACCAAACAGGACCACCACCACAAACAGGGCGGGAGCGAGCATGAGGGGGATGCGATAACGGGATAGCATATGGGGAGAAGAGAGTAAGAAAAGAGAGTAAGAGTAAGAGAGTGTTCTACGGTTCAGAAGTAACCGCAGAACTGTTTGTTGTCTTCTCAAGCGAAGTGATTCACTTTATTCTAGCGAAGTGATTCTCTTACTCTAGCGAAGCGGTTCTCTATTCTCTCTATGGTCGATTACTGTTGCAAGACTTGTGCTTCCCATGCCTCTTCGGCGCTAACGCGCCAAGCGGCCGAAAGTTCAGGCAGTCGTTTCGCTGCGAGTTCCGCATCGGGCAGTGTAGCGATACCCAAAGGCAATGATTCAAATTCAGCCCGCTGCTCATCGCTCAAAAGATTGGCATCGATGGCGGGGAAGTCCCCCCAATTGTTGATGTCTTTTTTGCTCAATTGAGCTTCGGGAGACAGGATAAAGTCAGCTAAAACCATCGCGGCCGCTTTATTGGGCGAGTTATAAGGAATCGCCAAATAGTGGGTGTTGGCCAAGGTACCGGTGTCAAACACGAAGGTACGGGTCGTTTCAGGGAATTGACCGCTCTCAACTTTGGCTGAGGCTTCGGCCGGATTCCACGCCATGTTAAACCACACTTCCCCATTGGCAAACAGTTCGTCATGTGCCGCATGGCTTTCAGGATAGGTTGCACCCTCACGCCACAAGAACGGCTCGATTTCGTTGAGTAGGTCCCAGCAGGTTTGCCATTGGTCGTTAAACATCGCTTCGTCGAAATCAGTCAAGTATTGTTCATGACCACCGGTTGCGTGATAACACATCTGTAACATAAAGGCATAGCCGGTAAAGTCTGGCGGGGCGGGGTAGGTAAATTTGCCGGGGTTCGCTTTAATCCATTCAACCAGACCATCGATCGTAGTTGGCGGTTCTGGCACATGAGCGCTGTCATAAATCATCACAAATTGGGCTTTGCCATAAGGTGATTCATACCCTTCTACTGGGAATCCAAGGTCAAACGCCACACTCGCGTCGTCCCAATTGACGTAGGCCGCACTATTAGGTGTGTCTTGTGACCAAGGGCCGTAGAGCAGATCCCCTTGGCGCATGGTGAAGAAGTTTTCACCATTAATCCAAATCAAGTCAACGGAACCATCGGTATCGCGGCCCGCTTCTTTTTCACCGATCACTTTGTTTACCGCATCGGCCGTATCGACGAGTGGTACTAAATTGACGGTAATGTCATATTTTTCTTTCAGGTTATCAGCCACATAGCCGGTGACCCAAGCATTAATGTTATCTTGCCCCCCCCACATGTACCAATTAACGGTTTGCCCGCTGGCTTCGGCAATTACATCATCCCAGTTGTCATAACTGGCCGGATCTGAGTCGGCCGTTTCATTGCCACCACAAGCGGCCAATGCCATCAGCAATAACAATAGAGTTCCAAATGTCCAAATAAACTTCTTCATGCTCACGTCTCTCCTAGTTTAATCAATAATTCTACAATGAGCGGCTAGAACGGGTATTTGGATGTACTTGGTAAGAAATTTCTTACTTATTGAGTTAAAGATCGGCAAAAACCAAGCAACTATACAGATGTTGAACCTATCGTTTTGGCGACCCTCCTATGAGGATGGGTTGGGGGAGGGGGAATTTAAATAATTTCCCCTCTCCCTTGCGGGAGAGGGGGGCTTGTCGCTTCACCTATATCGTTACAACATCAATTAATTAGAGGCAATGTGATGAAAAAAACAGACCCATGGCCTTCTTCGCTTGTAGCGATAATGTCTCCGCCTAATAGCTGGCAATACTCTCGACTGATAGCCAATCCTAATCCACTTCCTTCATAGCGGCGTGTGTAAGAGTTGTCAGCTTGGCTAAAAGGTTCAAACAATTGGGGCAACTGGGTAGCCGGTATCCCAATCCCAGTATCAGCAATCTCAATCTGTACAAACTCACGTTCCTTTATCAGCTTTGTTTCGACTTGAACCTGAATCGATCCGTCTTGAGTAAACTTGGCGGCGTTCCCAATTACATTGAGTAATACTTGGCGCAACTTAACTAGATCGGTTTGAGTATAAAAAGGAGCCACTGTGTAGGAAATCTTGTTCCGATTAGCATCGATTAAGGGAGTCAATGTCTCAATCACTTTGGTAATAACCTCGTGGACCGCGATCCGATCTGTATAAAGTGTCACCTTGTTCGCTTCAATCATCGAAAGATCGAGTACATCATTGATGAGCGCCAACAGGTGGCGGCCTGAAAGTAATACACGGCGAGCATCCTCAGCGATCTCGGGGGGATCAATATCAGCCACTTCTTCTTCAATCATTTCGGTGTAACCGATAATCGCGTTA
The DNA here is from genome assembly GCA_011524645.1 of Anaerolineales bacterium. Lineage (GTDB taxonomy): Bacteria > Chloroflexota > Anaerolineae > Promineifilales > Promineifilaceae > WTJY01. The sequence goes on along the minus strand of WTJY01000118.1, from coordinate 1,157 downwards.
AGCGGGGTGCGAAATTCATGGCTCATATTGGCGACAAATTGACTTTTCGCTTGATTAGCATTTTCAGCTATCTCTTTTGCTGTTTGCAATTCGGCCGTGCGCAGTTCCACCAAAGCCAGCAAATTGTCCTGATAAGAGCGTAATTCTTCGGTCACACCGTGTAATTGATCGCGAGCCTGTGCCAGATCAGAATTTAGCATTTCCAAATCACGGTATCCTTGAGTGATTGTCAGCAAAACAAAGTAAACCGCTACGCCACCACCGATTAGACTGACAACACTCAACGACCAGCGAACTAGAAAAGAAAGCTCATTTTCATCAACAGCATACACAACAGAGAAATAGTAAAAAGTTAGCGTAATCACCGCAGAACAAAGGAAAGTGAACAAGTAGGCCCCAGGCTTGCCCAACATAATTCCCGCAGCTAAAACGGACAGAATCAAGAAACCAGAAAATAAACCATGTACATCCCCTATGGTAAAGGCGGTCAGCATTGTGCCAACTAGAATTGAGCTAGGGACCATTAAGCGCGCTAACAAAAAATATTGTTGACGAATACCGTACAATCCCGCTGCGCAGAGTACGATATAGGCGACCCCAGAAGGAATATCTGCCCAACTCTTGGTAAAAATAGTTAATAGTGTCGTTGAGATCACCACAATAATCAGAATCGCGCGAAACACTCGTTGTAACAAACGAGAAGCGGATTCATGGTTATTGTCTGAGCGTAACACGGCCGAATCAAAGGCTTGTTGTTTAATTGTCGTAAAGATTCGTTGCATAAATATCATCAATCAGCTTTGAAGACTCATCACGAAGTCGTCATTCCATTTCGTGGCATCACATTTATCTGCATTGTATCAGTCCAATACCTTCGCCATTTTTAGAGGTCAATGAGCGGTAGATAATGGTGTCGTCATGACGATTATTTGATAGTTAGCACCTCCTAATAATGTTAGTTTATGCGATGTTAACTGATAGTCAACGATCCAAAACCGACTGCGACGCAACAAATACGGAATTATGCGTGAAATTTAGAGTCACCACAACAAAATTTCTTTTTCCTAGCCCTGTCGGATTTGGTGGGAGTTGATTAATTAATGATTGTCATTCCCACGAAGGTGGGAATCCAACTCTGTTTGAGCGGTGGATCCCCG
>WTJY01000394.1 GCA_011524645.1 Anaerolineales bacterium | reverse complement strand
TAACCAGACACAGGAACAGCAAAACAGGGGGAACAATCAGTCAACCAAACAAACCGAGCCAAGGCGGACATTTTTTTGTCCGCCTTGTTTTTACTTTAAATCACTTTTTAGGGCTTAGAGAAACGCACAGGCAAACAGGCTCCCTACCCGATCAAGACCCGCGAAACCTACTCTTCATCCGTTTCGCCAAGATCGATCATCACCACGGTCGCCGTTTCATCACTGACCGGTGTATCAAACGAATCGGTGACCGCGACCAGCTCTCCACCTTCCATATCATAAATCACCCAGCGATACGGTCCGGTATTCAGCTGCTTACGGCCGACCCACCACGTTTGCGTACCGGTCGTCCCATCCGATTCAAGCGTTACATGACCTTTCCAGCCATCAACCGTGTACCAAATATCATTTTGTACATCATGCCACTGAATTTCAGTCCATTGACCTGCTGTCCCATTGTCCACCACCAGCTGAATTTGCCCCCCTTGTAACGGTGTCGAGGCGACCGGAGTCACCTCCGGTCGGGGTGGCAACTCCGCCTCGGCCGTGTAAGCGCTAGCCATCAGGGCCGCGATAATCAGCAGGAACACACCACCCATCAACATCGGGCGAAAGTAAGACGTATCTGTTTTGCTTAGGTATCTCATAGCTACATTTATTTCCTTTGTCTATCTAATCGGTCGACACGGCCGTTTCCGCCATCAATTCAAACAGGTTATTATAGGCACCACCGGCGATTTCATGGGTTTCATACACATTCCCATAGGTTGTTTCTGTGTTTGCTGCATCGACTTGAGCATAGAGTACATCACCAACCTCAATACGGCCAGAGAAGTTCGTTTTCTCTGTATTATAGTAACTACTCGAGAGATTCAAAGTCAACGACTCACCAACACCCAAAGAGAAGTCGGTAATCCCCCACACAATCCCTTCACCCCCTTGAACTTCCCATGTCTCATTCACGTCTATGGGCGGATTCTCAGGATTGATGTTGATATCAACCCAAAAGTCGGTCAGGGTCGCCCCTTCACCGATATTAGAGATAGTGATCGAAACATCGTCGGTCGTGAGCACAACTTGCTCTACGATTAAATCGGGCGCGCCGTTATACCCATTCGACATCATCGGCATAAACAGATTAAACACGCTTTGTGCCGCTTCATAAGCACCGATATCACAATGGATTTGGTTGTCCCCATTGGCATCAATCGGCCGAGCCACCCCGCTTTGGTCAACCGTGCCACACGCAGCAGGGTCGGCCGCGTCAAGCGCTACAGAGCCAGCCGGTAAGGCATGGGTTTGCATCGTCCCCATCATAGCCAGCAAACTCCCCACCTGATCCCCATGATTGTCAGCCAATGGCGCGACCACGTCGGCAATCGCCACACCCAAATCGGTCAGCGATAGATCGCTCCCACCAGCCGCACATACATCACCGGCCGTGCCTCCTAAAATGTTATACCCATCGAGATTAAGCGTATAGTTGGTTCCGTTGTTGTCATAGCATTCCGGATAACCGGCCGTATCCCAATTCCCCGCCAAAATCGTATTGGTGACCGTGATTTGGTCATCTGAATCGAGCCGACCAAAGTCGATCCCGCCGCCAGCACCGGCCGCTTCGTTATCGGTCAAGGTCACATAATCGAGAGTTAGGTGATTGGTCTCGGTCAAAGAAACGCCGACATAAATCCCGCCACCGTTACCGGCATCAGCGGCCGTACCCGCTTGACCGGCCGCACTATTGCCAGAAATGGTCGAATTAGCCACATATGCGGTCCCCCCTTCACGCAAATACAAGCCACCACCACGTACCGTTTCGGCCGTATTCCCCGACAATGTCGAGTTTTCTACCCTGTAAATCGCAGGGCCACTTGCAACACTAGGGCCAACAATCGGCCCCCCACCGCCACCCGCACCACCTGAACGGCCATACAAACCACCACCACTCTCTACAGCGCGATTGTTCACAACGCCGCTATGGTGGACTAAAATCTCTGAATTATAGTTATAGATCGCTCCGCCGTTCGTACCATAGTTGTCTTCAAACCAAGAGTTATAAATTTCAGCGTGAATCCCACTCAAAAACTCGTCTGCATAAATCGCACCACCGCCGATCGTGCCACTAATCGCCTCATTCGAAACAAAAGTTGACGCGGAAATCCAGGCCGAAGCGGAAAGGCGTAACGCCCCACCACCATCAGCACCAGCATCGACCGTATTTCCAGTGAAAACTGAATTGGTAATCGTCATCGGCTCCATATTATGGATCGCGCCACCACCTCTTGGTGGGCAACTATCACCACAAGGAATTGGGGCAAATGTGGCTGAGTTATCAGTAAAGGTTGAGTCTGCAACAGTAAACATTTCTCCTATCAATGCACCACCGCCAAAAATCGCATTGATCGCTTGGTTATTGACAAAGTTCGCGTCACGAATCGCAACTTCAGAACCGACAGCGTAAACCGCCCCGCCGTCTTGAGCACTATTTTCGCTAAACTGCATGCCGTTTTCGATGGTCGCAACCCCAAATTCAATGAGGGCACCGCCGCCGGAAAAGCCGGCCGTGTTTTGAGAAAATGAACTCTCATTAATCGTCATCTCCGGCGCAGCTTGTACCGCACGGCCGGTTGTCCGACGGACATCGAGCTGATCTGCCATATAGGCGGGCTTCATCTCCGTGAGACCTTGAACATGACCCGCCGTACGTCCACGTGTGTCTGGCCCGATCGGCTCAATCACAATCGCCGTCGGATCAAATGCGGAATAGAAAACCCCACCGCCAGCTTGGGCCGCATTATTTTGTTGGATCGTCGATTCCGTAATCCCAACTGTACTCGAGTAGACATGTACGCCACCCCCAACAGGAGCCACATTCCCCTCAATCGTCGTACTCATCACATCGAGTGTTACAAATTCATTCGCCTTAATACCGCCACCCTCAATCGAAGCCTCATTGCTTGCAAATAACGTGTTATCCACTTGGATCATCGCATCAAATGTGTAAAGCCCCCCGCCATAACCACCATAGTTGCTAATCACCTGACTGTTCCGCAGGTCTAAAGTACTTTGATAAGATGAGGCGATGCCCCCACCATACCCATCACCACCAAACCCAGTCGCCTCATTATTTTCAAATACAGTATCCTCAACAACCCCATCACTAAAGAGAATGTAGAGCCCACCGGCCGCAAAGGCGGTGTTGTTCTGGAATACGGTATTTTGCGATATATCGGCCGCAATATATTCCGCCATCACCCCGCCACCGAACGAAGAAATGTTATTGGAGAATGTACTGTTATCGATCGTCAAGGAGCCTTCATTACGAACAGCCCGTGTGACACTATTTCGCGGTTCACGGCCGTAATCCGGGAAGGCATCAGGGCCAAACACATAATTAAAAGCAAATGTCACATCGGTTTGATACAGTCCGCCACCAGAGCCATCAGCGTAGGCGATGTTCTGATCAAAGAGGGAATGACTAATATTCACCGTACTCGAATAGGCGGTCATGCCACCACCAAAGTAGGTTTCGTTGTATGCAAACTCACTATTTTGTATATCGATGTCGGAGCGCTCCGTGTAACCACCACCGCCAAAATCGAAGGCGACATTGCCAATCACCTGCGTGTCACTAATCAGAATGGGGCCGCCAGCCAAATAGAACGCCCCGCCCATACTGCTGGAGGTATTAGTCAAAAATTGGCTACTTATAATATCGATGCTGGTCATGTCGTAGGTTTCGATTGCGCCTCCCCAATCGAACGCTTCATTTTGTTGAAACAGGCTATCTGTGATTCGTAGTGTACTAAAGGCGGTACTGATAGCACCGCCCAAAGCATCTGCATAATTGTTTAGAAACTGCGAGTTCTCAATCGTAACGGTTCCTGTAAAGTTATGATAAATAGCAGCCCCCATAAAGTCGGCGTAATTGAAATCGAATACGCTATCGATAATAGTCAAATTACCGCCAATCCCATTGATCGCCCCACCAAATGTGGCCGAATTATTAATGAATAACACCTGATTAACGGTCAGATTAACCAGTTCGTTTTGCACCATGATCCCACCACCACAAAGATCACCGATATAAATCCCGCAATCACCGGTCATCGCGAAGCCATCAGAGATCGTCATATTCTGCAAGGTCACATCGATGAGGTTCACGGCCGAGTAAAGATTAAATACGCGAGTGTTAAAGTCGCCACTAACGCTAATCATATCGCCACCGTCAATGGTCAAGCTCTTGTCGATAAATAGCTCTCCAAGAACAGCGTCTAAAACAATCGTACCCGCGACAGAGAATTCAATACGATCCCCATCGGCCGCAGCCGCAATCGCTTCGCGCAGTGAACAGTCACTAACCCCGCAACCATCGTTTTCATCCGTCAACGTGGTCACTGTTAGCGTCGCTTGTGTATTCGCTTGCACTGTCGAGAAATAAAAGGCACCCAATGTGGCCGTGGCCACAAACATAGGCAAAATGACAACAATAAAAATCCTGAATCGCTTATTCACAAGATTCTCCTTATTTATGGTGAGTTGTGGATATGGGCAAAAGCTTGTATACGACGACATAGTCTCTCCTGCCCACTTTAAGCTTAGAGGATTCAGTTTTTACAGTTTGAACAATAGGCTAAACAATGTTAAATCGAGCTTAAATCTTTGTGTTCTGCTCCCCCAAACAACCCTTTTATCAGTTTTCGTAACTATTCAGTAGCTTTCTTAGCCCCCTCTCGCTTAAGGAAAAGGATAAGGCTCTTTATGCGTTTCAAGGAACTACAGATTCAAGCGGTTTTGCTCCCCTGATCACACGTGAACTGCGTAAACGTCGTGTGTCTCGCCCAAAGTAGCGGCGCGTGTCATCTGAGGGCGAGACAAATCGCGCCAACATAGTGCAAAAGGCAGATAGCTGAGCGATTTCCCATCGCCCCTACACAGTAACCGCTAAATAGGTAGCTTATCTATCCATTCAGGTCATTTTACTTTTCAACCAAGCGCAAAAACAACTCTTCCAACCGATTGGTCTTGTTGCGCATCCGATCCACTTCAATCCCATGTTCGCTCAATGCTCTCATCAGATCGGTCATCGACACATCTTTGGGCAACTCCGCTTCAATCACTTCATCATTCACCTTGGTCAACTGAATCTCCCCTAACTCGGGCAGATCAACCAACCCCGCATAATCCCCATAGAGTAAAAACGCTTCAACACTTAATTTCTGCAGCAACTTGTTGGTCGGGGCATTTTCGATAATTTCCCCTTGGTCGATAATTGCGATACGCTCACACAGGGCTTCCGCTTCTTCTAAATAGTGGGTGGTTAAGATAATCGTTAAGCCGTTTTTATTCGCTTCTGTGAGAAATGTCCACATCGAACGGCGCAGAGAGATATCGACACCGGCCGTCGGCTCATCCAAAATCAGCACTTGTGGTTGATGGACCAGAGCGCGCGCAATCATTAAGCGCCGTTTCATCCCGCCGGACAAGCTACGGGACGGTGATTTCGCTTTATCGCTTAAGCCGAGTTGCTCGAAAAGCTCGGCCGTTCTTTGGCGCGCCACCGCAGGCAATACCCCATAATATCCCGCCTGATTCATGACGATCTGCTCGCACATCTCAAATTGGTTAAAGTTAAACTCTTGGGGAACCACACCCAGATATTGTTTCGCGGCCGATAGCTCCGTATCGATATTTTTGCCACACACCTCAACCTGCCCCGATGTTTTTAAAACCAAAGAAGAAATTACCCCGATCGTCGTCGATTTTCCCGCTCCATTGGGACCCAGCAAGCCGAAAAACTCACCCCGTTCAACGCTCAGATCGATCCCTTTCAGAGCTTGCACACCGCCACCATATGTTTTTACCAAGTTTTGAATTTCAATCGCTTTCATAATCAACAATTGTCCCCATTTCAAGCCAAATGGTAAATTGTGAATTGTGCATTGCTAACGAAATCACGCTCGACTGTCGCAAAAAAAAACGGATACTGCCGAATTTGGTGGGATAAGCGTAAATCGTTCAAAAATAGTCGATTTGCAGGGTTGTCATCCCCGCGTAGGCGGGGATCCACCGCTCAAGCAGAGTTGGATTCCCACCTTCGTGGGAATGACAATCGTTAATTGATCAACTCCCACCAAATCCGACAGGACTAGCAAAAAAATTCCCGCGCTATATACAATTTCTCCACAACTACAGTACCTTTTAATGTCCCCAACCTAAAAACCGTTGTAAAATCAAAATCGTCTGTTAACCCCACGTTACACAAGGAGTGCTCGAATGGAATCAAGCGTTCTATCGGAAGTCGTCTTGCCCTTAGCGATTGTCATTATTATGGTTGCGATGGGAATGTCGCTAACTGTCGCTGATTTTCGTCGCGTGTTGTCAAACCCGAAAGCGATCGGTGTCGGGTTGTTATGTCAACTTTTGCTGTTGCCGATAATCGGGATCGCTGTGGCCTACATTTTTCCCCTTGAAGCTGTTTTTGCGGTCAGTATTGTGCTACTCGCCGCTTCCCCCGGTGGCACCACATCAAATTTAGTGTCACACGCGGCCGAGCTAGACCGCGCCCTATCGGTAACACTGACCGCCATTTCCAACCTGATGTCATGGCTTTCGATTCCCCTGTTGCTCGGTATTGCGCTTAGCTTGTTTACCGATAATAGCCAATCGATCGACTTCCCCATTGTCGATGTCATGGTTCAAGTGGCCGCGCTCACCTTTGTGCCGATTTTAATCGGAATGGGGATTCGCCACTGGCGGCCGAATTTTGCCGAGCGAACCAAGAACGGCTCAAAAATCTTTTCCGGCGTATTCCTGCTTGTCGTCATTCTCTTGCTGGTCATTCAAAACTGGGACACCATTTTGGTTGAAGGGCCCCGCTTCGCCCCCGCTTTTATCGTCATGAACGTCGTCGCCTTGGCGGTCGGTTTTTTCGTAGCCAAAGGATTTGGCTTAACCCAAACCCAATCGGTAACGGTCGGTGTGGAAACAGGTCTGCAAAACTCGACATTGAGCATTACCATCGCTTTAAGTATCATGGCCAATAACGAAATGGCGATTATTCCCGGTTTATATGGCATTTGGATGTTGGCGACCGGTTTCGCTTTCGCTTTCTGGCTCAATCGTGGGGCCGATGAAAAAAGTAAGGAAGACAAAGCGGCTACGGCCGTTTAACCGACTGTATTAAAATGGAGGCATAATGGATTTTCCCGTCCAAACCGATGCTGAGGCGATCGCCCAGCTCAAAGATTTATTCGCTTTACAACAAGCGGCCTATCGTCAGAACATGATGCCCAGCTACGAAGAGCGGATCGGCTGGCTAACCAAAGTTGAAAAAATGATCTTGCAAAACCAAGATCGTATCGCCGAAGCACTAAACGCCGACTTCGGAACCCACCCGGCCGCTCTAACCCGTATCGCCGAACTGCTGGGACCGGTGAGTCGGGCCCAGTTCGCCAAAAAGAGCTTGCGCAAATGGATGCGGCCACAACGGCGGCCGGTCAATCGCTTGTTGTTCGGCTTGGCACAAAACCGGCTGATGTATCAGCCGGTCGGGGTGATCGGCAATATGTCTCCATGGAACTTCCCCATCGATATCTCTTTTGGTCCGCTTGTCGATGCGCTCGCGGCCGGAAATCGCATGATTATCAAGCCGTCCGAAAACGTCCCCCACTGTGCTGAATTGATTCGGGAGTTGATTGGTGAAACCTTTCCCCCAGATTTGGTCGGAGTGGTCACCGGTGGTTTAGATTTGGCCCGCGAATTTAGCGCGATGCCGTGGGACCATTTGCTGTTTACCGGCGGCCCCGAAATCGGCAAAAAAGTGATGGCGGCGGCCGCGCAACACCTTACCCCCGTCACCCTTGAATTGGGAGGGAAGAACCCGACAATCATTACGGCCGACAACATGACCGAAAAATCGGTCACCTCGATCATGGCCACGAAAATGGTCAAAGCGGGGCAGATGTGTATCACCAGCGATTACGTCTTTATACCGGAAGGGATGACCAATCAGTTTGTCGATTTGGCTCGGGCCGCTATCGCCAAACTGTACCCTCGGATTATCGACAACGAGGACAGCACCAGCATCATCAACGGACACCATTACAACCGTTTACAGGGGTACATCGATGATGCGCGAGATAAAAATGCGGACTTGGTTGAAATCAATCCGGCCGCCGAAGACCCTAGCCCAGAGCTACGCAAAATGCCTCTTTACTTGGTGCTTGAACCGGATGAAGATTTAGCGGTGATGCAGCATGAAATCTTTGGCCCGATTTTGCCGATCAAGAGTTATAAATCACTTGAAGATGTGGTCGGTTATGTGAACGACAATGAACGGCCGTTGGCACTGTACATTTTCTCGAAAAACCAAAAAGATATCGATTATATTGTCAACAATACGATTTCCGGCGGCGTGGCGATTAATGCGGTCTCCCTTCACGTCATGCAAGCCTCTCTGCCGTTTGGCGGTATCGGCAATAGTGGCATGGGACATCATCATGGCTTTGAAGGGTTTGTCGGCTTTTCCAAAGCGAAACCGATCTTTAAACAGGCACCGGTCGATGGCTCTTCCCTTTTGTTCCCACCGTATGGCACGGCCGTGAAGCGCCTGTTAGACTTTTTGTTACGTTAAAATGTAATTTTGGGGTTTTGATCTATCAAGCGACTCTCTGATTTGAGACGCATTATTCTGCGATTCTAGACCCGAAGGGTTTTGAATACGAATTGAGTTAAGTTGGTTGCTACTGAAACCCTTCGGGTCTTGGTACAGTGAAAACCCCCATTTTGTAAAAAATTGCTCGGTCACCGGCCGAGCAATTTCTATTATTGACTCAATACAATGTCTCAGAAATCTTCTGAATTTTTACTAGTCCTGTCGGATTTGGTGGGAGTTGATCAATTAACGATTGTCATTCCCACGAAGGTGGGAATCCAAGTCTGCTTGAGCGGTGGATCCCCGCCTACGCGGGGATGACAACCCTGCAAATCGACTATTTTTGAACGATTTACGCTTATCCCACCAAATTCGGCAGTATCAGAATTTTTACAATTCGTCTGTTTTGCCCCCCTCTCCCAACGGGAGAGGGGCTGGGGGAGAGGTGAATTTATAAAATCTACCTCCCCCAGCCCCTCCTCATTGGAGGGGAGAAAAACAGTAGATCACTTTTGAGACGAAACGCTCGATTTACGGGGTGAAAAATGAAAAGCTCTTTTAATTTGGAAGAAATCCGGCAGGAAACGCCGGGATGTCAGCATGTGATTCATTTTAACAATGCGGGGGCCGGTTTAATGCCCCAATCGGTTTTGGATGCCCAAGTTAATCACCTAAAACTTGAAGCGAATATCGGAGGATACGAAGCGTCTTGGCAGGAAGAAGCGGCGATCGAACGGACCTATGATGCGGTGACTGAGCTGCTCAACGGCCGTTCCCGCGACGAAATCGCCATTGTCGAAAACGCGACGGTCGCTTGGGACATGGCGTTTCACAGCATCCCGTTCCAAAAAGGGGATCGCATTCTTACCGCCAAAGCCTCTTATGTGAGCAACTACATCGCTTTCTTACTTGTAGCCGAGCGGCTCGGGGTGCAGATCGATGTTATTCCCAACGATGAACATGGCCAAGTGTCGGCCGAAGCGTTGGCCGACATGATCGATGAACGGGTTAAGCTGATTGCGGTGACCCATATTCCGACCAATGGGGGGTTGGTCAATCCGGCCGCAGCGGTCGGGCAAGTGGCACGGCCGGACGGCTGTTTTTACCTGCTCGATGCCTGTCAGGCAGCGGGGCAGGTTCCGCTTGATGTACAAGCGATCGGGTGTGATATGCTGTCGGCGACCGGCCGGAAATGGCTGCGTGGCCCGCGCGGGGTCGGCTTTCTCTATGTCAAACAAGACAAGATCGCCCAATTATCACCCCCCGTTTTAGATTTGCATTCAGCCAAATGGTCAGCCACCAACCGGTATGAAATCCGGCCGGATGCGCGTCGCTTTGAAAATTGGGAAAACAATTACGGGGCCAAAATCGGCTTGGCTGTGGCGGTCGATTACGCGCTCAATTGGGGTATGGATCTGCTCTGGGATGAGGTGCAAAGCCGTGCTAATCTCTATCGCACCGAACTGGGCAAGGTTGCGGGGGTGACGATCCACGATATCGGTGAGGTTCAAGGTGGCATTGTCACCTTTACCAAAAAAGGGGTCACTCCGAAAGAGATACAAGCCCACTTGGCACAATATAAAATCAATGTTAACACCACCGATATTACTTCAACCCGTCTCGATATGGAAGATCGTGGTCTGACCGAAGTGGTGCGCTCATCGGTCCATTACTACAACAGCCCGACCGAAATCGCCACCTTCTGTGAACGGTTGTCCGAAATATAGGGATGGCTGGTAAAATCGGTGGCGTGATTTATTAAAACTGTTACAAAATGGACAATCAATCGATATGAGTAAATTATGGGGCGGCCGTTTTTCCAAACAAACGGCCGATTTGGTTCGGAAATTTAATGACAGCATCGGGTTCGATATCCGGCTGTATAACGAAGACATCGATGGGAGCATCGCTTGGGCCAACGGATTGGTCGGTGCGGGGGTATTGACCTCCGATGAAGCGAACCAAATCATTGATGGTTTAGAAAAAGTGCGCGTCGAAATTAGCGAAGGAAGTTTCGAGCTAGCGGCCGGTGACGAAGATGTACACACGGCCGTTGAGCGACGGATGACCGAGCTAGTCGGTCCGGTCGGTGGCAAATTGCACACCGGCCGTAGCCGGAATGACCAAGTTTCGACCGATTTTCGCTTGTGGACCAAGCGGGCTTGCGCGGCCGTCATTGCAGAGATCAACAATGTGCAACAGGCGATCATCGAGCATGCCGAAGCTCATCACGATATTCCGATGCCGGGATACACCCACTTGCAACACGCCCAGCCGGTGACGTGGAGCCATTGGTTGATGAGCTATTTTTGGCCGCTCGCTCGCGATGCCAAGCGGTTTGCCCAAGTCGCCGAGTCGGTCGATGAGCTACCGTTGGGATCGGCCGCGTTTGCCGGCACCGCTTTTCCGGTTGATCGGGAAGCGTTAGCTGACGCGCTAGGCTTTGCTGGCGTAACACAAAACAGCCTTGATGGGGTATCCAATCGGGATTTTGCGGTCGATTTCTTGTATGCGGGGACCTTGCTCGGCATGCATTTGAGCCGCTTAGCGGAACAAATCATTCTGTTTAGCAGTACCGAGTTTAGCTTTGTGGTGATTGATGATGCCTATAGCACCGGTTCGTCGATTATGCCCCAGAAGAAAAACCCTGATACGATGGAGTTGACGCGCGGCAAGAGCGGCCGTTTGCTCGGCAATCTGACCGGTCTTTTGGCCACGATTAAAGGGCTCCCTTCAACCTATGATAAGGATCTGCAAGAGGACAAAGAGCCGGTTTTCGATAGCTACGATAATTTGCTAATTATTTTGCCGGTGATGGCTGGGGCGTTGCGCACGCTCAAAATCCGGCCGGATAAAATGGCGGCCCAACTTGAACCGGGACTCTTGGCGACCGATCTGGCCGATTATCTGGTCAAGAAAGGGATGCCGTTCCGCGAAGCGCATCACGTCATTGGGCAGGTTGTACAGGCGGGCGAAGACAAAAATATCCCGATTACCGATCTAACTTTGCACGATCTCAAAGAGATTAGTGTCTTGTTTGATGATGATGTACTCGATGCATTTTCGGTAGAGGGGGCGTTGAAGGCTCGCAACGTGGCCGGTGGGACAGGGCCAACGGCCGTGCGCCAGCAAATCGAACAGGCCAAATCTTTATTAGACTAAACAATACCTTCGCCAAATTAATCAACTCATTGGATTTACTCCCCTCCTATCAGGGGGGTGGGGGAGGTGGATTACCCCTCTCCCCCACCCCCTCTCCCAACGGGAGAGGGGAGTTCTTGATCCGACGCGAATTAAAAATAGGCACTGAGGGGCTGAATTCGT
>WTJY01000310.1 GCA_011524645.1 Anaerolineales bacterium | reverse complement strand
TCGGCCGTGCCGACAAAAATAGCGTGTTTTCTAATAGCCCCGCCCCTCGGGGGGCAGGGTTGGGGTGGGGGGGAATCGTAGTGCTTACATATCACCTAAAAAGATACTTATGGGTAAAAGTTAGCCTATCAGGAGAGGCTAGGGGAGGTGGATTTTATAAATTTACCTCTCCCCCAGCCCCTTTCCCAACGGGAGAGGGGGGCAAAACAGACGAATTGTAAAAATTAATAGGATTTCTGAGACGCTGTAATTCGTGCAGCATCAATAGAAAAAACATTCTATTTTGTGCTATAATCAAACCAATGCGGGACAACACAACAAAACTTAGGAACCACGGTATTTTCATACCAACTAATGCAAATCAATAGCCAAAAGCCACATGTGTAATAATCACGAAAACTTTGTCCATCTCCATTGCCATAGTGAATATTCTTTACTCGACGGACTCAGCCGGATCGACGATCTAGTCAACCGCGCGGCCGAACTCGGGCAATCGGCCGTCGCCCTAACCGACCACGGGGTCATGTATGGCACCATGCCATTCTATCGGGCAGCGAAAAAAGCGGGGGTCAAACCGATCATCGGACTAGAAACCTATATGGCGGCCCGCACGATGCAGGACAAAGACTCCCGTTTGGACAAACAACGTTGTCACATGTTGCTCTTAGCCAAGAATCAAACCGGCTATCTAAACCTATTGGATATGGCCACGACTTCGCAGCTTGAAGGGTATTACTACAAGCCTCGGGTTGATCGGCCGTATATGGCGAGCAAAAGTGAAGGGATTATCGGCACCACCGGCTGTATGGCGGCCGAAATTCCCCAAGCGATCAACAAAGGGAACCTCGCCCTAGCCGATCAGCTTATGGGTGAATATCTCGATATTTTCGGCAAAGAAAACTTTTTTATCGAACTACAAGAACATACGATTCCAGAACTCACTGTCATCAACCAAAAATTGATCGAAATGGCCCCCCGTTTCGGCTTGCAAAACAACTACCTGCTAACCAATGACGTGCACTACACCCACAAAGAGCACGCCGATCCGCATCAAGTTTTGCTCTGTATCCAAACAGGATCGACCGTCCAAAATCCGAAAATGACCTTTTCGGACAAAGAGTATTACATGAAATCACGCGCAGAAATGTCTTTCTTGTTCCGTGATTACAACGTAAGCATCGTCGAAAACGGGCTCGAAAACAGTATCCTTATCGCCGAAATGTGCGATGTCTCGCTCGATTCTGAAGGGTATCACCTCCCCCTCTTCGATGTACCAGAAGGGGAGACTTCGGCGACCTACGTGCGCAAACTCTGCGAAGAAGGGCTGGTTTGGCGTTATGGTGAAGAACGGGCGGAAGCGGATCAAATTTTAAAAGATCGGCTCGATCACGAGCTCAACATTATCGGCCGGATGGGCTTTGAAACCTATTTCTTGATCGTATGGGACCTCTGCCAATGGGCGATGCGCTCTGATGAGTGGTGGCAAGAATATCAAGACCCCTACCCTTATGACAGCTATACCGAATGGAAGCGGAATGACATTTGGTGGAACGTGCGCGGTTCAGGGGCCGGTTCTGTCGTCGCCTACACGCTGGGCATCACCAGTATCGACCCACTACGCAACGGCCTGATCTTCGAGCGTTTCTTAAATCCCGGCCGTCTATCAATGCCCGACATCGACCTGGACTACCCCGATGATGTCCGTCACTGGATGGTCGCCTATTCAAAACGACGCTACGGCAGTGAAAAGGTCGCTCAAATCATCACCTTCGGAACGATGGGGGCCCGTGCGGCGATCCGTGACGTCGGCCGTGCGCTCGATATGCCGCTCACCGAAGTCGATAGCGTAGCCCGACTCATTCCTGCGATTCCGGGCAAGCCGGTCAAAATTAAAAATGTGATGGACTCGGAACATGAGTTCTATTCGAAAGAGTTGGAAGAGCGGTATAAAAAGGAACCGGCCGTCAAAGAACTTCTCGACAACGCCAAAAGTGTCGAAGGGCTCTCGCGCCATGCCTCCAGCCATGCGGCCGGTGTCATCATCTCTGATGCGCCGCTCCAGCAATATGTACCGCTTAACCGCCCCACCAGCGGCGCAGAAGGGCTGGGCGGTGTCGATCGTGTCACCCAATGGCCGATGGAAATCGTCGAATCGATCGGCCTGCTCAAAGTTGACTTCTTGGGGCTTAGCACTCTCACTGTCATGCGTCGCGCAGCCCGCATTATCGAGCAACGCTATGGCACCCAATACACCATGGACAACATCCCTTATGATGTCGGCCATGTCGGTCCCGACCCAGAAAGAAAACCGGAAATCCTGTTCGATGCACTCGGCCGTGGGGAAGTGGCCGGTATCTTCCAAGTGGAAGGGGCAGGGATGCGTAAGCTAATGATGGAAATGAAGCCCAGGCGCTTTGACCATATTATCGCGGCCATCTCTCTCTATCGCCCAGGCCCGATGGAAAACATCCCCGAATATATCCGAAGGATGCATTCCGACATCTACGATGGCAAAGACATCGTGACCTATCACGCCCCCACCCTAGAGCCTATCCTCAAAGATACCTACGGCATTATCGTTTATCAGGAACAGATTATTCGGATCGCCAGTGACCTCGCCGGTTACGAACCCGGTCCGGCCGATATGATCCGGAAAGCGGTCGCTAAAAAGAAAAAGAAGCTCATGGAAGAGCATCGCATCAAGTTCACCGAAGGTGCGATGAACAACAATCACACCCGAGAACAGTGTGAAGCGATCTGGGACGACATCGAGTTCTTCGCCCGTTACGGGTTTAACAAGGCGCACGCGGCCGACTATGCCAAAGTGACCTGCCAAACAGGCTTCTTAAAAGCCCATTATCCGACCGAATACCTGACCGCCATGCTTAGCGTGGAACGGGATAAAACGGAAAAAGTCCAACGCTATTTCGCCGAAGCGAAAAACTTAAATATCGATGTCGGCGCACCCTCAGTCAACCACTCGTTTATCGACTTTAGTATCGAAGATGACGGGGAACGGCCGTTGATCCGTTTCGGGCTCGGCGCGGTTAAAAATGCGGGGGTCAATTCACTCAGCCTCATTATCGATGAACGGGTCGAAAACGGACAATTCAAAGATTTAGAAGAACTCTGCGAACGGGTCGATCTGCGTAAAGTGGGCAAACGGTCGCTAGAATATGTGATTAAAGCGGGCGCGATGCGCGATTTCGGCACCGTTCCCCAATTGCTCGATGCCATGGATCGCATTGTCAGCTACAGTGGCAATCAGCATGACGCGGCCGCCGCCGGACAAATGAGCCTCTTCGGAGGCCTCGCCGCTCCGGTGCAAATGGAGGTCGATCTGACTCGGCCGGAAACAGAGCTAGCCAAAGAGTTCCGTGAGGCGGACTATAAGAAAGTTTTAGAATGGGAAAAAGACGCGCTCGGGGTCTATGTCTCCGAACATCCGCTCGAACGGCCGTTGGCCCAGCTCGCAGGGATGACCTCGCTCACCCTTTCCGATTTAGATGTGACCAAAAACGGCAAACAGGTCCGTGTAGCCGGTATGTTGGCCCAACTACGGCCGTTGACCACCAAAAAAGGGGACCCGATGTCCTTTGGTCAATTAGAAGACCTCGAAGGAAAAGTCGATTTGGTCTTCTTCCCCCGCACATGGGCCCAAGTCCGCGAAGAAATCAGCGTCGATCAGGTGATGCTGGTATTCGGCAAGGTGCAGGCGGATGAAGCCAATGTCTCGATTATCGTGGATCGCATCGACACCAAAGTGGATCGCGTTAGCGCAGTTGAAACACAACCACGGCCGAGTCAAACATCGTTCCAAATGCGTGAACCGAAACCGTGGGAAGTCGAAGACACCTCGGCGGAACCGGTGCGAGAACTCGCCCCATCGGCCGTGCGTCTCAATCCGAATCCGGAACAGGAACCGGAAGCAGCGCCTGCCGCGTCAGCATCACCGCAACCGGTCCCTAAACAGCCCCCTGCGCCACAGGGAAAACCGGCCGTGCCTGCCAACGGACACCGAAACGACAATAGCAAGGGGCATAGAAATGGGCATAGAAATAGCAACGGCAACAGCCATCACACACCTCCCCCCAACAAGGGGTTCAACGTCGCCCCACCGCCCCCCCCAGCTTTTGAAGATAATTGGGTGAGCGCTTATGCATCAGAATCGGCCGATTATGGCTATGATGAAGGGATTCCTGCCCCCCCGCCGGGCATGACACCACGTGTGCTCACGCCGCAGACCGCCACAACGCCCACAGACACGAATGAAAATGCGGGCCATACCCCAGCCCCATATCCGGGTGGAAAAAATGATCATACCAGCAGGGCACAAACGGCCGTTCAAGAACCGACCCGCGTAACCGAAACGGAAACAGCGGCCGAACCGCAACGCATCTATATCGACATCAGCCTCACCGCCAATTGGCAGGCGGCCTGTCGCACGGCCGTGGAAATCGCCAGTCGTAGCCGTGGCACCGATTACCTCACCATTCGCATCCCCGAACGGAATTTAGAGATCGATTTCCCCAATTGCCGCCCACGTTACTCTGAATCGTTGGTCAAATCACTTAAAAAAGTGGCGGGCGTTCAAGCGATTCATACGATCTAAATAGGAAGTTTTACATGTTATTAAAGACTCTTCGCGGAATAGTGTGCTTGACAACAAATCTAGGTCAGAAAATCGGAGAAATCCAAAATTTGAAGACCTGTTTTTCGCCACATATAGAGTAATTTGTGGCTTACAATCGCGGCTACCATATATGCGATTGAAAAACTAGCACACTAATCCATGATGAACCATTTTTTTTACTTATGATCAGAATAGCAGACTTATTTGCTGGCATCGGTGGTGTACGATTAGGGTTTCAACAAGCAGGCCAATCATTTGCCCAACCAATTGAAACCCAATGTGTGTTTACGAGTGAAATAGACAAGTTTTGTCACATCACTTATCAAGCAAATTTTTTAGAAGAGAAAATTTGGGGAGATATATCAAAAGTCAAATCTGACGATATTCCAGATCATGACATACTTTTAGCAGGTTTCCCATGCCAACCCTTTTCCCAAGCAGGGTTGAAAAAAGGATTTGACGACACGAGAGGAACACTATACTTTGAAATTGAGCGTATCTTAAAAGCAAAGCAGCCAAGAGCTGTACTTTTAGAAAATGTCAAAAGGCTAAAAACGCATGACAATGGGAAAACAATGCGTGTAATTATGTCAAGCCTCGAATCGAGTGGCTATAAAACTATAGAATATTCGGTCTTACGCGCACGCGACTTCGGAGTTCCTCAAAATCGTCAGCGTATTTATATTGTGGCATTCAAAGAGTTTGTCCCTTTTAGTTTCCCCAAGCCACTCAACATTCCGACATCACTTGGGGACATTTTAGAAACAGATGTAGATGACCGTTACACAATATCGGATCGTTTATGGGCCGGTCACCAAAAACGAAAAATCCAAAACCGCTTAAAAGGGAAAGGTTTTGGTTACACCCTATTTAATGAAGCGTCTCCTTATGCAAATACAATTACAAAACGATATTATAAAGATGGTGCCGAAATATTAATTGAACAAAAAGGGAAAAATCCAAGAAAATTAACTCGCCGAGAATGCGCAAGACTTCAAGGATTCCCAGAGAGCTATCATCTACCCGAAAATGTATCTACCGCTCAGATTTATCGGCAATTTGGAAATAGTGTTAGTGTTCCAGTGATTCGTGCAATCGCAAAGCAAATGTTAGTACATCT
This sequence comes from Anaerolineales bacterium, assembly GCA_011524645.1. Classification (GTDB taxonomy): domain Bacteria; phylum Chloroflexota; class Anaerolineae; order Promineifilales; family Promineifilaceae; genus WTJY01. The sequence continues at coordinate 27,455 of WTJY01000310.1, read as the reverse complement.
TCAAAAACCCACTCACCGCGACAATAATTTACAATACCAAGTCATACCACACCAAGAGAGGAGAGCAGATTATGATCAACTTCGGCTCTTGGAGTCACAACAATCTATAGCGGCACCGCGCTAAGCAAACATGTCTCAAGCTTCCAAACCAACCGTCATCTATCTACACATCCCAAAAACGGGTGGCACAACAGTCCATGCGATTTGCGAGCACCAATACTCGCCAGCCGAATATTGCTATCTCGACCACCAACCCGATATTTACACCATGTCCGAAGCGGAGCGCATGGCGATTCGCTTCTTGCGTGGCTCATTTTGGTTCGGCATTCATGAACAGGTGTCTAGCCCCTTCACCTATATCACCCTACTGCGTGATCCGGTCAAGCGGGTCGTTTCACTTTACGATTACACACGGCAAATCGCCGAGCACAACATGCATCCGGTGACCACACAATATACGCTCCCAGAAATCTATGCGCGTAAATTGCACAAGGAAGCGTTAGACAATGGACAAACCCGCCGTATTTCCGGCGTGTGGGATCAAGTGCCTCATGGGAAAATCGATGAGGAGATTTTCTCTCTGGCGAAACAGAACTTAATCGATCATTTTAGCGTGGTAGGGGTTACAGAGCGGTTTAACGAAACACTGCTTTTGATCCAAGAGCTAACCGGCTGGCGGTCGATTACTTATGTCAAGCAAAATACCGCCCGTGATGTGCAAGCGAAAAAAACAGTTTTAACGGCCGCAGAAAAAGAACAAATCGCTTCTTACAACCATTGGGATCAACAGCTCTATCACTTCGCTAGTGAACTGCTCGACACGGCCGTTGCTCAGCGTGGCGAACCGTTTCAAAAGCGACTCGCTTCGTTCGAGACACAAAACATCTTCTCTTGGCACAATATCTATTGGGGTGTGATTCGCAAAGTCTCCGTTCGCACCATGGCTCGTGAGCTATGGCAAGAGGGGCGCATTAGCTGGCCGTTTTAACCTTTCGCCAACACGCACCCTAGCAAAAGTCTATCAGCCCAAGCTGACTTGGGGGAATTATTTCCCGTAATCGTAGAGGTGTACAAACATTACATAGCCGGTACGGCCGACAACTAGCTCCCCCGTACCCGAGACCACACTTCCGCCCGAGCATCCTCTTCGGTCAGAATATCAGCCACTCCATCAAACAACTGCCAACGCTCCCCATGTTCAACGGTCCCCCCCGGAGCCAACACCGACAACACCCCCAACGATTCAAGTTCCAAAAATTGATGGTCGGTAAACAACTCGGCCGAGCTACCACGATCCGGATAAACAGCCCCATCTTGCCACCCAAAATGCTTCACAAACAAATGCCCACGATTAGCATAAGCGAGCCACCCCAACTGATTGGCCATGCCTACCTTTTGTGGCACTTGATTGTCTGGGTCTTGACGCAAAAAGATAAAATCACGCCCCCATGTCCAGCGCGGGTCCGACATATCGGTATAAGCCCATAAAACGATCTGTGTTGCAGGCAACAGATTGCCGGAATGGCTCCCATGTGGGGGCTGCGGCGCAATCCCAAGCCCTTCAGGAGCCATCACAGACAAGGCCCACGGTGCCACTTCAATTCCCCACTGCCCATGATTAATGAGCCGGTGGGTGATTGAAACTTCGGCCGTGGTTGTACTCATCTCAATTTCAATCTCTTTCTGCAAAAAACTATGTGTTTCCATCGGTGCGAGCAAGCATAAACGCCCCTCTTCAATCGTCACCTCAACCGGCGCGTTATCAGGATAGTAGGTCCGAGTCGGGTGCTCGGGTGCATGCCAGAAGCGATGCCCGCCATACAGTTGAAATGTATCTCCGCCTGTTTGCCCCAACATCTCAGCAAACTCAGCAAACTCATTATGCTGGCCCACCAAACCGAAATAAATAATCCGTGGCCCAACATCGGCCGTGACAATCAACTCGATAATCCCATTCCTCATCCGATAACAATTGGGCCATCCTCTATATTCAATTTTTTTGATTTCAATCATGCTCATTACATCGTCTCAAAAGTGATCTGTTGTTTTTCTCCCCTCCTATGAGGAGGGGTTGGGGGAGGTGGATTTTATAAATTTCCCTCTCCCCCTGCCCCTCTCCCGTTGGGAAAGGGGGGCAAAACAGAGGAATTCTAAAAAATTAGAAGATTTCTGAGACGCTGTACTCATCTCAAAAAATTCTTAGCCAAATGGGCGCAACTTGTGGCGCAAGAAATAAAAAAGGCTCACTCTAGTAAAAGAGTGAGCCTTTATTTTAACGTGATACAGTCGTGTAGGAAATAATTAACCGCCAGCGATCACCATGCTTGTCGTTTCCACAGCAGAGCGGGCCAAATCGATCCAAATACCAGGAACGAGAGCGATCGCAATGGTCGCCATCAAACAAAGAGCGGCCGCAAATGACAAACCGGTGTGGCTTTGCGTCTGCGCAGCTCCTTCATACATAAACATGTAATAGATAATCCGCAAATAGTAATAGGCGGAAACCGCACTGGTCAACACACCCACAATCGCCAGCCAAATCATATTCGCTTCGACCACCGATTGGAAGACGACAAATTTACCGATAAAGCCACCGGTCAGCGGCATCCCGATCAATGACATTAAGAAATAGGTCAAGACCAAAGCCATACCGATATTGTTCTTCCCTAGGCCACGATAAGAGTCCAAATCCAATCCTTCGTTATTCGCTTTTTCTAGCATAATAATGACGGCGAAAGCACCAAGATTGGTGAAGGTATAGGTGAGCATGTAGGTCAAAATTGAGCTAACCGCATTGCCACTGTAAGGGATTGCGGCCACAGCCATCAATATATAACCACCATGTGCGATACTTGAATAACCCAAGATACGCTTAACGTTGGTTTGCTCAATCGCTACAACGTTGCCCAAAATCATCGTCACGGCCGCAATCACCGCGATAACCGGAGCCCATGTGTCACCCGCCTCACCCGGAACCGCGTCGATCAAGATGCGAATCAAAGCGGCAAAACCGCCCACTTTCGCCCCGATTGACATGAATGCGGTCACGGCCGTTGGTGCACCTTCGTAAACGTCAGGGGTCCACATGTGAAATGGAACCGCCCCCACTTTGAAAGCGAAACCGACCAAGATAAGACCAAATCCAGCCAATGAAAGAACACCACCCGCCATAAAGTTTTCAGCGATCGTGGGCAGTGCGGTAGAACCGGTCGCCCCATAAAGAAGAGCGATCCCGAAGACCAAGAAGCCAGACGCGAATGCACCCAACAAGAAATACTTCATGGCTGACTCTTCCGATGTTTCACGCGGCCGTGCGATCCCACACATGACATACAATGGAATTGATAGCAATTCAAGCGCAATGAAAATCAAAATCAAATCATTAGCCGCGCCCATCAGCATCATCCCGCTTGTAGCAAAGAGCATGAGGATGTAATACTCAACTTTTTCTTCAATCCCAGCACGGCCGAGATAAGACATCGCGATAGCTGTCGCAATTACCGCAGAAATTAGAAAGATTAGGTTGAGATAGCTCACATATCCATCTGCGATCATCATCGCCGGACCGCCATCAGCGGGGAGAAATGCGGTCGCGCTAAAGCCATCCAAATTTTGGCGTAGCAAATAGAAATTGCTTGCCGCGGCCAGCATCAAGCCGACAATGGCAAAAATACCGGGCCAGCTTTCATTCTCTTCTGGCAAAAGCATGTCCGCAATCATCATAAGTACACCCCATCCACCCACAATAATGGCTGGTAGGATGACAATCAAATTCATGGTTGGCGCATTAAATTCCATATCGTATCAATACCTTTTTCATACACAGTTTTTACCCAACCTCCATCTACAAATTGACATAATCATCAGATTGGTAGAAAACAAAAGGGGAGGGAGAAACTATCTTGATTGGTAATAACTTCCTTTGTAGAAAATTTCACAATATATTACCACAATGGGCAGGAGTTTGCGATTTTCGATCGGACTTATTTTTCACATTTAAATTGGGTGGAATCGGCCGATGTTACATAATTAAATGCGAACCTCATTCATGTTTTCCCCAAGCCATTAAAGAGCTAGTACCAATTATTCGCACAATAAAGATTGATATGTAAAATCTAGTCACTATTTCCCCTTTTTCCAATAGAGTCCCCCTCAACTATATTTGGAATACTCCCATCTACTTGCTATGGAAAATATTGATTTGTCCTCACAATCAAAACTTATTGGTAAACGTTATCAGCTCCTCGAAAAAATAGGAGAAGGGGGCATGGGGGTCGTCTATCTCGCCCATGATCGGCTCAACAATGAAACGGTTGCTCTAAAACAGGTCCAGCTCACACCTGATGAAAAATCCTCACACCATTCTCCACCACAATCGGTTATGATGTTGCGACAATTTTTAGCCACCGAGTTTGAGCTACTTGCCAGCTTGAGGCACCCTCACATCATCGCGGTTCGTGATTATGGATTTGATCGACATGGACAGCCCTACTACACGATGGCTTATTTGCCAGAAGCCCAAACCTTACGAGAAGCAAGCCAAGATTTATCCATTCCAGAAAAGCTGACACTCATCCAACAAGTTCTACAAGCACTCGCTTATCTACATCGGCGTGGGGTGCTACATCGAGATATTAAGCCAGCCAATATTCTTGTTGTAAACGGGGAAGCGCGTCTGCTCGATTTCGGGATGGCACAAAGAACGGCCGAAGCCAATAAAACCCCTTCTGCAGGGGGCACTATGGTATATTGGGCACCAGAACAATGGAAACAAGGACAGTACAGCGAGGCAACAGACCTGTTCGCCATAGGGGTCGTTCTATACGAATTCTTGTCAGGCCATCATCCATTTGAGCCGATCGATGATCAGTTTTTTTATCGAGTTCTATTTAATGAGCCATATCTTGAACATATTCGTCTCGATTACCCCATTTCCGATTTCATTGCGCAGTTGCTTGAAAAGCATGCGGAGAATCGTTATCCAGATGCCTCGGCCGCCCTACAAGAGCTAACGGGCGCTCTAAACCAAGAAAATAGCTATGAAACGGCCGATATTCGCGAAAGCTACCTGCAGGCAGCGACCTTTGTCGGCCGTCAAACAGAACTCACGCAACTCAGAACAGCCTTAACCGATCTCTCGTATAATCGTAGTTCGATCTGGCTGATCGGTGGCGAAAGCGGTGTTGGTAAATCCCGCTTACTGAGCGAAATTCGGATTCACGCACTGGTCAAAGGGCTAGATGTCATTGAAGGGGTAATGCGGGCCGAAGGGAGTGCCCCATTTGAGCTATGGCGGGCACCGTTACGTCGTTTATTACTCCTCACTGAAATCAATGTTTTCCAAGCATCAATCCTAAAAGACATCATCCCTGATATCGAAGAACTACTTGGATTAACCGTTTCTGACCCACCACCACTTGAAGGGGAACCCTATCAAAGCCGTTTGGCGATCACGATCGTCGAAATCTTGCGCAGCTTATCCCATCCTACATTAATCATTCTAGAAGATTTGCAGTGGGCACATGAAAACTTAATCATTCTAAAACAGATCAGCAATTTAATCGCGAGCTTACCAGGCATCATGATTCTGGGGAGCTTTCGCACAGATGAGTATCCCGATTTGCCTCAGCACTTGCCCACGACATCAACAATTACGCTATCACGCTTAACCCAAGCAGACATCCTCGAATTAAGTCAAGCGATGCTCGGTAAAAGTGGGACCAATCCTCAAATCATTTCGTTTCTCACCAAAGAAACAGAAGGAAATGTCTTCTTTATCCTAGAGGTTATTCGCGCACTCGCCGAAGAGGTCGGCCGCTTGGATCAAATCGGCCGGACCACTCTCCCCAAAGAGATTCTAACCTATGGCATGCAAGATTTATTGCAACGTCGCACCGCCAAAGTCGCACCGGATGACCGACAATTACTAGAGCTGGCCGCCATAGCTGGGCGAGACCTCGACTTCACCCTTCTGGCAACACTCATCCCATCACAAAACATAGAACAATGGACCACCCGCATCGCGGCCGCCATGATTATCTCCGTGCGTAATGACCGATGGTCGTTTAGCCATGACAAGCTCCGTGACGCGGTCCTCTCGCCACTGTCTCAAATAGAGCGACAAAATAGACATCGAAATGTTGCGCAAGGGATCGAAGCGATTCATGCAGATCAATCAGATTTTTACGAAATATTGCTCTATCACTGGTCTCAAGCGGCCGACTTGGACAAAGAACTATTCTACGTGCCCCATGTCGTCAAACCGATGATTGAGCTTACCGGCGATCATGCCCGTGCCAGACAGCTCCTCAACAAGTCGCTTGACCAATTAGAGCCAAATGATCCACGCCGCTTGCCACTGCTCAATCTACTAGCAAAAACGCTTCAACGCACCAGTGATTTCCAACAAGTCAATCAAATCGCAATCGAAATTCATCAGCAAGCAGTCGCGCATCAAGATACGGTCCATTTGGCCAACGCCATTTATTTGCTCGGCTTAACCGCCATGAATGACAGTCATTATGAAGAAGCTGAAGACAACTTGACACAAGCGATCTCGCTATACACGCAACTCGGCGATCCACATAGTATTGCGGAAGCTTATTTAACGCGAGCTTTACTCTTTCTAACCAGAGATATTTATCCCCAAGCGGCCGAAAATGCGAAACAAGCCTTGACGATAGCGCAGGAACACCAAGACACATCTTCAATTATTCGCAGCTTAGGCGTTCTAGGAACCGCAACCCGTTTCCAAGGTCGATACGATGAAGCGAAAACACATATTCAAGACGCCTTATCACTGGCTGAAGATTTAGGGGATCGTCTAGGAATCGCCTTACAACAAAATGGGCTTGGTGTTGCGGAAGCGATGGAGGGCAACTATCCGCGATCTAAACATCACTTTGAGCAGAGCCTCGCGATTTATCGTGAAATAGGTGATCGACAGGGGACCGGCCGTGCACTCAACAATATCGGACTGATACTAAGCCGTTCACTTGAATACGACAAAGCCAAATATTACTATGCCCAAAGTGCCCAAATCCGTGAAGAAATAGGTGATCGTGCAGGTATCCTTACGACTTTAAACAACCAAGGGGTGCTCGCCTATAACCTCGGGCAGCATGATCAAGCCACCCACTTTTATCAAACAGGTCTAAAGCTAGCCCAAGAAATCAACCTCACGAGAAGTATCTCCAATAATTACAACAATTTAGCCATGCTCGCTTATGGTCAGGATTTATATGATCAAGCGGAATCCTTATATCGACTCAGTCTCGTCTCACATCAAGAAACAGGGGACACCGATGGTCAGGCGTGTGTCTACGCCAATTTAGGCGCGCTCTATTTAGCGCAAAATCGACTAGCTGAAGCACAGCTCGAATATACAAATGCGCTAAAAATCCGGGCAGAAAACAACCACACCATTTATTTGGTAGACAATTGGGTCGGTTTGGGCTTAATCGCCATTAAGCAAGAGGATTTCACGGCCGCTCAAGAATATGCCACAAAAGTTTTAGCGGTATGGCAAGATGATCCCTCGTATCACACGGCCGAAGAGCGATTTCGCACCTTTCACCTCACTTGGGAATTATGTCGCAAGTTAGGGTTACCGCAGGAAAGCCAAGTCTTAAAAGCCGCTATAGAACTCATGGAATCGATACTGGAAAAGCACCCAGATGAAGAAATACAGGCCACTTTTCTATCCCAAAAACACCACGCGCCACTATGGGAAGCGGGTCAAGCGGACCCCACGAACCCATATCTATCAGCGATTAGATAATAGACTTTATCGGAAATAATTTTATGTCAATTATTTAGATCGTGATAGAAGATCGTGATAGAAGATAGGGATTAGAAGATAGGAATTGGAAAATCGCCTCGGCAAAGGCTCCTCCCTATCCCTATCGTTCGTCTCTATCGCTTTATTTCCGATAAAGCTTAATGAATCACCCTTCTACAGAAAAATAAGCCAAACCAGCGCAAGCCGCCGTCATCACCCCGATCATCACCACTTGGCCCAGCAACCACCCATTTCCAATCAAAATCGGATCGCCGCGAAATGGCAGGGTCAAAGTCAAGCCAAATGTAAACATCACAGTCGTCACCAAAAACAGCCAGCCATCCCAGCGACGCTGTGCCTGTCCTGCCCACCAAATGACAAGCACAATCAAGGCGACCACAACATCATACAGCTGTACCAAATGGCGATTCAGCCCAAATAGATCAGTCACCGCCCCAAAACCGGGGCCGCCAAACAGATCCCCCAACCGCAAAGCGCAAAAAAAGATCAGCAACGTAGGCATAAATAGATCGGCCGCTCGCCACAAATTTTGCTCCCGCTGATAACCGAACCACAGCCACATCCCCCCAGCCGCTAGCCAGCCTGCCCAAACGGCATAACCGGCCGTAACCGGCCACACAATCCCCCACGGATTACGCAAATAAATATCCCACTGCTCGATAACAAAAACGGCGCGTGCCCCCACAAACCCCGCAATCACTGTCCGAAACACCCATTCTGAAGCGAGCACCACCGGCACAGACATCCGTACAGCCAATCTCTCGACGACCCACTGGATTAAATAGATCCCCGCAATGACAAGCAATGGCTTGGTGGGTAACGCGAGCGGTCCAATATTTAAGAAAGGGAACATAATTTTCGGCTTGTGGTGGTTTTATTCATTATTCGTCACGCAACAATCGTTCGACCTTTTCCACCAACACCGCTTCCGTCGCGGCGCCCGGAATGACATCGACAATCACCCCATCGGCCGAAATAAAATAGGTGGTCGGCAGGCCAAAAACCGCATACATCTGATAAACTTCGCCATCGTCAAATAGCAACGGATAGGTCACCGAAAACTCTTCGGCGAATGCTGTAATCGCCTCGGCCGATTCCTGTTGATTAACTCCCAGCACAACCAATTCATCGGCAAAGTTTTCACTAAAGCTCTGGAAATGGGGTGTTTCAATACGGCATGGGCCACACCAGCTGGCCCAAAAATTGAGCACGACAGGACGGCCGCGTAGCTCGCTCAGTGTAAGCTCCTCCCCATCTAAAGTCACCAAGGTAAAGTCCGGCGCGAGAAAACCGGGGGCAGGTGATTCGACCAGCGGGTCTGGTGGCGTATCGGCCGTGCGACGTGACACGGCCGTAACCACCAACCCGATCGCCAATAAAATCCCGCCCCACAGGAGCCAAGCATCTCGCGACTGTGGCAACTGGAACAACGCTTACCCCAAATATTGCATGACCGAATTGAGGTCTTTGTCCCCACGGCCGCTCATATTGACCAAGATAACTTGGTTCGGCCCCATTTTCGGAGCCCGCTTAATCACTTCCGCTACCGCATGTGATGATTCCAACGCCGGAATAATCCCTTCCATTTGGGCGGTCATCTGAAACGCTTCGAGCGTTTCACTATCGGTCGCATAGGTGTAATAAGCCCGTTCTTCATCCCGCAACATCGCATGTTCCGGTCCCACACTGGCATAGTCCAAACCGGCACTAATGCTGTGGGTTTCGATCACTTGACCATCTTTGGTCTGCATGACATAGCTCTTGGTCCCTTGCAAAACCCCGATTCGAGCCACGTTTAAGTCGGCAAAACGAGCTGCATGACGGCCCGATTCAATGCTCTCGCCGCCCGCTTCCACGCCGATCAACTCTACGTCTTCATCATCGCGGAACGCATGGAAAATCCCCATCGCGTTACTCCCCCCCCCGACACATGCGATGATTGTGTCAGGCAAACGGCCGACTTGATCCAACATCTGCTGCCGTGCTTCCACCCCGATCACACTTTGGAAATCCCGCACAATCATCGGATAAGGATGTGGCCCTAAAACAGACCCCAGCAAATAATGGGTATCCCCAACATTGCTGACCCAGTCTCGAATCGATTCATTGATCGCATCTTTAAGCGTTTTACTTCCGCTTGTCACCGAGACCACCTCGGCCCCGAGCAATTTCATGCGCTGTACATTAGGCTGCTGGCGTGCAATATCGACCTCTCCCATATACACCACACATTCAATTCCCAATAGCGCACAAGCGGTGGCTGTCCCCACGCCATGCTGTCCCGCTCCGGTCTCTGCAACAACGCGATTTTTCCCCATCCGTTTCGCCAATAGAGCTTGCCCCAAAGCGTTATTAATTTTATGTGCACCGGTGTGGTTCAAATCTTCCCGCTTAAAATAGATTTGCGCCCCACCCAGCGACGCACTCAATCGTTTGGCATGGGTAATCGGCGACGGCCGGCCGACGTAGCTTGACAACAAATGTTGGTACTCCGCCATAAATTCCGGATCATTTTTCGCTTCTTCATAAGCAGAAATCAACTCATCAAGCGCAGGCATCAGTGTTTCAGGCACAAACTGCCCCCCATATGGGCCAAATTTACCACGCGCATCTGGTAAATCGGTCTGGGGTAGCACAGAAGCCAAAGTCATTGGTTGGGTCATATTCTTTCTCTTCCCTAATTTAAGTATGAGATATGAACTATAAAGTATGAATAATTCACTTGATTCAGGTTTCATACTTCCTAATTCATACTTCCTAATTTTCCTTTCAGCTTGCCAAGTATAGCAAAAATTTTCCTCTCGCCGTTTTTTACCCTACAATTTGCCCTATGGATGAACCCTACCTCATCAAACAAGCTCAAACAGGCGATGTAAACGCCTTTAATACACTTGTCTTGCACTATCAAGATATCGCTTTTTCTGTAGCGTATCGCATCATGGGGGACCCAGATCGCGCGGCCGATGCGACCCAAGATGCGTTTATCAACGCTTATAAAAAGCTATCTCTGTTTCGAGGGGGGAATTTCAAGGCATGGTTGCTCCGTGTGGTTACAAATCGTTGTTATGATCTGCTCAAAGCGAGTAAGAGACGGCCGCAAAGCTCACTCGAAGAATTAACCGAAGAAGGGGATTCCCCTCGTTGGATCGCCGACGAAGGGGCGGCACGGCCGGAAAAAGCCCAAATGCAACGAGAAACGGCCGAAGCGATTCAGCGCTGTCTCAACAATTTGCCCGATGATCAACGAATCGTAACCGTCTTATGTGATGTCGAAGGTTATGACTACGCGACGGCGGCCGAAATGGCCCAAACCTCATTAGGTACCGTTAAATCCCGGCTCAACCGCGCCCGCAAAAAATTAAGAGAATGTTTACGTGGAATCGGGGAACTTTTACCATCCAAATATCGTTAAGGGCATGCAACTCTACAGGTGTTGAACCTATGGTTTTGGCTCCCCTCCTATCAGGAGGTATCAGGAGGTATTAGGAGAGATGGAACTTAAATAATTTCCCCTCTCCCCCCCCCCCTCACTTGCGGCAGAGGGGGGCTTGTAGCTTTATCTGTATAGTTACAAGGGAATAAGAATGCCGAACGACGAATGACGAACAGCACATGGCGATCACATCGCCATTCATGCGTGACAAAAAACAAACAAAAACACATGACATGGTTACGGAACATATTTAAAAGCAAAGCTGACCAAGACGCCGATTTAATCGCCGCTTATGTCGATGACGCCTTATCTGCGCGGGAACGCGCCCGCTTCGAAACCCGCTTAACCGAAGAGCCAGCATTGCAAGAAGAAGTCGAAGCACAGCAGTTCGTTAAAGCGACGTTACAAGATTTACCACAGCTTAAAGCCCCCCGTAACTTTGTACTAGACCCGGCCGTCTATGGCGAACCGGAACGGCCGTCAATCTGGGCCCAGTTCTACCCCCAACTCCGGACCGCCACGGCCGTTATGTCTGTCATCTTTATGTTAACTTTTAGCCTATCCCTCTTGGATGGTCCCGATCAATTAGGAAGTCAACAAACGGCCGACTCCCTCGCCCCAGCGGCCACCCAAGCGGATATGATCGCCCAAGCCGATGAAATCGATAGTTTCGCCATAGAAATAGAGGCCGAAGCTGAAAGCGAAACAGAACTGGCCCGAGCTATAGGAGTAGCCACCCCCACAGCCGCCTCCACAGTAGAGCCAGAAATCGTCATAGCGTATGACGAAATGATGGCAGCCGAAGAAGCACCCACTACCGATGACGATCTTACCCAAGAAGGGTTTATGGCAAGCATAGCAACAAGCGAAGAAACATTAGCCGCTGATACCGCCAGCGAACAGGCAGAAGCCGCACCGATTTCTCCCCGAGCAACCGCAACAGAAGACGCGCAAAGAGTTGTTACGGTTCCCCCTCCTACCCCCACAACAGCTGTCAATACTGAAGTTGCGGCCGCCCCCGAAATCCCAGCCGAAGCGGAAACCGAAGTCAACACAACAAACACAACAAACACAACAATAGAAGACAGTTCAGCAAACCTTGACCCCGCACCTGCGCCAACAAATAGCCCAATCAGGTTTATGGTCCCGATGATTATCGGTATCATCGCAATGCTACTCGGTATCTTTACTTGGCTCGGCCGTCGCCAACAAATTTAAGACACCACACCACAATTTGTATAACTTGCATATTGCCTTTTTTTGGTTTTTTGGGTAAATTTGGGAAAATTTGCATTGTGAACTGATTCACAAAGTAGAAAATCCCCAAAAATGAAAATCACCCGCCGTCAAAAAGATGTCATCCGTAAAATGATTTCGCTTTACCATCAAATAGATGGTCAACCGATTCACTACACAGAGCTCGCCGAATTTATCGGTGTCAGCCGCTTCACCGCCTATGACATGCTCAAAGTGCTGGAAGACAAAGGGCTGGTACAATCTCGCTATCGCAACAACGAACAAGGACACGGCCGTTCCGAAGTCGTCTTTGTCCCCACCCAACAAGCCCACCAGCTAGTTGCCGAAGTCGCACCTGACATCGCGGCCGACAATTGGGACAAAGTCAAAGAACGAGATCAGCAAACAGACAACGGCTACCACCAAAAAATCGGTCACGAAGTCCTCGGCCGGATTCTCCCCACCGATGAATCTCCAAACGTGCGTACCTGTGCTGAATTACACACCGTATTATTCCTAAGACTACAAGAAACCTCTAATTTTGATCGGATTAAAAAACAGCTCTTACGCCTTCTCCCCCAAAACAGCACCGTTCGTCGCAGCCACCTCTCATTACTCAATGGGATGGCGCTCGGCGTTCTCGCCAATGACAAAGAAATCACCGATCAAACTTGGTGGGACGAGCTCCTAGAGCAAACTGAGCAATACCACACCCTCATTTTGGCGATGAACTTAGCCGACTATCAGCGACTTGCCGAAATTATCACCCTCTTACTCACCACGCCAGATCTATTTCCCAACGGACCCGCGCAAGGAGTAGTCTCATGATTCCCTTTTATCTCATCCGCACCCGCTGGCGCAAAGTTTTACTCGATTTATGGGGCAACAAAACACGTACCCTCTTGGTCATTCTCGCGATCGCAGTTGGTGTTTTCGCCATCGGCTTTATCGCCAGTGCTCAAGCGATTTTGATTCGTGAACTACAAAGTGATTATCAAGCTCTACAAGCGGCTTCCGCTTATATCTACACCGACCCGTTCGATGACAAATTAGTTAAAAGTATCAGCGATACGCCGGGAGTGATTGCCGCGATGGGCGGCCGTGGCCTAAATGTGCGGGTCGATATCGGCAATGGGGAGTGGCGTACACTCGTTTTAACCCTCGTACCAGATACGCCAGACTTCGAGATCGACCGTATTTCACCGGTCGCCGGGGATTGGCCAATCGGCCGTGCCGATATCGCCATCGAACGTTTATCGATCAATTTCATCAACACAGAAATCGGCGACACCATCACCATTGATTTGGGAGATGGCACCATTAAAGAGCTCGATGTTGTAGGCACAACCTACGATAACAGTGTCCCCGCAGGTGACATCGCTGGCGTCGCGTTCGGTTATATCAATCAATCTACATTGGAACGTTTAGGGCGTGGCAGCTTCTACACGGAACTCCGGTTTCGGGTAGGCGAAGAAGATCTTAACATCGAATCGATTCAAGAGATTACGGCACAAGTACAAAACAAAATAGAGAGAAGCGGCCGAGAAATCTATGGCACCCAAACCCCACCACCGGGGGAACATTGGGCGGAAGAAATCATCGCCACACTCATTATTCTATTTTTCGCCTTTGGTGGCATCATCTTGTTTTTAGCCGGTTTCTTGGTCATCAACACCGTCACCGCCCTCATCACCCAGCAAATGCAGCAAATCGGAGTCATGAAATTGGTAGGAGCCCGCCGCCTACAGATCATGAGTATGTATATCATCATGGTCTTTTTATATGGGCTTCTGGCCTTGCTCATCGGCATTCCATCAGGGGTTGCTATGGGTCGTATGTCAGTCAATTTGGCAACGACCCAGCTCAATGTCACGGTCGATAATCAGAGTGTCCCCATGACGGTAATCGGCTTCCAAGCCTTAATCGGTATCTTAATTCCGGTGGGTGCCGCCCTGTGGCCCGTTTTGTCCGGCGTAGGCACAACCACCCAAAAAGCGCTCAACAGTGGTGGAATGGAAGCAGGCAGTACCGGTAATAGCTGGATCGAACAACAATTTCTTAAACTACAGCGTCGTTTAAATCTACAGCGGCCGCTTATTATCTCATTGCGCAACACCCTAAGACGCAAAGGGCGCTTGATTCTGACAATGCTGATTCTCATTATGGGGACAGCACTCTACATTTCCGTCCTAACGGTGCGTACATCAGTCTCCGAGACACTCAACAATTTCTTACGTTACCACGCATTCGATGTCGGGCTGACTTTTAACCGGCCGATTCGTGCTGCACAGCTAACCGATACCGCGCTCCGTCATCCCGAGGTGACGTACGCCGAAGCATGGTTCAACCAAGGGACCAATCGAATACGGCCGGATGGCTCAGAAACTGTTTTCTTCACCCTCACCGCAGTTCCTCCCAACACCCCCTTGCTCGACCCCAAACCGGAATCTGGCCGTTGGCTAACAGAAGATGATACCAACGCGGTTGTCGTCAACACATTTTTTATGGTTGAAGAGCCAGATGTCCAATTAGGTGATGAAATAGTCCTTGACGTTAACGGCCGTGAACTCACTTGGCAAGTTGTTGGTGTTATCCCAGCAGCGGCCGACGGCACTACCAGATTTTATGTCAACTATGACCATTACACCTACATAACACGGAACGTGGGGAAAGCTAATTCTGTCCAAGTCAGTATCCAATCGCAATCTGGCGCAAATCAAACAGCCATGGAGGTCCAACTTTCCCAGTTATTTAATGCCAATGGTTTTCAAGTCAGTGGTGGTAGTACAGCTGAAGGGGTACGTTCTGAGTTCTTCCTCCGGTTTGAAATCGTCATCCAATTTTTAATCGTCATGGCGATTCTACTCGGTGCGTTAGGCGGATTAGGCTTAACAACCACCATGAGCATCAACATCCTAGAACGAATTCGTGAAATCGGGGTTCTCCGAGCGATCGGCGCATCCAACCGTGCGGTACGTCGCATCGTTGTATTCGAGGGATTGGCGGTCGGCTTTCTCAGTTGGTTAACGGGGATGATTATCTCGATCCCGCTCAGCGTCTTGCTCAGTGAGCAAATCGGGCTGGCTCTTTTACAAAAACCCCTTGACTTTAGTTATTCATGGGGAGGTCTATGGAGTTGGCTCATTATTGTGCTGATCTTGGCCGCCATTGCCAGTTTGGGGCCGGCCCAAAGCGCCTCGCGTCTCACGATCCGCGAGGTTCTGGCACACGAATAAATCTCGGTGCAATCGTGCTCGTCTGTAGGATCTAAAGTGGACCAATTTGCCACAACAATAGCCAAACGGCGCAAATATCTGTTCTATCAGAGACATGATCGGAGTGATCATTCAATTGGTCCACTCTTTTTACGACTCACTCTTTAACAACCGACCATTGATATACCCATCGACATAAGTATCCGCATCAAGCTGGGGAAACGACGGCCCATCGGAAATCAAGCTCAAACGACGAGACAAAGCCATCGGAGCCATGAACGACAATACAGCCAAAAAGGGATGTTCTTGGCGCAAAATCCCCTCGGCCTGATAGCGCGCCAACAATAGCCCAACCTTTGAAATCATCTTGAATGGTGTCAATGAAATGCTTTGTAGCTCTGGGAAACGATTCATTTCGGCCGTAAGGACCATAAAGATATCACCGCCAGTATGTTCAACACTCTGAAAAAAGCCGTTGAACAAACGAACCAAATCGGCATGAATATCCCCAGTGTAATAGGCGATTGAGTCAATATCCACACGATCAATGATATATTCGACCGCATTTTTCACGAGTTGCTCTTTTGTGCCATATTTGCGATAGAGCGTTGTTTCATTAACACCAGCCAATTCGGCAATCAGTTTCGTTGTCGCGCCACTATAGCCGTGGGTTTTAAGAACCTCAATAACCGCATTGTAAACGGTGTCATCTGCCACAATTTTGGGCATATATCCTCCATGGAAAAAGATTAGGGCAAATAGTAAACAATAATTGACTAAGAGCCAATAGTATCCAGAACGATGCACTCACATGCCATTTATCAATACCTTCGCCAATGTGGATCGTCTAATTGGATTTGCCCCCCTCCTATCAGGAGGGGCTGGGGGAGGTGAATTCCCCCTCTCCCCCAGCCCCTCTCCCGTTGGGAGAGGGGAGCTTTTGGTTTGGCGCGAATTAAAATAATTGCGCTAACAGCCTGAGATATTTTTAATTCAATGAACAAATTTACCTCAAAGGCAGGACAGTTGTCATATATGCCTAAAAATGGCGAAAGTATTGATTTACTATAAACCATTCAACATCATTATAACATCATTAGCTAGCCATTTGATACCATTGACTTGCAATAAAAGCAACAATACCATCTATTGCAACAAATCACTTGCAATAAAGCTTCAAAACAGTTACCCTTATGCTCGTAAAAATTGTTTGAAGATAGGTATTCGTAAATGCAAACAAAAACGATATTTGAATTAAAAAATGTAGAAAAAACCTATGTCACAGGGGCTGGGTCTTTTCCCGCATTAAAGAATGTAAATTTTACCGTCAACCGTGGGGAGTTTTTGGGCATCGTCGGCCGTTCTGGGGCTGGCAAATCAACCCTCATGAACATGCTCTCCGGTGTCAGCCAACTCACCAGTGGTGAAGTCATCTACCACCACGCCGACGGCCAGACACAAGACATCCAAACCCTCAATCAAAATGATTTGGCCTTATGGCGCGGCCGGAATATCGGCATCGTCTATCAATCGTTTGAACTCATGCCGATGCTCGATTTAGTCAACAATGTCATGCTGCCCCAAGATTTCTCCGGCCTTTATCAATCAGGCCAAAGCGTAATCAAAGCACTCGGACTACTCAATGACGTCGAAATCGGTGAACACGCTTATAAAATTCCGGCCCATATCTCTGGAGGACAAAAACAGCGTGTCGCCATCGCCCGGGCGCTGGCCAATGATCCCCCCGTCATTATCGCCGATGAGCCGACCGGAAGCCTCGATAGCAAAACATCGGAAACGATTTTGCGCATCTTTGAAGAACTCGCGCGTCGTGGCAAAACGATCATCATGGTGACCCACGACCAGAGCTTACGGAAACGATTCGACCGTACTCTTGAAATTTCAGACGGCGAAATCGTTGGAGAATATGTCAAAGCTGATTTCGTCGATCTACCCGATGACCATCATCGTCATGATGATAACGACGACCTAATCTCTGGTGAAGCGAAAGAAGGGGGCAAAGACGCCATCGTCTTACACGATGTCATCAAGACCTACGTCGGTCCGGCCGGTGAATTTACCGCTCTTAAAGGGATCAACCTCAATTTCAAATATGGAGAATTTGTCTCGATTGTCGGCAAATCGGGGAGCGGCAAATCGACATTGCTCAATATGCTCACCGGTATCGATCATCCCACGACAGGACAGGTCGTTATCGGCGATCTTGATGTATATGGGATGACGGAAAGTCAGCGTGCTTTGTGGCGCGGCAAAAATTTGGGCATCGTGTTTCAGTTCTTTCAGTTGTTACCGACACTTACCTTGCTCGAAAATGTCATGTTGCCGATGGACTATTGCAACACCTACCGGCCGCGCGAGCGCAAACAAAAGGCGATGGAACTGTTAGACATGGTCAATTTAACCGATTTCGCACGGAAATTACCCTCGGCCGTATCAACCGGTCAGCAGCAAAGTGCAGCGATCGCCCGTGCACTCGCCAACGACCCCTCGATTATCGTGGCGGACGAACCGACCGGAAACCTTGATACCCGTGCCGCCACCATGATTATCAACCTCTTCCGACAACTCTCAGAACAAGGGAAAACGATCTTGATCGTTACCCATGACCCCAGCCTCACCCGCTATACAGACAGAACCGTGACCTTGGCCGACGGCCAAGTGGTCCGGCGCGAACTTGAACCGGAATTATCGGTCGCTTAAGGAGAGAACACGATGGAACAAACACCGAAAACGTATACCGCACGCCCCCGCTGGCTCAAAGTGTTGCTCGATATTTGGGAAAATCGCTCTCGTACCGCACTGGTCGTCGCTTCAATCGCGGTCGGTGTTTTTGCGGTCGGCATGATCATCTCAACCTATGTCATTCTGGCCACAGACATGGAAGAAAGCTATGGCGGGTCAAATCCGGCCAATATCCAGATTCGCACCCGGCCGTTTGATGAAGATTTTGTCAAAATCATCGCCAAACTACCGGGAGTACGCCAAGTCGAAGGGCGCAATCGTACCAGCCTGCGCTTGAGCCAAGATGAAGGTAAAACATGGCGCAGTTTGCGCGTCATCGCCATCGATGATTTTGAAAATTCCGAGATTTTTATTCGGGAATCAGTCGAAGGAAAAACGGTTCCGGCCGATCGGGAAATCTTGCTTGAATCACGCATTCTCGAAGAGTTCGATGTCGAAGTCGGGGAAACACTACAAATTCAGCTTTCTAGCGGCACTGTGCGGGAACTTGAAGTCACCGGATTGGTCCGTGATCAGTCGATCGAAGGGGGTCCCAACGCCCAAGCGGTCGCTTATATCACCATGGACACCCTGACTTGGCTGGGTCAAGAGCCTTCATTTAACCGGCTCATGATTACGGTAGAAGGGGACAACATCGATTTAGCCAATATCGAAGCGGTCTCACAAATCGTGGAAGACCGTCTTGAAGAAAGCAATATGCCGCTGATTAGCGTCATTAACTCCCCAAGCAACGAACACCCTTCCTCTGTAACCGTCTTGGCAATTCTTTCCGTACTCGGGGCGATGGGCGGCTTGATGCTCGTACTGGGTGGCTCATTAATCGCCAACACCTTAACCGCTTTGCTGAACCAGCAAATGCGCCAAATCGGGGTCATGAAGTTGGTCGGGGCCCGCAATCTCCAAGTCATTTCGATGTATTTGGTGCTCATCATCTTATTGGGTTTGATTTCACTCGTGGTTTCGATCCCGCTCGCAGCATGGGGAGGCTATCAATTTGCCCTATTCTTTGGGGATCTCCTGAGCATTTCTATCGGCTCCTTCCGCTTTGTGCCACGGGCTATTGTGGTCCAAGCACTCATCGCTATCTTTATTCCAATCCTAGCGGGAATCTTCCCTGTGATTAGTGGGTCCCGCTTAACGGTCGAAGAAGCGATTAGCGATGACAGTGCGAGTAAAGATGGGGGCAGCGGCCGTTTCTTTGAAAAGCTCGGCGAATCGATGGAATGGATTTCACGGCCGTTGCTCATCTCTATTCGCAACACCTTCCGCAATGTACGCCGCCTGTCGCTTACACTTTTCACCCTGACCGTTGCAGGGGGCATCTTTATTGCGGTCTTTAATATGCAGGCCTCCTTAAATAACTTTATCGGCTCGGTCACCGGCTTATTCAAAGCGGATATCTCAGTCAGTTTAAGCCGGCCGTATCGCGAAATCGAAATCGCCTCGCTGGTTGAATCGATCCCCGGTGTTGCCGATACAGAAATGTGGTTAAGCGCTCTTGGAGACACCCCAAAAGGGGATGGCAGTGATATCGTCTTTACGATTCAAGCGCCACCGGCCGCCAGCGACCTCATCGCCCCCAACATCACCCAAGGGCGCTTCTTACAAGAGGGGGATACCAACGCGATTGTCGTTGCAGAAACGATTTGGGCCGATTTACCCGAGCTCAAAGCGGGTGACACGATAGAAATGGGGATTAATGACGGCCGTGCTGAAGAATGGACCGTGGTCGGCATCTTCTCCTTCCCCGAGCGAGATGCTGATTTCATTCTCAGCTACGCCCCTTACGAAATCATTTCCCAACAAACCAACAATGTCGGCCGTGGGACAGTCCTCAAGGTCGTGCTAGATGAACAAACGCTGGTCAATCAAGAACGATATGCCAACACGCTCGACACTTTATTCCAAGATGAAGGGATTCGCTTCGAAAGTATTGAGGAAGGGATGACCACTCTAGAAAGTGTGTCAGAAGCGATCTCGACGCTCGTCTCCTTCTTCTTAGGGATGGCGGTCCTCACAGCCGTGGTGGGTAGCATCGGTTTAGCTGGAACGATGTCGATGAATGTCATGGAGCGAATCCGAGAGATCGGCATTTTACGAGCGATTGGCGCGGTCGATTCGGCCGTGATGAGCTCCGTTCTGGTGGAAGGGGTCTTTATAGGCTTTATTAGCTGGCTTTTGGGCATCGCCGTATGTGTTCCGATTAGTTACGGCTTGTTAACCATGGTCAGCTTGGCCATTACAAATTCTGTCATGCCGATGGTGTTTAGTGCGACCGGCTTTTGGCTCTGGTTTTTAGTGATCATCGGTCTCTCGGCCATCGCCAGTATTATTCCGGCCCGTAACGCCTCCCGCTTAACGATTCGGGAAGTGCTCGCGTATGAATAATGATTTCTATTGTAAATATTCCATCTCTTAAATTGACAACAGATGGACAAAATCTAACAATTCTGCCAGCTTGTAGGTAAAAGCAGACGTTATGGGTTTGTTTTTTCCTGATACTGCCGAATTTGGTGGGATAAGTGTAAATCGTTCAAAAATAGTCGATTTACAGGGGTGTCATCCCCGCGTAGGCGGGGATCCACCGCTCAAACAGAGTTGGATTCCCACCTTCGTGGGAATGACAATCGTTAATTGATCAACTCCCACCAAATCCGACAGGGCTAGGTTTTTTCGACAAAACAAGACAACAGAGATGCAAAAAGCAACAAAGAGAGACCAAGCTTTGGTCCAGATTCGTGGTTTGAAAAAAAATTATGAAACACCTGCCGGTGAATTTCCCGCACTCAAAGGGATCGATCTTGAGATCGAACAAGGTGAATTCGTAGCCATGCTTGGCAAGTCTGGAGCGGGGAAGTCAACGCTGATCAACATGTTGACCGGCATCGACCGGCCGACCACGGGTGAGATCGTTGTCGGCTCCCAACAAGTCCATACCTTAAATGAAGAACAAATCGCCGTTTGGCGCGGCCGTTCTGTCGGCGTTATTTTCCAGTTCTTTCAACTCATGCCCTCGCTGACCTGTGTCGAAAATGTGATGTTGCCCATGGATTTCGGCAACCTATATCACAATCAACGTAGCCGATATCAACGAGCGATGCATTTGCTAGAACAAATGGAAATCGCCGAACACGCCCACAAACCACCATCGGCCGTGTCGGGCGGGCAACGTCAGCGCGTCGCTATCGCCCGCGCACTGGCCAATGATCCCGACTTTATCGCCGCCGATGAACCGACCGGCAGCCTTGATTCAAAAACGGCCGATGCGGTTTTCCGCCTTTTCGAGGAAATGGTGGCGCAGGGCAAAACGATTTTAATGGCAACCCATGACCGAGATTTAGCCAGCCGCGTTTCGCGTCAACTGCTCTTAGTCGATGGAAAAATTGTCGATGATAGCAAGGGGTAAGAGCAAGGGTACAACCAACCCTTTTTACGTTATCCTTAGGGGCGAGATTTCTTGATTCCCCCCACTTTTCCGAACAACCTATTATCAAAATAGGCGTATAGCTGAAAGTAACTTAAAGAGAATTTATCATTCACAATAATTGTGAGGAGTTAGATTATGAGACGACTATTGCTGGGCTTGACCTTATCAGCCCTACTTGTCTTGACCGCCTGTGGGTCTGGCGGTGAGGAAGCCGCCGACAGCGGCACAGAAGCGGTTGATGTCAACAACATCGCTCTCGATACCGGTGTCAGCACCGTATCAGCCGAAGGGCGTATCGTGCCGGTCGATTCGGCCGATGCCGCATTTCAAATTTCTGGCGAATTAGCCGAATTAATGGTCGCAGAAGGGGATTCTGTATCGGCCGGTGATGCCTTGATGCGTTTGGTCGATACCGACCAACAAATCGGCCTCAAACAAGCCCAAGCTGCTGTCGTACAAGCGGAAGCCAATGTGGAATCAGCCAAAGCGGCGATGGCTTCGGCCGAAGCGGGCTTAGCCGCCGCACAAGTCGGTGTCGACTCGGCACAAGCGCAGCTCGATTTGGTCAATGCGGGGGCCACGGCCGAGCAAATCGCCGTAACAGAAGCACAAGTAGGAACAGCCCAAGCGGGAATTACCAGTGCCAACGGTCAATTTGCAGCCACAGTTGAAGGACCAACCGGTGCCCAAATTCAAGCGGCTCAAGCCCAAGTTGCTGCGGCCGAAGCGGCTTTAGTCCCCGTTCAATTGAGCCGCGATGCGGTTGTCAACGGCGGGAACGCTTCGGACACGGAAATCACCCAAGCGGAATTACAGCTCAATTCAGCGGTCGCTGATGTTCAAGCCGCACGCGCCGCCCTGAGCGAACTCCAAGCGGGTGCCACAGCGGGCGAACGACAAGCGGTCGCGGGTGGTGTTAGCGCGGCAACAGCCAATCGCGATGCGGCCCAAGCACAGCTTGATCTACAACTTGCTGGATCTCGTGCCGAGGAAATTTCAGTAGCCGAAGTAGGCGTACAACAAGCGGAAAACGCGGTGAGCGAAGCGGAATTAGCGATCGTTCAAGCGGAATCCGGTTTAGCCCAAGCGGAAAGCGCCTTAATGGAAGCCCAACAAGCGGTCGCCTCTGCCGAATCGGCTTTAGCCAAAACGGTCATTTATGCACCGATCGACGGCATGGTGGCTCAAATCACCCCCAAAGTCGGAGAAATTGTCGTTTCTGGTGCGGGTGTGATCACTATCGCCGATGTGAGCCAGTGGCAAATCGATACCACAGACTTAACTGAACTAAATGTCGTCTCTGTCGCCAACGGCATGACGGCCGAAATCGAAATCGATGCGTTCCCCGGTGAAACATTGAGCGGAACGATCAGCGATATTTCAACAACTTCAGAAGTTGTTTTGGGAGATGTCACTTACCGCGTCACTGTCGATATCGACGATGATGGGGGGCTCCCATTACGTTGGGGTATGACCTCATTTGTGGTCATCGATGTCGAACAATAATACCCAATCGTGAGACAGTAAGGACAATATCATGATGAATATAAACGGAAAACGAATCGTATATAGTTTATTGGCGCTCGCGCTTTTGGGTCTGCTCGTTGCGTGTGGTGGTGAAGAAGCTGCACCGGCTGCATCAGAAGCGACGGCCACAGACACGAGTAGTAGCCAATCTCAACAGACCCCGCAAAATGTATTAGCTGAAGGGGAAGTGGTTCCACTGGAATACCTTGACTTGGCCTTCCAAACCGGCGGTTTGGTTGCTGAAGTTATGGTGGAAGAAGGGGACACTGTCTCAGCAGGTGATATCTTGGTGCAATTAGACGCAACCGATTTAGAAATCGCCCTCAGCCAAGGTGAAGCCCGTCTAGCCTCGGCTCAATCGGCCGTTGTCGCCGCTCAGAGCCGTTTAGCAAGTGCGGAAGCCCAAGTTGGCACAGCTGAATTACAGGTCACCGCAGCAGAAGCGCAATTAACCTTAATTCAAGCGGGCGCACGCCCAGAAGAAATCGAAGCGGCTGAAAAGCAAATCGATGCGGCCAATGCCAGCATCGCCCAAGCCCAAGGGCAACGGGCAGCAGCCTTGAATGTCACAACAGATTCGGCCGTTCAAGCGGCCCAAGCCCGCGTCTCGGCAGCCCAAGCACAGCTTGTTGTACTTGAAGATGCATATGACAGCATTATCAATGGCTGTTTCACCCCACCCGGCGCTGATGCCGAAGTCTGCCCCGCTTATGGTCCGATTGAAGAACAAACACGGGCACAAGTTAATGCGGCGCGTGCCAATGCGCAAGCGGCTCAATCCGGTTTAGATCAGCTTTTAGCAGGTGCCACCAATGGGCAACGTGCTGCCGCATCTGGCGGCGTTGTATTGGCCCAAGCGCAAAAAGAGATTGCGGAAGCACAATTAGCGCTTATTCTAGCCGGTGCCACCGATGAACAAGTGCGTCAGGTCGAAGTTGCGGTCGAGCAAGCGAAAGCGGGCATTGAAATCGCGAAAGCGGGTGTCATTCAGGCGCAAGCGGCCGTACAACAAGCGGAATCAGCGGTCGTAACTGCCGAAGCGGCTCTTGAAGCGACCCAAGCAGCGATAGCTAAAATGACTTTGGTCGCCCCATTCGACGGCACAGTCGGTGCGGTTCGCGTTGATGTCGGCCAGCTGGCAGGACCGGGTGCTCCGGCCGTTAGCGTAGCCGATTTATCAGGCTGGCTCATCGAAACCACCGACTTAACCGAGCTTGATGTCGCTAAAGTTGAAGTCGGGTCAACCGTCGAAATCAGTTTCGATGCGATTCCGAGCGAAACATTAACCGGCGAAGTCACTAAAATCGCCAATATTTCAGGCATCTCTCAAGGGGATGTTGTCTATCAAGTCACGATTAGCTTAGGCGACACATCCGATTTGCCAATCCGTTGGGGCATGACCACATTTGTCGATGTGGACGCCAACTAGCGAAAGGGAAAAAGGTTGCGAACGATAGGGGTCGGCTAAAATCTTAGCCGGTTCCCATCTTGAAAATCACCCTCATCATGACAAAATTCTAGGCGATCAGCCGCAAACAGTTACTAAAGTACTACAGCAAAATGGCCGAATAAAATTCGGCCATTTTTATTTTAAACAAAAACTCATTCACCTTTTTTTCACATACACCGTAATAATAACTGTCAGGTTGCGCAAGTAAACTAAAGCGTAGATCGTTATTATAGATATTAAAGTTGGAGGTTTTTGTGGCTAATTCAAAATTATCAGTTTCAGCTTTAGGAGTTCTCGCCTTCGGTTTGGCAACAGCTGGCATCCATTTAATTCAACCGGATTTAATCCTCAAATTAAATGGTTTAGGCTACATCGTTCTGTTAGGCATCATCGCGCTTCCTATTATACGTCTGAAACGGTATCGTGAGTCCGCACGACAGGGGTTGCTTCTCTACACAATTGTCACCATTATGATGTACTTTTTGGTTCATCAAACGGCCGCGTTTGAACAGACGCTTGGGTTAATTTCCAAAGGTCTAGAAGCCGCTCTCGTCTTATTCCTCATGCTCGACTTACAGCGGGTCAGCAAAACAAAAAATCATTATCGGTTTTAAAATACAACTCCCTCCGTCCAACTTATTATTACGCACGAAAAAACTTGTCATGGCAAGTTTTTTCGCTTTTAAAAAGCGAAAAGCGATGCTTCTAAAATAAACATCGCTTTGTCGGGATAGCCAGATTCGAACTGGCGGCCTCTGCGTCCCGAACGCAGCACTCTACCAAGCTGAGCTATATCCCGTGATGACTAAATTATAAAACAGCGAAAACGGCAAAACAAGATTTTTCGTAAGAATTAGGTTGTTTTTGGACAATTTCTTGCTTTGTGGGCACAGGCTCGCTATAATCCTATTCGCTTTGGGCCGTTAGCTCAGCTGGCAGAGCAGTTGACTTTTAATCAATTGGTCGTAGGTTCGAATCCTACACGGCTCACTCAAAGCAGTGCCCTTGGCACAAAACCCGAGGCAATTTATTTAATTGTTAAGGTTCACGATAAAGCGATTACTCTACAGGACGCCAATCTTTAAGAGTGATCGCTTTTTTTATTGCCTGCTACATGCGTCTACACAGAAAGCAACAAATTAACCAAAAATGAAGCTCAGATGCAGATTTTTATCATTTCGCGGGTGCGACATCTGTTTCCATTGTGTCACGACAGAACAGACGTTCACAGAATTAGGCACTATTTCTCATAATTCTTTAATGTTTATAACAAGGCCAATTCTGTGGATAACCCTGTGCATAACTCTGTGGATAAATAGGCAAGTTATCCACATGGTGTTTACTGAGTAAACAGGGGGTGTTTACTGAATAAACAGGGGGTGTTTACTGAGTAAACAGGGGGTGTTTACTGAGTAAACACTAACTATATATACATATAACTATACTTACTCTAACTATAACTATTTAACTAGAGTAGAGGGATGGGGGGATTTGGAGAGTTCTAAATAACTCCAATCTGTGGATAACTTTGATTGACAAGCGTCCCCAAAAGAGTAAAATCACATCAATAGTTAAAGATTGCCAAGTTGATTTCAACCAACATCCCTACATCAAACTCAAATCAGAAAGTCATTACATGAAAGCAAAACTAGAACAAGAGCTATATCAACGGGAAAGAGATTTACAAAAAGTCGGGCAAGATACATCTTACGCGCTTGTTGCATTCTTCCCCCTGCTCATAGGCTTTGGAATGCTTATGGGTGGTGTCTCAGGAACTCCAATCCTAATCGCAATGGCTTGTTTAACATTTGTGATTGTTCTGGCAATCAAAGGATCACACAATCAAGAGAGGGAAAGAATCGAGCGCGACATAAAAGAAATACAATCACACATTATTCAGATTGAGCTAGCCGAGCGAAGACGAGAAGATGAAGAAGAGCTTCTGCTAAATGATTCTTTGTGGTAAAAATTTGATCATGAAAACGAATGTTATCAACTAAGATTGATAAGATCGTGCTGCTATTCATCCCCGATACCACAAAAGGGATACAGCTACATACACAATCCACAAAACAGTTAACTGAATAGGCTATATGGTGGCGTGCCCGCGCGTACCGCGTCTGTCGCCGTGCGGCTGTCGTCTGCGGCCTTTGGGCCTTGACTCGGCTCGCCCTTCGTCACATGGGGTCTCTGTTCTTAGGCGCGACTGCCGTCGGGCCTTGGCGGTGCGCTGCGCGCTTTGATTGAGCTTATTGTCTCCGCACTTGAGGCCACCGGCCGCTTCCCTATTTTTTTGCCCAACGAAAGATTTCTCTCGCAAATCCAGCACGTCAGGAACCCTATAAAACCTAGCTGACTATGCAGAAGCCTGCCATAGCCGCGAAAAATATCAAGGAGTTCTCGAAATCCCTACGGGACCGCTTCGCTTTTCTGCGCTCCTCCTTGACATTTTTCTTCATCGGCTATGGCGTTACTGCATTACGTCAGCAGGTTTTAGGGTCCTGACTCGACGCGGATTATGCCAAGAAAGTAAATCTTTCGAGCAAAAAAATAAATAGTGAGCGGCCTCCGGTAGCCCAATGCTACGACAAGCTCAATCAAAT
>WTJY01000417.1 GCA_011524645.1 Anaerolineales bacterium | reverse complement strand
GATCACCCCCACACCAACCGAAGTGGCCAGTATCGATGTCGGCCGTATTTCTTCAGGGGCACTCCCCCCCAACGGAATCGGGTATCACACCTTTCAGGCACAAGCCAAAGTGGCGGTCTATCTACTGGTTCACAGCACAGCCGACCTAGACACCGCCCTCGCGATCTATGATTTCGATGCGGTTGCCGAAGCGGCCGGAACCGAACAAACGGCCGAACAGCTTCTTCTCGCCAGCGAAGCCCAAATTATCACCAATAATGCGGCCGTGGGTGAACCGGAACTTTATATCTTTCGCCCCGAAGAAAGCGGCACTTTTACCATTGTGGTCGGCAGTCTGGCTAACACGGCCGGTTCCTATCGACTCTATCTGTTCGATCCCCAATCGGTCACCGTCAATACGATCGACGCCCGCGTCGTCGGGCTAGCGGACGACGACACACGAACATTTGAAGTGACCTCAAATGGCGATCTACCGGTCGCCGCCTTTGTTTATCCCTTCGCCTCTGGCGACATGCAAATCGCGCTGAAAGACGCGGCCGGAAATCTCATTAAAACGGCCGACGCAGGCACCTTCGGCCAATTTGAAACGATTTTCATCAATCCGGCCGGAACCACCCGTTACCAAATCGAAATCAGCGAAAAAGAAGGGCTCCCCCTAACCATAGGGTACGCCATCATCGCATTACAAGATCCATTGGAGTAAAGAGACAGAGTAAAGAGACAGAGACGCTTCGCTTAGAGTAAAGAGACAGAGAATATTAGCCCAGCTATCTCGCCCAAAACCGCAGAACACCCTCTTACTCTGTCTCTTTTCTCTCTTCTCTTACTCCCTCTACCAACATTATGTTACTCGTTATAGACAACTACGATTCATTCACTTACAACCTTGTACAATATTTTGGGGAATTGGGACAAGACATCAAAGTCTTTCGCAATGACCAAATCACGTTAGAGGAAATTCGGGAACTTAACCCCGATCATATTGTCATTAGCCCCGGCCCCGGCGACCCCGATGACGGGGGTGTCTCCCAAGATGTCATTCGTGAATTAGGGCCAACCACCCCGATTTTGGGCGTTTGTTTAGGCCATCAATGTATCGGCAACGTGTTTGGTGGCAACGTCGTGCGGGCCCCGCGCCTTATGCATGGCAAAGTCTCACCGGTCAAACACAATGGGCAGAGTATTTTTAGCGATCTCCCTAGCCCATTCACCGCCACCCGTTATCACTCTCTCATCGTTGAAGATTTGCCAGACTGTTTAGAAATCTTGGCGGTCACCGAAGAAGAAGAGGTTATGGGCTTGCGCCACAAAGAATATCCCATAGTCGGCGTACAGTTTCATCCAGAAAGTATTCTGACCGAATACGGCCGTGAACTACTACAAAACTTTCTAGATGGCAAATAGGACATCTTTAGGCTAAATCCTCTCTAAATATTACCCTTTATTAATTGGTGTTCGTACCCAAGATGGTGTACCCTTAAGCCGGATTTTTCATCTTAGTTTTTAATACATACCAGATCTCATAGCAGTTAATAAGGAGCAAGAAAAGCGATGCCATTTCGTTTAAATAGCGTGGTTTTAACAGGTGCAACGAGTGGAATTGGAGAGGAGATGGCCTACCGTTTGGCGGGGCAGGGTGCATGGCTCACCCTTGCAGCGCGCAACGAAGAGCGACTTGAAGAGGTCGCTTACCGCTGCTCGATTCTCGGACGAGAAAAACGAGCGCGCGTCATAGCGGTTCCGACCGATGTGACCGATCCAGAGCAATGTCGAGCTCTAATCGAAGCGGCCGCAGAAGAGTACAAACTGATCGATACCATGATCAATTGTGCCGGGCAAATCATGAAAGGGAAATTTGAAGACGGTGATACGTTCGACCCATACCATCACATGATGTCGGTCAACTATTTTGGCGTGCTTCACTGTACCCGATACGCTTTACCTCATTTGCGTAAGTCGCAAGGGCGCGTCGCCACGATCTCTAGTTTTCTTAGCCAGGTCGGGGCTCCCTACTTTAGCGGGTATGTCGCCAGTAAAGCGGCCATTAGCGGATTCATGGACTCACTACGCCAAGAATTGCAAGACAGCGGCGTCTCGGTAACAGTTGTTCATCCCGGTGCGGTTAAAACCGGCATTCACAGCCGCGGCATCGACCCCGATGGGGCCATGCTCGGCCGTCGTGGTCACGCATTTGACAGCAGTGGGACACAAGTCAATGTCATTGTGCCTAAAATCTTGAACACAATCATTGCACGCGGCCGTGGTGATATGCTAACAATCAACGGGAAAATGGCTTCGATCGTCAAAGCGGTCGCCCCATCACTTATTGAAAGCACCATCAGCGGCCGGATTCAACGACAAGAAGTCGCCTCTGACCCATACGAACCCAGCACCTCTCCAGAAACACAAAGTGACCCACTTGCGGTCAATAATGCATAATCTGTTTCGGGATGTGAGTCCTCCAAGCTCACATCCCACCACCACGCACCTCAAACCAAAATCCTTATTTAACCTAAAGAGAACTCAAGATGGACTTAAAACCTTATATTGCAGAAGTGATCAACGGCCGTGATCTCAGCTTTGAGCAAGCCACGAAAGCGATGAACGTGATCATGGATGGGAACGCCACCCAAGCACAAATCGGCAGTTATTTAACCGCCCTACGCATGAAAGGGGAGACGCTCGACGAAATCGCAGGCAGTGCCGCATCAATGAGAGCCCACTACATCCCCGTCAATTTACAACCCTATGAAGGCATGTTGGCTGAAATCGTTGGCACCGGTGGTGACGGCAAACATACCTTTAATGTCTCCACAACCACAGCCTTTGTCGTTGCCGGATACAATGTCAAAGTCGCCAAACACGGCAATCGCGCAGCCAGTAGCAAAAGTGGCTCGGCCGACCTGCTCATGGCCCTCGGGGGCAACCTCGATCTGAACGCAGAACAAGTTGGACAATGCATCGATGATGTCGGCTTCGGCTTTATGTATGCGATCAAACACCACCCCGCAATGAAACACGCCATCGGCCCCCGTCGTGAATTAGGGCAACGCACCATCTTTAACATCCTTGGGCCACTCACCAACCCCGCCAACTCCACCCATCTCCTTATCGGTGTCTATGACCCCAACTTAACGGAACTCATGGCCGGTGTTTTAGCCAAACTCGGCGCGAAAAAAGCGATGGTTGTTCATGGTGCTGGCGGCATGGACGAACTCTCCGCAATCGGACCCAACAAAGTCAGTGAAATCGTCAACGGCGAAATTGTTACCCGCGAACTTGATCCTCAAGATTACGGCATCGCCCGCGCCAAGCTCGAAGATTTGATCGGTGGCACCCCCGAAGAAAACAAGCAAATCACCCTCGACATTCTTAGCGGCAAAGAGCAAGGCCCGAAACGGGACATGGTCCTCATCAACGCGGCCGCCGCCCTTAGCCTAGACTGTGGCGACTTCGCCGCAGGCCTAGACGAAGCCCGCGAATCGATCGACAGCGGCAAAGCCCTTGCCAAAATGGAAGAATGGGTTGCTAAAACCAATTCATTCTAATTTTAGACTTTAGATTTTGGATTGAATTAACTGGATAGGAGTTTACAGTGACCGAAGCTGAATTTAAGGCAAGGACAAAGAAAGTTGCTTTAGGAATTTTGCAATTAGCCGAAGGGCTACCAAGAAGCAGAAGTGGCAACATCATCGGGCGACAAATGATGCGCTCGGCAACATCTGTCGGCGCAAACTACAGAGCCGCATGTCGTGCAAAATCAACCGCCGACATGATCGCAAAACTTAGTATTGT
>WTJY01000342.1 GCA_011524645.1 Anaerolineales bacterium | reverse complement strand
TCGACTGTTTTTGAATGATTTACGCTTATCCCACCAAATTCGGCAGTATCAGGAAAAAACACAAGGGAGCCTTCTCCAAAGGCCCCTCTCCCATTGGGAGAGAGGGGCAAAACAGACGAATTATAAAAATTCAGAAAATTTGCGAGACGATTTATTTAGTTTATGCCCATATTGGCTACATCGGTCTCCGGTTACCTTGTAATAAAAGGTACAAATTGTGCATGCCTGAGATTTGTAGTATCGAGACCAATAGAATGCCTTTTTGCTTGGATGTTTGACCATTGGATCGGTTCTGAAATAGGAACATTATTAATCGTTAATCGTATCTGCTGATTTGGAGAACCGCAATTCTTGTAATGATCGTTTTGTGCCTCGATCTGCAAGCTGTAAGCAAGTTGTCCATCGAGTTCTTGAATGTAGCTTGAACCACAAAGTGTATTATTAATATAAGCTTTTATCTCCATGCCTGATTGAGGTTTTAAGGATTCGTTCTCATAAACCCAACCATATATGGTCATTGGCCGAGCCCTATCAATTGTATTTATCAGTCGAGTTTGCTCATACTTAATACTAATTTGTGGAGTCACTGTTTTCGTTGCATAAATCCAATATCCTGACCCATACTCCATAGACTTCAGTGTGTTAACAATCGGAGCGAATGGGATAGGAACGGTAAAGTCATATATTAACCAACCGGTGTCTACATCATATCCATAAACCGTATTGATCGAATCAGATACAGAAGATAGAACATTTGTGACCGGCCGACTTTCTTGCAATGGATAGCCAAATAAATTCCAGCTATTGCCTGTTAATTGAGGCAAAATATAAGTGGTCGCTAATATGTAATCTCCGTCACCAGTCATAAGGGCTGATGCTAAGTTACGCGATGGGTCAAGATTTGTATCAAGGGCTTGCCATATTTGGCTATTTGAGGGTCGATAGTAGACTTGCAAATATGCTTCGCTGTCTTCTGTCGGCAGGTCGCGTTGGTAGTAGCTAAATAAAATACTACGCGTTTGTGTGTATGTACCTAGGGTCAAGATTTGATAGCCATCACTAATGGGGGTAATCCACGAAGGTAAGTCTAGTTGATTAGGCAGCGACTGAATGCTGTACGGTGGCGTGTCACCAAACATGTTATCCAGTGCAAACAGAGTGATTTGACCATTGGCAGTTGTCAATGGGGCGTTCCAGCCTGAACGACCTAAACCCCAAGCTTGCAAATTTGCACCCCAACTGTAGATGTCCGGCCCCCAGCTGTAGATGTCTGGCCCCCAGCTATATATGTCCGGCCCCCAGCTATAGATGTCCGGCCCCCAGCTATAGATGTCCGGCCCCCAGCCGCCGCCAAATAGGAATGAGTGAATGTCTTCTTGATATGTGCTGTCAACCCAAATTCGTACATCGCCATTAAAAAATGGCAAGTCGGTGGTCAATAGGGCTGTATAGACATCGGTCTCGCCGAATACGGGTTGCATGACCGAATAAGGAGCCACCAAGTCGGCCGAGTCTGTGATTGGATAGAATGGGTATAACTGTGCGTAGATATCTTCGATGATCCCAGATTGGGTCACTGTGATGAGCACTGTACGTGAAGTGACAAAGCCAACCTGAATATCAGGGCTCCAGTTTGGAGTCTCTGCCAGTTGAATCGTCGGATTTTGATTGTTGGCTGTGACACAGCCTCGTCTGGGCTTGGTACCACTATTGTCATGAATGCATAATTCATCGCCTACCGCAATACCTGTCGCTTCTACAATATCATTGTAGGTATTTCCCAAATGAATGATCCTATCATCTTCAAGGGTGACGGTTCCTTGTGTTACACGACGATAGACATCAACTTGGGCAAAAGGTAATGATAACGTTTGTCCAAGATCGTCTTTGATGTAAAAAATCGGGCTTTCGATTGTGTTGCTTTCATAGCTTGGCGAAATAAACTGAATATCGGTTAGAGCAATAGGTAGCGAATGGGGGCCTGCATTGCTGTTTGTTGCATTTAGAGATGGATAAAATCGTTGGATGGTTTCCCAATCTGAGCGACCGGTGCTATGAGCTGCGACTGATTGTAAGCAAATTGCGTTAGCATCCCACTGTTGCTTTGTTAAAAACTCACTGTAGTCATTGCGATAAGCGTTGGTCATGACAGACCCTTCACAATCGATTTGAATGATCCGGCCGTTGTCATCTACACCTAGGTAATTATCGGGTACAAACAATAAGTAATGGCCGAGCTCATGTGCTAAGGCGCGAGACCAATCATCTCCATCATTCCCATTCGCATTACCAAAGCGATTCCATTTGATTGGCATACGAACCTGACCTGGTAAGTAGCCGCGCGAAATTTCTTCTCCTGTTGCTAATGTAGCCGACACAGGCTCTGTAACAATGCCACCTAAATCGACATTCGGCCGCATCATATTGTTGGCATAAATCAAGATGTTACTTGTGTGCCAATTTTCTTTGTTATGGTAAATATTGATTTTGCCTAGAGTCACTTGCCCATTGGTTAGATCAAATAAAATTTCAGCTGATCGATGGATATCTCGCTCTAATTGGGCCATATATGCTGTATCTGCACGGGCATCCCATTCGAGCGATACATCCAGATCGAATACGATTAATGTGTTGTCGGTGGATATAACAAGTTCTTGAACCCCTGGTGACTCTACCGTGTACATCTCTAATCCCGATTCTGTAGGGCGGGCGCTTGTCTGATAAGTTCGTGATCTATGTGTAGATGAAATCGGGAATAATGCGATTAATTGGTCATCAATGTCTGTGCGTCCACGACCTGATAGATAGCCCAGATTGTTGGTAACAAACGCTGTCCCACGGCCGGATGATAACTCTGTCGCTAGATGTGAGTTTTGTGATAATTGATAAACGATCGCCCCCTCTAAGGCGTTTGCTTCCTGAATTTCATCTTGATAGACACGGATTTGAGTGCCTCGCACCCGAATCGGATGTGTTTGATCTTGGGCGAATGGCATCGGATTACTCGATATGCCAGTTGAGTTTGTGTAACGATAACTACCTATTGGTGATAAATCAGTTGGGGCTGCTTGAGGATATGCTTCTAAGCGAAAAACAACATTGTCCGATTGACCAAATACCCCACTGGCAAATGTATCCCAGTAGAATTGATGTTGTGCCCCGACTTCTTTCATTGACCACCAATTGAGTATCCCTGTTCCACCTGCTGACGAATCGATGATTTTCAAAACGAACTCGGTGCCTGCCGGTGCATCCGCCAGTACACTTAAGCTATCTTGCGGCCGATAATGGCCGTAGGCATCGCTAGAGCTATTTGTTAAGGATGTAACCGATTCAGGCGCTGAATCTGATAGCGTAAGATTTAAGCCCGAGCCAGAACCGCCAATTTGTTCAAATAAAACTATTTGCGTTCCTGTCGGGTTCGGCCATGTTGACTCAAGAATCGCGGTGATTTGTCGGTTCTCTGGATGCGAAATCGACAAGCCGATTTCAAAATCACTCGTTGTTGAGTGGTCGGTTTGAAGGGTTAAGCTGGAATAGGTTGTCCCATTGTCAAGGATCGAAACGGAAAGATCATTTTTTTGATAGGAGGCACTGCGCAAATTAGAGGTCATTGTGCCATTGGCTGCTATCGCAGATTGCCACTTACCTCCACCATCTAAAGAGTAATACCCACGAATATGTCCAACTGGATCTCCTTCAAGATCAGAAACGGTGTAACTAATCGGAATAATTTGGGTGTCGATGATCTGTGCGACACCGAATTGATTGGCTTGAACGGTGTTACCAAAAGAATTGATGTGAAGAGTCGGTGATGTGTTAGCAACTTTTTGAGTCTGGCTCTGGTTGATAAAAACTTTATTGGCACCGTTGTTGATCGCTATTGCTATATCTAAGCGACCATCATTGTTCACATCAGCGACATCGACATCTACAGCCAAATCGCCAACAGACTCCCATTGCTGACTAGAATCTTGTTGTAATTGCCCATCAATATTGAGATAGACTTTGTTGATTTCGTTGTTTGTGTTGACTGCGATTAAATCGAGATCTCGATCACCATCTACATCTGCCCACTCAATGTCAGTAGTATCGTTGCTGTCCTGAGAATTCCAAGGATTGTCTTTTGATGTTTCGAGCATTCCATCGTGATTTAAATAAACGATATTGGTATCAAAAATATTACCGATCGCTAAATCTAAATCGCCATCGTTATCAACATCCCCCCAATTGACACTTGTAGATGGGTCTGCGTCTAAGGATTGCCAACCGATTTCTAAATCAAGCATGTTGCTATCTAGGCCGTTGTTAACATAGACAATATTGTCGGAAATGCTGTTGGCGGCAGCTATATCGAGGTCTCCATCACTGTCCATATCGCCAAGTGCAATATCGTAGGTGCTTGCGTTGTCTGACGAAACCCAATTTGCGTTTGTGGATAGATTTCCTGAATCATTTAGATAGATTTTGTTATAACCATCATTACCGACAACTAAATCGAGATCACCATCCTGATCGATGTCTCCCCAAGCGATTGAGGTTGAATCATCTGCATCATTGGATTCCCAAAACGGTGAGTCTGACAAAACCCCTTGTTCATTTAAGTAAATCTTAGTTGGTGCCCCCGTAAAATTGTACGAATTATTGCTGATGGTTACCCCTGTATTGACTACGGCCAAATCGAGGTCCCCATCATTGTCAACATCACCCCAAGCTATATCTGTCGAGTATTCATTGTCCGCTGATTCCCATACGGCCGTTTCTTGTAATTCACCGTCATTGTTTAAGTATAATTTGTTCGCCTGTGGCGCTCCAATTGGCCCATAGTTGGCCACGGCTAAGTCTAAATCTCCATCATTATCTACATCTCCCCACGCAACGGAACGAGAAGAATCATTTTCTGCAGATAACCAATCGGCGTCTCGGCTTAATGGATTCGTGTTGTTTGTACGGACTTTGGTCGAATCGAAGTTATTGGCAATTACTAAATCAAGATCGCCATCGCGGTCTAAATCCCCCCAAGATATGCCGTTTGTATCATTAATATCTTCAAGCGTGGCGAAATCGGGCACGGCCGAAAGCGTACCGCCCTCATTTATATAGATCTGATTTGGGTAACCGATGATGCTATAAGTCGATGGCGCGATTTCATGAAAATAATTGTTGCCTGCAAACAAATCTAAATCACCATCGAGATCATAATCCACCCATGAAACATCATAAGTTTGTACATAAGGGGCATTAAAGCTATCGCTGGCTGAATCCCATACGCTAGAGGTGGAAAAACCGGAACCTGTATTTTCATAAATACGATTGATCGCACGTTGCGTCGAAAAGCTATTACCCACCGCTAAATCGAGATCTTGGTCCTGATCAAAATCTCCGAGGGCGATATCCCATGTGTTGTCAAGCTCGGCCGATTCCCAATCAGCATTTGTTGACAATACCCCATCATTATTGAGGTATAGCTTGTTGGCGGCCCCATTTGCATTACCCGCAACCAAATCAAGATCACCATCTTGATCGATATCTCCTAACTCAATGCTGGTTGTATAGTCTGCATCACCTGAGCGCCATGAAGATGTTGTGGCAAATGTTCCTAGATTATTTAAGTAAAGCCGATGATTCTGGTTGATGTTCCCAGACAATAAATCGAGAAACCCATCTCCATTGATATCACCCAAGGTGATGGCGAGTGTTTGATCACTGTCGGCCGAGGCCCAGCTTGCCGCTGTGGCAAGCGTTCCATTCTCATTAAGATAAGCCTTGTTTGGCGCGTAATAGTTGCCAAAAACCGCATCTAAGTCACCATCACCATCAATATCCCCGAGTGCTACACTGAGGGAAATATCTGTTTCGGAAGATTCCCAGCTTGGGCTTGATTGAATCACGCCATCAATATTTAGGTAAAGTTGGTTTGGACCATCTTCATTGGCTAGAAGTACATCAAGGAAGCCGTCCCCATTGATATCCCCCCATTTCGCATCATGGGTTTCATAATCACTTAAAAAGAAAAGCTGCCCTTCTATCGGTGCACCTGATACGGCCGTGTTTGAAGCGATCCACTGTAGCCCGATCAAGCCACAGATTATGCCAACAACTGCTAGCGTTGCACGTAAAATTGGTTGTGATGAGTTTATAGATGATGGTTCTGACATTGTTTGTCCTTATTGCAGATGATGTTCATGTTTGTCTGGTAGATTGGTGGGCGTGTTAGCTACCATTGAGTTCTACGGAGAAATGGCCGACCGTTTTGGACTTAAAAAAATAGCCACCATGACAAGCTTTCGTCAGCTTATAAAAGTAGCTAGCCTGTTGCTTGCGCTCACT
The DNA here is from genome assembly GCA_011524645.1 of Anaerolineales bacterium. Lineage (GTDB taxonomy): Bacteria > Chloroflexota > Anaerolineae > Promineifilales > Promineifilaceae > WTJY01. The sequence goes on along the minus strand of WTJY01000342.1, from coordinate 5,734 downwards.
CAAAAAGAGTGTTCCTGTTTCGACAACTGGTGTAAGACTCTCCGCAAAATTGGCGTAAGGAGCAGGGCTCTCGTGTAAATAAACATCACAATTTGTCCCTTGGGGTGATTCAAACCAACTAAGCTGGATTGAATCGTTGAGTTTGTCGGATTGAATGTATAGCTCCCAGTTCGCCGCGATTTGTTCTGGGGGACAAGCGGAAACGATGAAGGGAACAGAATCTTTGTTGTTGCTTTCATTCGCGGTGTCCCCTTCATCTATGATATTTTCGACGTCTGCTTCAAATACGGCATAGAATGTTTCTGGAATAAGAAATTCTGTTACTTGTACCGCAACTGTTAAGTCTCCTGTTTCTTCTTGCGACGCTAGTGCTGGAATAGAAACATACTCTGTCAAGATGGGGTCCATCGCTAAGCTATTTGAAATGCCTGCTATGTAAATAGCTGCTGTGCTTGGTGCGGCCGAAGCGGTGCCATAATTACGTACTCGGAAATTAACCAAAAGAATACCGGGTGAACAGTAAGGAGCTGTATTACGAATCGATTCAAACCTAGTTTGCAAATCGGGAGAGCCACTCTGCATACTCGCCGTATGATTGCATGTTTGGTTGATGGTTTGCTCATCGGTACATATTTTATAGGTGGGGCGGACTAAATCGGCTTGAGCCTGATTCGCTTGGTCGACCCATAGATAGATAAAAATGGCTATGCTGATATTGATGAGCAAGATGAGTGACTGATAGCGTGCCCATTTATGACTGTATATGCATCTAAGATTTGGTAGCATGATTTTTATGACCTGACTTTTCGATGTTTTCTAGAGGATTTACACAAATGGTGATGTTGATCAAATTAGTTTTGCTCAGTTTTCGACCGTTTGTTGCGGAGTAGAATGAAGAAGTAAATCAGGCAACCGGTTAAGATAAGCAGACTGACCATAAAAGCGAAGGCAAGATATAAGTTTTGATTTAAACCTGATGGCTTGTCTTCGAATTCTTGTGTTTCCGTGTCTAGTGCGCTTGCTATATTATTTTCTCCGATTTCTTGGCTGCCTCTTGCTTCGGCTACGCTTTCTGGTGTGTTGGTCACGGCTATCTCTGTTGCGTTTTGTGGCGTGGTCGTCGCAACTGATTCATAAGTAGGTGTGGCTGAAGGCGTTGTTTTTGTGGTTTCAAAAGTGAGATCTGCAATCTCGCTGATGACCTCTTCACCATAATTTAATTCCACAACGACACGATAAACTGATTGATCTTGCTCACCATCTGGCAGAAAAACCGGATAAGTCAGTTCTCCTTGTGGCATAAAGTAACCGAGCTGAATCGCTTGTTGATCGAGCAACTGGCCCGCTTGGTCAAAGATTTCAATAGACCCATGGGGTTTGAGACCGATGTTGCCACTGTTAAACAAATGCGTGATTGCCGTTTTTCGGTTCCCTTGTACGACCCCCTCTAGTTTGGTGATGCTTAATTCGGCCGTTTGTGGTCCGGGTACCGTGACGAGTACGGTTGCGGCCGTTCTGGGGACAAATGTGGCTCCTATCCCCTGATCACTATTGGTTTGATTGACATTCGTCTGCTCCGCTACAATGCCTGCTACATACTCCCCCGAGGTGATTTCAGGCGGAATATTTACCTTAAAAGGGATTAGCCGGCTATCTTTAGGAGCTAGTGTTAACTCGATTTGCTCTAGGTCAAGCCAACGGCCGGTTGATCCCATGTTTGTTTCACGGTCACCAAAAGTTAAACCACCGTTGTCTGATGGCTGGGCTTCTGCCGGATAAATAATTAAACTAATCGGCTGATTCGATGTGTTGACAACCTCAATTTCATCATTAATCTGATTGCCCGGCTCAATTTCATAGTCGAAATAAGCGGCATTGTTTGATACCGTAGAACTTGCTGGGCGAATATTGAAGCCCAAACTATTTTGACCGAATGCGGTGTTGAACCAGAATAACGTACAAATAAGAACGAAAAAAAGTGCTGGTTGAAAGCGGAACTGATATTTTAACAATTGATGCATGATGTTGTAATTTGTCATTCGAGAGGTATGAACCGAAACTGCTCGGCTCATACCTTTCTGTAAAACGGCTTTTTCATTTTTGTAAGAGGTAACCTTGAGCGAATTGGATACCTCTACATTTAGCTTAATTGTCAGGGTTTATGGACCGGCCGTGATAGTCACATAGATTGTCGTGTTATACGTACCAGCGATGGTCGTGCTGGGAACCAGCAATTCAAATGATGGATCAAAGTCGTAGATTCCACTGCCTGTTCCGGCCGAGGCCGCCAAAATATCGATACCAGAGGTGGTGATGGTGCTACCATTAGCGACTAAGCTGCTGGGTGCCGCCCCACTGCCAGCGCGTGGTGTAATATCACTTCCGTCAAATTGAATTGCGAAGCCGTTTAAAGGAATGGTGTTGCCATTTCCATTCGTGAAGTCACCGACGGCACTTAAGTTGACACGCCACCCAGCATTTGTGCCGGTTGTGTCACCCGCCATCCATCCGGTTGATGTCGTGTTAATCGTGATATCCTCACCTGTTAGACTTTCTTGATCAAACAAGACAGTTTGTAGCTTGACGAGTAGGGCTCCAATGAAAGAAGCTTGAACTGTTCCGTCATTGTCACCGGGTGCTGGGGTTGGGGTTGGCGTAGGGTTTGAGCCGCCACTATTTGAATTGTCTGTTGCGATTAGTGCCGTTTGCCCACCACCACCAGAGGCCCATGTTGCGTTTTGGGTTGAATCATTGCCTGCAATGCGAAAGATAATGGTGTCGCCATCTTGACCGCCTTCAATAACATTAGGTGTATCAGGATCATCTCCTGGGACAATAATGCTAAAAACCGATTCTCCTTGGTAGGTAGATGTTTGTGCTGTGGCGTATACCACATCATTGATCACCGCTTCGATCAATGTGCCATCAGGTACATTCATGCCGTCTAAGAGTGCCGTGCCGAAAAAATTGGCGGGGATGGGTGGGGCGGCAAAGACGGCCGTGCTTCCAATCATGAAGCAAATAATGGCTGTAACAGATGTCAATAAACGTAGCGCGTTAATTCTAGACATTTTCAATTCTCCTATGAGTTATTTTGATATAGTTGCTTGTGTTTTAAGCTCACTCCGATTCGATCCAATACCCTAAACCGGCTTTTAATTCCGTTAAGGTATTTGCAAATGGTGGCTTTGTCGGGTCATAACTTTTCCATACTTGCTGTGGGTAGCTAAAGACCTGTTTGTATTGGCCCGCAATACTTGATAGTGCCGTTTCCACAGGAACCGCTTCTGGGACCGGGTAACCGACAAGATTCCATCCGGGGCATACGGTGATATTAGTTGATTCAACAGGGACACCTGTAATTGTTAAGGTGACATTTTGACTGACTTCGATCCAAATGCCCTGAGTGGGTGAGATCGTGGAAATCGTATTGGCATAGGGAGGATTGGTGGGGGAATACGTTTGCCAGCCTGCACCACCACAGTTATCGACGGTAAAGACATCGCTGTAAAAACCATTAATGCTTTGAAATAGCGTTGCGGGTGTTGTGTCTTCAGGCTGTAGAGGTGTTGCTATGAGATTCCAACCGGCATACAACTCGATTTCTACGGTTTGTAGCGGATCGCTTTCAATCACTTCAATGTAACTGATCTCAGTTTTGGTAGTGGAGGTCATGGCTCCATAGACGGTCAAAGTTACCGTGTAAAAGCCTGATTGCTGGTAGGTATGGGTGGGCTGGTAGTTGATGCTCGTCTGCCCATCCCCAAAATCCCATAGGTAAGTCAGCGTGGCGGTGCTGATAGAATCGTTCTGAAATGCAACAACCAATGGTGCTTCGCCGGTTCGGGTCGCGGCCGAAAAATCTGCAATAGGAGCTTGGACAACTTCAATGATCGTCGTGGCACAATTGTTTGTTTCATCTGTTTCTGCTACCTCAGCATTGGTGTCTATGCAGACCGTAATTTCTAGCTCTCCGGAAGCTGTCAACATATAGTCTTCCCACTCAATTTGAACTTCTGTACAGTTTCCATCTATATTTAACGCTTCGGTATCGTCCGCTACCTGCACACCTTGTGCAAAATAATGAACCTCAAATTGTTCCGTCTCAGTGCCACCACAATTGATTGATTCGACCTCTATTTTTACCTCTTGACCTAGTGCGACTTGAGAACCTGGTGCAATTAACTCATTGGTGGATGTGCGATAGATTCGAAGATCATTCACTTGTAAATCCGCTTCAACTGCATTGACTTGATAGGTCATACAATTGTTGTTTTCATCGCTTTCTACAATGAGATTGTTCGAGTCGATACAAACTTTGAAAGTGTGTAAACCATAGCGATCAATCACTACATCATGATTTTCCTCTTCAATTTCTGAGCAGTTGGCATCGATATTGGAGGTTTCATCTTCTTCAAAAAGAGGGGTGTTCTCCAGATAATATTCAACTTGAAAATCAGTCGTAATGTCTGTCAAACCACAGTTTTTTGAAAATACTTTGAGTTCGAGGCGCGAGCCTAGACCGACCGTTCCATTTGGTGGGACAAACTGATTGAGATCTTCGTCGTACACGGTGAAATCATCAATTTGCAGATCTGGTGGCTCGATTACATTGATTTGATGTGTGGCACAGTTGTTGCCTTCGGAACTCTCTGGAATTTCATTATTTGAGTCTAAACAAACTTTGAAGGTTAGCGATCCAGATTGATTGATGGTCAATATATCATTTTCTCGCTCTGTATCTGAGCAGTCTGCATCAATATCTGACCCTTCTTCGTCATCGTCGATCGGTGAATTATTCATATAGTATTGAACATCAAAGTTGTCAGTGATGTCTGTACCGCCACAATTTCTAGCCTCAACTTCTAAGTTAATAACTGTGCCCAATACTACTGTGCCATTTGCAGGTATAGGTTGATTGATTGTTGTATCATAGACTGTAAAGCTATCGATTTGTAAGTCTGGGGGGGGACATAAGGTACCACCATTGACATTAAATGAGGCTTGGTCAAAGTAGTAATCAATGCCATCACTTTCGTCTAAGTAAATCTCTGCACGATAGGCGGTGTGACCAGAATTTTGGACTGTTAGCTCAACTGTGACACATTGCCAATTAGTGCCAACATCAAACCTCGTATCGTTGCTTTCTTCATCCCCACTGAGTCCCCAGATTGTTAATCGCCCTGCTCGCGTATCTGATGTGGCAGAGCGCATCCAAATCGTAAAGTATGCGGTTTCTCCGACCTGAGGTGTTCGATTAATATCTTGATACATCGACTGGCAATCACTACCGGCTGGATGGGCGGTTGCCAAGTATTTGCTACCATCTTTGACTATCGAAGAGGTGCTATATGTTGTTCGACTGCAGTTTCCAAACCATGCCCATGGATTGGTGGTGCTGTTTTCAAAAGAGGCATTGCTGAGCAAATTACTGTAGCTTGTTGTGGCGGCAAAGGGCATAACCAACTCATTATTTGGCTCTATCATTTCATCTGCCCATGCTGTACTAGCAATTGCTCCGAATACGTAGCCCGTTATAATTAATAGAGGTAGCAAAAACAACTTTAACCTTGTTTTTTTGCGTTTCGCGTTTTGCATTTATTATGTACTCCGAATTTCGCTGCGGCATATACATATTCATTTTTTTTGCGTCTTTTTCTCATGCAGCGCCTGTTCTGTCTTGCTGTTGTCTCTAATGAAAACAGCAAGATGCGGGCGGCACGTCTTGTATACG
>WTJY01000482.1 GCA_011524645.1 Anaerolineales bacterium | reverse complement strand
ACCTTCGTGGGAATGACAATCGTTAATTGATCAACTCCCACCAAATCCGACAGAAATAGTTTTTTTGCTAGGTTTGAATCTTAGTGCAGCGTCTCAGAAATTTTCTTGATTTTTATAATTCGTCTGTTTTGCCCCCCTCTCCCGTTGGGTGTATGGCTGGGGGAGACGAGAATTTATAAAATCTACCTCCCCCACCCCTTCCTCATAGGAGGGAAGGAAAAGACAAATCACTTTTGAGACGATGCGCTAAATCAACATCAATAATCTTGAAAATGTAATCTTTGGTTTGTGTGCTAATATCCCCTTTGTTGTTGATGGCTCGAGAGACTGTTTGTTGTGCGGCATTGTAGGTGAGTTGAAACGGCCGTACAAACATCGGAGAGAGTGAAAGAGTGAGAGAGCTTATCCTCTGTCACTCATCACTCATTATTCGTCACTAATTTTCAGCGGATGGGGGGACCATCTCGCGATAGCCACGATTCCAGTACAACAGTGGCAATTCACCAGCTCGCGGTGTGCTCGCTTCTTGGACCTGACCCAAAAAGATCGTGTGGCTCCCCACATGGTGAGCCGCATGGACGGTGCAATCAAGCCAAGCCAGCGCGTTGCTTAAAATGGGCGCGCCGGTCACGGCGGTGGTCCATGCTTCGATCTTGAAGCGTTCGTCTTCATGACCCCAAGCGAAACGATTTGAGGCCTCAGCCTGATCAGCCGCCAACAGGTTCACAGCGAATGTAGCCCCTTCTTTCATGAGCAAATCATGGGAATGCCCATTCTGATTAATCGCCACCATAATGATCGGTGGCTCCATTGAAATCGAAGCGAATGCGGACACGGTCAACCCATGTTGCTCTTCTTCGTGATGGATGGTCACAAGCGTCACGCCGGACGCAAAGTGGCTCAGTACTGAGCGAAAATCATCGTTAGAAACAGCCATTATCGGCCTCCTTTTTAGAGCGATTATTATTTGCGCAATCCGGCACCAAGTGGTGTGTCTGGCATCTGCGCAGGCACACGCCCTTGGGCAACCGGTAGAGAAAGTGTTTCCAAATGGGGCATGACATATTTGCCAAACAGCTTACATTCTTCGAGATGAGGGTAGCCAGAGAAGATAAAAGCGCGAATCCCCATTTCTTTATACCGTTCAATTTTAGCGATAATTTGCTCAGGACTGCCGACTAGCGCAGCACCACAGCCGGAGCGAGCACGGCCGATACCGGTCCACAAATTGGGTTCCGTGTACCCTTCCGAGTCAGCCCGTTCGCGAGCGGCCGCCTGCAAAGAAACACCTAACGTTTTGGCATCCAGCGCACGATTGCGAATCTCGTTGCCGAAGTCGTCATCTAATTTAGAAACCAAACGCTGTGCGGCCGCGCGGGCTTCTTCTTCCGTTTCACGGACGATCATGTGTACCCGCAAACCGAAGTCGATCTTACGGCCGTAACCGGCCGCACGCTCGCTTAAATCTTTCATATGTCCCAACAAATTCTCTTCTGTATCGGGCCACATCAAATAAACATCACAATGTTCAGCACACAGATCTTTGCCGTGGGGTGAGTAACCACCAAAATAGAGAAGTGGGCCGCCGTTTTGCTGATAAGGTTTCACCGGATCGGTGTTATCCAACTTAACTTTGTAATATTCTCCCTCAAAATCGATGTAATCTTGGGTCCACGCTTGTTTAAGAATTTCAATACATTCGCGCGACCGTTGATAACGTGATGGGGAATCAAGGTTCTCTCCCGGCATATTGGATGAAATAATATTGATCGTCAATCGCCCTTGCAAAACATGGTCCAAAGAAGCGATCGCCCGTGCCAACATCGGTGGATACACTTCACCACAGCGAATAGCGGCCAACAAATTAATGTTTTCCGTTTGTGGCGCCACGGCCGACGCAAAGGTCCATGTGTCTTGCCCAACTTGATAAGATGAAGGGCATAAAATGTTGCGAAACCCAAGTTTGTCCGCAGCCAATAAAATTTCTGATGTATGGTCGAAATTTGATTTATATTTGTTTTCAGGCACACCCAAAAACTCATAGTCATCACTACAAATCGGCGCAAACCACGCCACCTCGGCCCCAGTCAAATGGGGAGAACGAATGTCAATCATGGGCATATTATCCTTGCTTATAGACAGCTATCTGTAAGGGGTTAAAAGAGGTCGGAAATCACTTCGAGACACTCTTTGTTTGATAGAAAAATTCGATTAGAGCTAATGTGGCGGCACCGGCCGTTCCCGCATCCAAACCGAATGTAGAAGGGCGAATATCAGTTTGCTCGCCAAGATTATAAAAAGCATGCTCAGCCAACACCTCTGTGACTACCGGCAAAAAGAGGTCGATGCCTTGTGCGTACATACCACCTAAAAATATAATTTCCGGATTTAGGGTATTGACGACAGTGGCCAATGCTTGGCCTAGATGGCGACCAAATGTATCGAGTAAAGCTGTAATTTCAGGGTGTTGGGCCCGGCCGTGTGTCAAAATTTGCTCATAGGCTGACGCTCTCCCTTTAGAAAAATCGACCTGATGGACGTCACGACCTAACGCCGCGACTTGCTCACACAATATCGGTTCTGTGAGCATCGTTTCTAAGCAGCCGGTCTGCCCACAGCGGCATGTATGATCCGCTTGTGTGACTTTTATGTGCCCAATTTCACCCGCGCCCGCACCGGCGCCACGCAAAAGTCGTCCATGAATCACAAAACCGGCCGCTAAGCCATCACGGCCAAACACGAATGCCAACGAATCGGCCGTTTGCCCATCTCCTAAAAAGGATTCAGCCAAGGCCATCGCCCGTACGTTGTTTTCAACAGCAATCGGCAATCCGGTAGCCGTCTGCAAAATGTCACGAATCGGCACGTCATACCAACCCAAGCTGGGTGCGGCGTGATTCACCCCCTGCAGGTTATCCACCAAGCCGGAGGCACCAACCCCTACCCCTAAAATCAGTTTGTGTTGCTCGTGCGCGGCCGTTTGCAATCGATTGATTTGTTGCCCGATCTCTTGCAAAACATCGGCCGCTTTCATTTTTAGCGAAAAGCGATATTCATGCTTTTCGACGATCTCGCCAACGAGATTAGCCACACAGATCCAATACACCCCCACCCCGATCTGAACCCCGATCACAAAACGGGCATCAGCTTGAATACAGAGGGTCGTGCGTGGTCGCCCTACCCCTTTCGGGGTCGGTTCAGCAAATGTAGCAACCAACCCTTCGGCCGTTAATTCGCGCACCAAATTTGTCGCGGTCATCGACGACACAGACAGCGCTTGAGCCAGCTCGACACGAGACATCGGCGCATGCAAAAGGGTTTGCAAGATGGCTAATCTATTATGATGTTTAACGTGGCTGATATTACTACCAGAGGTTGAGCGGGGCATAAAAGGTATTTAATAAAACATTTTTATTTATAGAGAGCAAGTATAAAACATCATCAAAAAAAAGGCAATGGGAAAGTTGCTGCAGATCGTGTTGTGGCTTTTTGAGGCCGCAGGTCACCGCTCAAGCTGTGAGGTTTATCTCACGTCAAAAGATCATAACAGTTCGACATTTCCTGATACTGCCGAATTTGGTGGGATAAGCGTAAATCGTTCAAAAATAGTCGATTTGCAGGGTTGTCATCCCCGCGTAGGCGGGGATCCACCGCTCAAGCAGAGTTGGATTCCCACCTTCGTGGGAATGACAATCGTTAATTGATCAACTCCCACCAAATCCGACAGGACTAGGACATTTCAGCTGTGAGGTCATCTATTTACGTGCATCAACCCGATCATAACCCAGCACGGCCGTT
>WTJY01000522.1 GCA_011524645.1 Anaerolineales bacterium | reverse complement strand
CTCCTCATAGGAGGGGAGCAAATCCAAACAGTTGATTAATTTGGCGAAGGTATTGTTTTCGGTGAGATAAATTTATTTAACTTGTGGATAGTGATCAGGATTAGTCATTAGTGGGTAGATAATTGAACCGGCTAGTCGCTACGGCCTGTTCGCTAATCACTCAATAACTGATGACGATATGAAGAATATTCCTGTAATTTTATTTGGTGTGGGGGGCGTTGGCGCTGAGCTTGTGCGGCAGATTGTGGCAACACGTGAAGTGGTTGAAAAACGGAACGGTTTGCATTTTTCCGTTGTTGCGATCGTGGATAGTCGAAATTGGCTGTTTGATCCTAGTGGGTTGACCCACGACGATCTGTCTGCGGCGATGGTCCGCAAAGAGAATCGTGAACCGTTGAGCGACACAGCACGGCCGGCGGCGGGGGATTTGATTACCCAAGTGCATGATGCTGGTGTGGGGCAGGCGATCATTATCGATGTAACGGCCGTAGACGGCATGGAGCCTGCGTTGGTGGCTGCGATGGATCGCGGTGATTGTGTCGTTTTTGCGAATAAGAAAGCACAAGCGGGGCCTTGGGAAACAGCCAAGCCGTTCTTCAATAATTTACAGGTACGTCATGAATCGACGGTGGGTGGGGGACAGCCGGTTATCGCCACCATGGACTATCTGGTCGATATTCAAGATGACATCTATTCGGTTGAAGGGCAGATGAGTGGGACGCTTGGCTTTATTTGCCAACAGCTCGATGCGGGTGTGCCTTTTTCAGCGGCCGTGCGCGATGCGAAATCGCGCGGCTATACCGAACCGGACCCACGCGAAGATTTAAGCGGCACTGATGTCTTGCGCAAAGTGATGATTTTGGGACGTATGGCGGGTTGGCCACTAGAAGAGAGTGATTTCACGGTAGAACCGCTTTATCCGGCTGAACTTGCTGACGTTTCTGTCGATGAATTTATGGAGCGGATCGAGATGATAGATGAGGAAATCGCACAACGGGTCGCTGAAGCGAAAGTGGAAGGGAATGTATTGCGCTATATCGGCCGTGTCACATCTGAAGGTGGCCCTGTTGGCTTGCTCCCGATCACTGCCACAAACCCGCTTGGCAGTTTGAAATTTATCAAATTCCATACCAAGTTCTATAGTGATGATCCTTTGATTATTTGTGGGAAAGGTGCAGGCGTTGAAATGACGGCCGGTGGTGTGTTGGGGGATATGATCCTGCTCGGCCGTGAACAATTTTAGATGTTGGATTTTGGCTTGTATGTCGGTTCGCGATAGACCCTCTATCGCGAACCCTTTTTGCCTTTTGCCCTTTGCCTTTCCCCTTTACGGGTTCGGCACATTCGGGTGTTCATTATGGGGAACCAACTGCCATTCTTGTGGGGGCCAGTAGACAACCCATGCTTGACCGATAATGTCGGTACGGGGGAGGTGTTCCCAACGGCGTGAGTCGCTGGAGTTGGGGCGATTATCTCCCATGACAAAGAATTGATCGGCCGGCACGGTCCACGTTTGGTTTTCCGGCGTGGCCGCTTTGATATAGGGCTCGTCGAGCTGTACACCATTGACAGTGACGATCCCGTTGGCGATGCTGACCGTATCACCGGGGAGCCCGATAATCCGTTTGATAAAGTCACGGGAGCGGTCATTGGGGAAGTGGAGCACGATAATGTCTCCCCGTTCCGGTTCATCGAGCATATAGGCGAGCTTATTGATGATGAGGTATTGCCCTTCATGCATGGTCGGTTCCATGCTGGCCCCTTCGATGCGGAAGTTTTGGGTTGCGGCACGTACAAAGAAGATGACAAAAAAGGTAAAGAGCAATGTCTCTAATATTTCACGGACGAAAACGGAGGTAGGGGGGAGAATTTCTTCACCCACGGCCGTGGGTGTGGGGGGGGCTTTAATAGGTGGGGTAATCGCAATGGGTGCGAATAAATCTTGATTGGTTTGTTCAGATGATTCAACAGTCATAAATAATTCCTTATAGTTGGGCATTATAAGGGATGTGTAGGATAAAGGACAGTTGAATGAGTAACAGTTTTAGGAAAAGGGAAAAGGCAAAAGGGGGTGTAGGTTCGCGGTAAATTGTTCTCCGCGAACCTACATTCAATCCAAAACCGAAAATCTAAAATCTAGAATTGGGATGTGGTGGACAGTTGCTCGACGGAGGGACAACCATGCCGGAGCCGTTTGGATTGCTTTGCCGTGCCATATTGCCACTGGGGGTGACGATACGCCGCCCAAGCTGGGATCGCGCCTTGTTTTGCTCGGCCAGCATGGTAAAGACGCCGAGTGAGGGTGAGGCTTGGCTACCCGGCTTGACGTTCCCTGGATCGGCCGTTTCCTGTGCGGGGCCGTCCGGTGCCTGTTTCGCTTTTTCACGGGCGATTTCAAAGGCGAGACGGTCTTCGGCCGAATTTGAAGAGGGGCCGGGAGGGGCGCCAAATAGCCCTTTTCCTTTTTTAACAAAGTCCTCGAATTGCTGTTCGAAGCGCTGGTCGGCTAAAAATGCCTGACGACGCTCTTCACGGATTTGGGCGTTTTTCTTACGAATCTCTTCATTCCGCTGGCGCACGGCCGCATCATTCATACGCCGCCGCAGCTCTCGTTCACGCTCGCGGCGAGCCGCACGGGCAAAACGGTTATGCGCTTCCGCTACACCCAAGACCTGTAACATGGCATCGTTATACATGATGGCCGCATCAACCGCACCAAACAGCTTGCCTGCTACTTTGAGCGCGAATTTTTTGGCCGCGAGCGTGGCTCGCCCAGACCGAGTTTTCATCATCTGTTCAAGCTTCTTTCGCGCCTGTTCTCGGCTTTTATGCAACTGGGTACGTGCTCTAAGTCGTGCTCTTTCCTTTGCAGCTTTGTCAATCCGAGCCTGCATGGCCGCCTGTACTTTTTTCAGCCGTTCAACTTCTTCCTTGCTGGGTGGCATTGCGGCCGCGCGCTTGATTTGTTGTAATCTAATGTTGTCGGGATTATTTGGATTGATGTGGAAAATTTTCCCTTTCAATCCGTTTACCGCAACATCTGATTGCTGCACAACTTGGGCGGCCTTATTGGTAATCGGTTTCACAACACCGGCGACTCGGTTCTTCCCGCTCGAGTTCATTGGAAAGTCTGCAGGCATTTGGAATTCAGGTGAAATACCGGTCATCCCATTGGGGTCGGTGTAACTGAGTGGTGCATTGTTGACATACCGATAGAGGTTGGGGTCACCGGCCGCAAACTGAAGCGGGTCTTGGTTAATAAACCGGCCGATTTGCGCATCATAATAGCGGGCACGATAGTAGTTTAGGTCGGTCAGAGGGTCTCGCTCACGGCCGGTAAAGCCGAAGAGATAGCTGACACTGCTGTCTGTTTCACCGATCAGATTGCCAAAGCTGTCGTACTCACGATGATTGACCAATGTGCCGCTGCTATCGACTAAATCGCGGGCGGTACGCAGATGGTCTTCGAGCGGGAATAAGAGTTCCCCTGTCGCCACCTGTTCGTCGGCGAGAACCCAGTCCATGATCGGTGCTTGCAGATATCGATTGGTTACTGTTCCTGCGCCATCAAAGGTGAGGAAGACACGGCCGTCATAGACGGCAAATTGCTGTTCTTTCCCTTCGCTATCCTGACGTGAAATGCGTTCGCCAAATACGTTATACACGTAGCTCACCGAAGACAATAGATTGTCTGCGCTGTCTTTGTGGGTGACTTCGATCAGGCGATTGTGAAAATCGTAGCTGTACTCAGTCACTTCGCCAGTGACTAGATGGGTGCGGCTGGTCCGATTCCCTTCATTGTCATATTGATAGCTAAAGGTGCCATCATTTTGCACGCGGTTATCGGCACCAATCGTATGGTTTGTGCGATTTCCGGTGGCATCGTAGCTGTAATTTTCGTCCGCTTGGTTGGCATGATCGGCCGTTATTAACTGGCCGAAATCATCATAGCTAAAGGTGCTGTTCCCATCGGCCGTATGGCTCATTGAGCTCAAGCGATCTGAGGAGTCAAATACAAATTGATAGACAATCGGGGCGTTGTTGGCGGGGGTATGGGTTAGATTAACCAGCTGCCCTTCCGCATCGTACACCATCCGGCTTTCAACGGCCGACTGGGTGGCGTCGAGCGAGGCGAAACGACTGACCTCACTGACATAGCCACGGGAGTTATAGGCGAAGGTGACTCGTTTTTCTGCGACGGCCGTCCCACTTTGGGCGATTTGACTCGGCCGATTTTTGACATCATACAAATACGCGGTTGTGGCCGTTACTGACCCATTGATCCGCTCAATCATCTCGGTGGTATTACCGAGATCATCATAGGTGTAAGAGAAACCGAACGGAACGAGATTCCCTGCGCCTGTTTCATCATACGTCAGCAGTCGGCCGACCTCATCATAGGTCAAATCATAGTGCGCAAATGGATCTGAGGCACTGGTGAGACGGCTGGCGGCATCATAGGTCTGGGTAGACTGGTAGTTGCCATCAACCCAGATTTCCTGCTCTAAGCGACTGAGATCATCATAGATAAATTGACGGACACGGCCGTTGCGATCAGTGAGCTGAGTCAGATTGCTTAGTGCGTCGTAAACACGTGTGGTGACCTGACCCAAGGCATCGGTTTCTGTGACCAAGCGGTCCAGATCGTCGTAGGTCATTGTGGTGGTGTTGCCATGAGGATCGGTTAAGGTACGCAAATTGCCGACTAAATCATAAGTGAACAAGGTGCTATCCTCGTTGGGGTCAGTCAACATTGTTTGGCGATAGAGATTGTCAAAGAGATGCGCGACCGTGTTTCCCTGTGGGTCGGTATGGGTGAGCTGATTTCCCACCCCATCATAAGTCATGGTAAACAGATCGCCACGCGGATCAGTTGTCTGGATCAGTCGATGGTCTCGGTCATAGCTCATTTGTAGTGTGTTGCCGATTTCATCTTCTATCTGGATGACGTTTCCTACCTCGTCATAGGCCATCGAAGCGATATGTCCGAGCGGGTCGATGCGACTTGATTCCCGATTGAGGCTGTCGTACTGATAATAGGTAATTTGCCCCAGCTCATCGATCTCGCTCAGGGGATTGCCGTTGTTGTCATAGGTGAAGAAACGGCTGGCCCCTTGTTCGTTGATATGTTCAATCATCCGATCGAGGTCGTCGTAACGCATTTCGGTCGTGTGACCTAGCTGATCGACGATTTTGGTTAGGTTGTTGTCGTTGTCGTATTCAAACCTTGTCACGCCCGTGAAGACATCGGTTACGGTGAGTTGACGATCACGCGCGTCGAAGGTGTAAAAGGTGGTGTGATTGCCTTCGTTGGTGAGGGCGGTTACGTTATCGGCCGCATCATAGACGGCCGTTTCCGTTTGGCCCAACGGATCGGTAAACACGGTAATGCGATTTAAGGCATCGTTTTGGCGCAACTCGGTCCGGCCGAGCGGATCGATCCGCTTAATGACGCTATCGCGCAAATCATAGACGATTTGTCGGGTCGCGTTTAAGCCACCACAATCTTCTGTAATCGAGGTCACCCGATCCAAGGCATCATAGACGTAGCAAGTGACGACTCCGTTGGGATCGGTTTGGGTGAGGATGTTGCTGTTGTCGTCATAGGTCATGACGGTGATCAGCGATAATCCGGCCGGATCGACCGTGCGGGTGATCGGCCGATTTAAGCCATCATATTGATAGGCGGTGATAGTGCCGCGCCCATCCGTTTCGGCGATGAGTCGATTGTCCGCATCATAAGTAAACGTCTGCGCATGACCCAGCGGGTCGGTTATGTGTGTGAGTCGGTTGAGGTTGTCGTATTGATAGGTTGTCACATTCCCATTGGCATCTTGATCTAGGGTTTGACGTCGATCTAAGCTATACCCGTAAACCGTTTCTACCTGTGATCCATCAGCCCCTTCGAGCACCAAACCAAGCTGTTGATCAACCGCATCATAGCGCATGGTTGTGGTCACTGGCCGTCCCGTGGCATCTTCGACAAGTTGGATCAGATTATCCCCATTGTCGTAAGCGAAACGGGTGACGCTACTAATCACATCGGTTATTTCGATTGGGCGATCACGGTCATCGAACCGTTGTGTCGTGACACGGATATCGTGCCCACCATTGGGAACCAGTTCGCCAAAGGGCTCTTCGATGATTTGGGCGTTTCCGGCCGCATCGAACTCACGAAATGTGGTTGTTCGAGCCAATGTGCCGCCACAATCTTCGATCACTTGGGTCATGAGTCCGGGGACAGGGGAAACACCGGCCGCGAAAATCGTGTTCGCTTCGCTGGCATCACCTGTGGTGTAAACGTAGCAGGTTTTGATCCCGAGCGTGTCCGTTACGGTGGTGCGCTGGCCAAATTGGTTATAACCATAGCTTTCTATCGGCGTGACGATATTGCCGGTGCCATCATCGACGGCCGGGAATCGTTTTTCGACCAGCAAGCCCGCTTCGCCTAAGCCGACTTCATAGTCATAAACAAATGTGATTGTTTCTCCGTTGAAATCGGTTATCGTTTGCAGCTGATTAAAGCGCAAATCATAGGTGCTGGTTACCGTTCGGCTTTGTCCGACACCGCCGTTGCAGGCGGCCGTATCCATCTCGGTTCGGGTCAAGATGTTATCAAACGCATCGTAGGTGAACAGGGTGCAATGGCCCAGCGGGGTGATGCGTTTCACCATGCGATCCCGGTCATCCCGTTCGATGACCGTTTGTTGCCCCTGCGGATCAACATAGCCGGTTTGCGCCCCGAACTGATTGGTGGTGTGGGTAAACAAACGGCCGTTGATCGCCTGCTGACTTTCCAAGCTATCTGATTGAATCAGCGCGTTATTGGGGGAGTCTGGAGAAGCGATATCGAGACTGTTGATCGTGTTTTGGGTGTCACGAGGGGCGAAATCATGGATTTCTTGCTCAACCGAAAATTGGCCGGTTGTTGGATCAAATATTTCACGAGGCGGAAGCAGGGCGCGAATGACACGGCCGTTTTCGTCATACTCATAGGTCGTGGTATCGCCACGCGCCGAGGTTTTATGGGTCATTTGGCTTTGGGCCGCATAGGCAAAGGTCATGGGGGTATCGAGCCCTGGCTCCTGTAAGGCGACTAAGTTCCCATTTTTATCGAGATCGAGCGTGGTAACACGACCGGCCGGATCGGTAATGGTGGTGCGATTTACGGGGGTGCGATGTTGGGTCACGTCGCTTGCCGCCCGCACCGTTTGGTAACCAAATGACCATACCCAGTCCGCCGAGGGGCGGCCGTTGGCGAGATAAGAGATGGTGTTGAGTGATCCATCGCTGTTGTAGCTGTATTGCCATTCATTGCCGACCGGATCACGGCTAATGATATGTTGACCATCGCTGTTAAAAATGACGGTACGGCCGTCCGGATAAGTCCGTACAAATTGGCTGGCCACTTCGTCAAAGATTACGGCCGTGGTGTCGTGTGGGGAGAGATTAACGGCCGTCGAGCCTTCGACACCTTGACCACTTGAAGACAAAAACGGTTCAAATAAGACATTACTGCCGATGCGATCCCCGTCTCCACCCGGGTTATCGGGGTGCTGTGGCCCCAAGGGGCTACCCCAATAGTTTAGGCGGGCATCGATTTGCACCGAGGTGTCATTTAGCATGCCGAAAAAGGTGTTGTCACCAAAGTCATTCAACCGAGCTAGGAACGATGTCGGTTCCCCAAAAACGGTAATGGCGGCCGAATTGTTTTGGATCAAACTTTGCTGAATGTCGAGCCCACCTTCTTGTAAATCGATACCGCGAAAGGCATCTTTGATTTGGGTGAATTTGAGCAAAGCAAATGCCCCGTTTTCTAAAATAATGCCGTTCCATGAATCGGGATCTCCATCGAAACTGTCAAATATAATCGGTTCATCTAGGGTGCCGACAGCGGTCAGTGTTCCGCCATTGATACGGACCGCGCGATTGTCCATGCGGATGGTCGTTCCGGCCGTTACGGTCACATCATCGGTAAAGGTGATGTTGTTATCAAACTGATAAACCGCTAGATCACCGATTGCGTCGAGTGTTGTCGGCGTTGAGATGGTGCTATCTGTGGCGACAAACCGCTGTACCCCGCCGGTGGTGAAGGTGTTGTTCCCTGCCAAGCGATTCAAAACCGCTAATGGGGCTTGAATTTGTGCTCCTTGATGAATGAGGACGTTATTTTCGTAGGTGAAATCGAGACCGCCGCTGTCTTGTAAGATGATGCCGTAGTTGGGATTGGCGGCATTTAGGCCATCATCGCTTAAAACGGAGTTGCGCACCACGGCCGTGCTGTCGGCGACATGGAGATAGCTGTCATCGGTTGTGGCGGTATCGCTATTTTGCAGAAGGGCGGAATTGGTAAACTGTAATGTGCCGTTGTTAATCACGCCGAGTGCTGCATTGTGACTGCCATCAATCGACAGCCGACCCCCAAACTGGATGGTTGTAAAGTCAAGCTCGGCCGTGCCACCATCGACCAAGATACCACCCCATTCACTGGGACCGCTATTGTCTTGTGAGGTAAGAAGAACCGGATTGCCGGCCGTGCCACGGGTGATTAAGGTGCCTTCAACCAAAAAGTTATCGTTTGGATCGATTGCTGACCAGCTAATCCCTTCATTTACCGTCAATGTCGTGCCACTGGGGACGGTTATATCGTTTTCGTAGACAAACTCAGAAATGCCAACTGTTTGCGACAGGGTTACATTTTCGGTGAGGGTTCCGGCAAATACGCGCGCTTGGCTTTTGTCATAAATGGCGGCCGGAATACGATCTAACAGGGCGATATCGAGAGCCAACGGAAACAGATGGCTCTCGGTAATGACCAGATTACGCGCCTGAATTGTGGTTGTATCCCCCAATAGTGCGAGCGCGGCCGTGGCTTCACGGACACTACTGCTGGTCGATGTGCTGCTACAGCCCTGTAGTGTGGTTTCGAAGAGGGTAAGTTGACTGTCCTGTGCATAAATACAGCCATCCGCCACATTGGTCGTGTTAAACATATCGGTCATGGTGGTCTGGCTCATGACAAGGGTGCTGTTGAGCACCACCAAGCCCGCATCACGGCCGTTGATCGATTCGCTCGATTGGCCACCATTGGAGAGATTGGTGTGGGTTAGATCGGCCGTGCCCCCATTTTGGACGATGATCGCTCCCCATGCGTTGCTGTTGTCACTGGTGATCGTGACCGGAGTGAGTTCTGTGCCTTGAGCCAGCAAGGTTCCTTCGACAAATAAATCATCGGCCCGATCGATACGCACCTCTACACCGGCTTCGACGGTTAGGGTAGCGGTTGAGCTGATCGTGATGTCATTCAAAATACGATAGGGGCTGTTGGCGACGGTCCAGACCGTATCGGTGACGATGTCAGTTGTGATATCGACCGTGGCTGCCTGTATTGAACGAGTCGATTGGCGTTCGACAATAGCGAAACGATCATCGTTTAATTGATCAAGTTCTGTGTCGTTCGACACATCACGAGTGCTTAATTCACGGCCGATGGTGCGTACTTGGGCATCTTCATCGAGTAGATCGGTGCGGGGCAAAAGGTATTGGGTTAACACCCCGTTTCCATCATCGATTAAGAGGGCGCCATCTTCCTTGATGTGAAGCTGTTGGACATCGGCGATTTGCCACCCATAGCCGTAGTGCCCGCCGATATCTTGATTGATGAGAATTGAACCGAAGAAGGTGTCTTCGAGGGTGGCGGTTGTGGTGATGCCGAGCGGCTGTGATGGATCGGCCGGACCGCCAAAGCGGCCGTTGGTCGTGCCGAAAAATTCCGCTTCGTAAGGGATTTTGATGCGGACACTGTAAAAGTAGACTCCGGGAGGCATTTTACGCCCTTGGGCATCACGGCCGTCCCAGAAATAGCGAAAACGGCCGATTTCGCCATCTGGGGTGAGTTGATCGATGCGAAAGCTAAACTGTTGGGTGCTTTCCCCTTCGATAAACAGCTCAGCTTGAATCAGATCAAATTCACCCAGACCGCCTGCGGTCAGGGCTTCGAGACCGAGTTCAAGGTCGATAACGGCCGTGGCATTGGCACGTTGCGAATCATATTGCAAGGTGATCATTTCGGATGCGTCTAAAATATCGACCGATGGTAGGGAGAACGATTGGCGCAAACCGCCGCCACTTAGATTGACCTGACTGGTGGCGCAGTCGAAAACACAATCTTCGGCCGGTTTAATCGTGCGATCATCGCTTTTGACATCGGCCGTAGCGATGGTGACCGGATCATTGGGATCGAAATTAGAGAAGTGGGTGACCTGCATGACCAACCATTCCCCTGTTTCGTTGACTGTGGCATCTCCCGCATCTTCCCAAACTTGGAGATGCTGATTCCAATAGCCGAGCGAAATATTGGTGCTGGGATCAAAGCCACGGCTATTGCGAACCATGACGGTCACCGGCATGGTAAAGGTAATTTCAGAGGCACCGCTGAGGTTAAAGGCGTATGTTTCACCGGTTCCGGGGGGGAGTTCACCACTGGGTAAAAATTGGACTTGATCAAATTCGGTGGCTCGAATGTCGAGTGTTTCACCGGCCGGAATGGCTCCGGCTGGAATATCGAGCTTCATTTGGCTGTCGGCACTGGTGTGTTGACAGCCGGTTTGGTCACAGGGGGTTACGGCCGGATCGAGTGGCGTTAAATAAACATGGGTCATCGCGGTTGATTTTTCCCGCACGATCCCGACTAATCGCTGACCGTAAGTAAAGCCATCTTTTTCGACACGCACGCTGTAGTTGCCGGTTGTATCGACCGGAAAGGCGAAGAAGCCCTCGGGTCCGGTGACGATCACACCGGCAGTAGTAGCGCGGAAGGGGGTGGAATCGGCCGTGGCTTGATGGGGCAAGCCATGTGGCGAGGCATCACTTTCTAAATGAGCCAAACGGGTTTGGCGCGAATCTTCCATCGCATCGGCATCGATTTGTTCAAGGGTGACATGGGCTCCGGCGATCCCGTTGCAGGTGATCGGGTCGTATGCTTGGGTGCCATCACAGGTGGTTGAATCAAACACATAGCCGCTGACAAAACCATCTCCGACGGCCGTTACGGGCGGGGTCAAGCTATTCGCATTTAAGGGAACGTAGAAATCGCTTTGGTAGGTTGCGATGACCCCATTGGTATCCGCTATGGTGACGGTCATTGAGTAGCTCTGGTCTTCTTGCAGGTCGGTTGTTAGAGTGCCGCTTGCGGTATCTGACCCTGCACTGAGTTGACTCGTGACATCGGTTATGACGCCGTTTTCATCGGTCAGGGTGACGAGGAGTGTGGCTGGATCAACGGCCGCAATTAAATCGGTGTAGGCGATATCGATGGTTGGACGTGTGGTATAGACCGACTGTCTGGGTGCTGGGTGATTGACTGTGATGTACGGCCCTTCATGATCGATGGTGATTAGGCGGGTGGCGTTGCTGACTTGGCCTATTTCATCGGCCGCTGAAATATGGAGCGGAAGTACCCCTTCTGTGGCGGAAATAACGGCCGTGAATTGGAACCCCTCTGCGATGGGGATGAGATCGGCAGAGACCCCATTGACCAGCAATTCGCTGACCGCATGGCGATCTGTGACTGTGCCGGCAACTGTTAGGGTTAAATCGGTCAAAACCGCATCTGTAGCCGGTGACGTAATGGTGATGATAGGCGGATCAATATCGTATTCGTTCCCTACCGTAGCCAAATCTAGGGCATCGATCACCCCATCATTGTTGAAATCGAAATCGGTGCTGTAGCAAGGATCGGCTAATAAGCAGTCCCAAGATTCGCCGATGCGAGTGAGGTCGCTTTCATCAACACGTTGATCCCCATTTAGATCCGCGAAAAAGTTACTCAAAGGGGAGCGAGATGCATGGGCTGATAGGGCTTGCCGACGTGTTTCTGTTTCTTCAAACCGGTCAGTGGTGGTTGCTACGGCCGTGGCAAAAGAATGGTATGGGAACAAAGGGGCGACGATTTGCAACAAGAGGCTCAATGACAATAGGTAATGGACAAGTAAGTAAGAATTTTCTTTTCGCTGCATGTTTTATTCCTTGGTAATAAACGGCAAGTACATGGTGAAGTCGGTGTGGCTTTCAGGGGTTGCACTTGGGGTTGGGCTCACGGTTGGGTTCGGGGTG
>WTJY01000493.1:8716-12146 GCA_011524645.1 Anaerolineales bacterium | reverse complement strand
GGATTTATAAATTTCATATGACTGTTTGTCATATGGTGAAAACAGTTTATACTACAAAAAGTTATATGTCAAATAGTTATATAAGCTTATGGATACAAAAAAAGAATTGAAAAACACAACTTATGCGGTTCTGGGGGTTTTGCGTCACGGCCGTGCATTGTCCGGCTATGATATTCGCAAAGAAGCGGAAACATTGCGCTATTTTTATTGGAGCCCGGCACAAAGCCATATTTACGCGGAGTTGCGTCGCCTAGAGGGGCTTGGCTATGTTCGTTCTGAGCATGTGGTTCAGGATGGCCGACCCAACAAACGGCTTTATCGCATAACAACTGAAGGGCAAGTTGCGTTTCAGGTGTGGCTGAATACACGGCCGTTGGAGCCGACCGTGGTTAAGCATCCGCTATTGCTTCGTCTCTTTTTTGGAGATGTGGCTGAGGACGGCCGTTTGGCTAAACTGATCGGCACATATATCGAGGATTTAGATCAATCTTTGGGGCAGTTGGCGATTGTAGAGGAGTTTTTGGCTGACGATCCCGACAAAGAATATGAAGCGCTGATCGCGCAGTGGAATTACTTGCGCTTGGCATCTGAAAAAGAGATCGCGATCAAGATTTTGTCTCAACTTTAAGTAAGAAGCATAGGCTTTTGTGTTGTAGGCTCGCTCTGCGGGTCTGGCGCATGGGTTAAATAAGCCCTGCGTATTTGCAGAAATTCTCGATCATGGTCCGGCCGTCCGGATGTTCATCGGTGTAATATTCGGGATGGAACTGGGTTCCTGCGATCGGCAGGGTATCATGAATAATCATCTGGATCGGGGTAACTGTGGTCGAGGCGTAGACCTGAAAACCTGTGGGGGCGGTCTTGAGTTCGAGCGAGTGGGCATGTCGTACAATCGGTGTTTCACTTAACCCGTTTAGAATCGGGTGCTTTTTGACAACGTTGACCGTGTCATAGCCATACTCCTTTTTCATGCCGACATAGTAGGTGCTATTCGGAATCGGGTCTTCTTCGCCGGGGTCGAGTGGCCCGATCACTTCTAGTGGAGAGCCGAGTGTTTCGCCCAAAAGCTGGAACCCACCGCAGAAGCAAAACATAGGGAGTGAAAGACCGCGAAAAATTTGGCGCAATCCTTCTCTGTCTTTTTCGTCATAAACGCTGGGGTCGGCACTGTTCCCACTAACAAATAAGGCGCGAACGTTAAATTTCTGGAGCAATTCGGGGGTGACATGTTGGTAGCGCACCAACAGACAGTGGTCCCCTGTTATATCTTCTAGGCGGTATTTGATGCGGGTGCGCGCCGCCATGACGCTCTTTCCCCACTCTTGGTCATAACCGGAAACGTGTTCATTATCGACAAAAATAATCATAATTTTGGTGAACAGATCGGAACTATGGATCTGTTTCGTTATTTAACGGCCGTAGCGGCCGTGATCGCAATGGTTTGAATATCTGGGTTGGGGGAGGCGAACAATTCGCTAAGCGCGTTGTTTAAGGCATCGGATACTGCGCCACTGACCGTGGTTGGGAGCATGGCGGAGCGTTCGAGTTCGCTTTGTAAAAAAGCGGTATATCGGTCATCTTCCCAGCGATCGAACGCCGCATAACGAGGGGGAAGGTAACGATTTTGCAAGGTCCAATCACCGAGGTTGGGGCCATTAGCCAGCCATAAAAGCAATTCGGCCGCGAGCGCTTGCCGGGCTGGATCGGGGGTGGTGATCACCCAGACCCATCCGCTGACTTGAGGCACGAGGGCGGTTTCTTTGCCTGGGAGTGGCGCAAAGGATATCTCGCTTTCTTGTCCCTGCTGATTAAAATATTGGGTTGAGGACGTTTGGGCCACGGCCGCACGACTGCTCAAAAAGATTCGCCAAGCTTCGTCTTCGGTGGTGATCATACCGCTCTCTTCTAAAATTAGGCCCGTATTGCGGGCGGTTTGCAAACTTTGCAGTGCGCTTTGGAGCGGTTCCGATTCAAGCTGTATCTGTCCCGTTTCATTCCGCAGAGTCCCCCCTTCGGCCAGATAAAATTGAAGTAAAAGCTGGATACCGCTGGCACTCGATGCGGGGAAAATAAAGGGGTAATCTTGTTCATAAAGAGTGCCCCAATCGGTGCTGAGTGGCGTGGTGATGATCGCTGAATTATAGATCGCGTGGTGTAACCCTGTGGTCGCATAAGGGTAGGCGTAGAACTCTTCACCCACGCGGGCCATTTGACGGCCGACCGGTAAGAGGTCTTCAAAATCTTGAGCCGGAATGAGGTCTTCTAAGGGGTAGACCTGTTCTTTGTTGACGAGTTCTGGCAATAAGAAAGCGGGAACCAAGGCGAGGTCCGGTAGTGCTTGAGGGGCGATGTCGCGGCCGGTTTCGAGATAGTTCAGCAAACTGGCTGGACCTGTTGCCACTTTTTGTTCAATTTGGAGATCGATATTGGGATGGCTATCGGCGAAGCTGGCAAATTGCGCTTCTTGTGTGTTACCGCCCACTATTTCAGGGATCGGCGCGATCTCTGGTAGCATCCAAACGGTTAAGTGGCGAATCGGTTCTGTTGTGGGTTCGGTCGCTTCGGCCGTGTTGCTACTTGCTGACAGTTCCGGTGTGGCTACCGGTGTCGGAATATCAGGTAAATCAAGCGCATTATCCGCTTGGCCGATTGTGCTATCCACGGCCGTTGTATCGCTACATGCGATTAAGCTGAAAAGCAGGCATAAGATCGTTATGAACCAAAATAGAGATGTGAATCTAGAGAGATGTTGTGTCAACATGGCGAGTAGTATAGCAAATCTGTTTTAAATGGGGCATGCTTTACCAAATTGTTTTAAGCGTTTGAGAGCTTGACGGCCGTCAATTTTTGCATAAAATGCCCTAGATATTGTCTAGCATAGGGGTAAAAAATTGTGAGCCAAGTTGAAGCGACAGCAAAAATTCGACAAGCGATTGAGAGCGGGGCCAGAGAGCTTGATTTGCGCGATATGGAGCTACGCGCTGTCCCTAATATTTTGGCAAATGCGACAGAGTTGGAATCACTTTACCTTGACCGAAACGAACTGCAATCTTTGCCGCTGTCTATTTCTAAGTTGCGTAAATTGCGCATTTTGTCGGTCCGCGAAAATCAATTGACATCATTGCCGATCAGTTTGGCAAAATTGAATTTAAATCAACTTTATTTAGATCACAACAAGCTACGCAATATTCCTAGCATGATTTGGGATCTGAAGAATTTAGTCGGTTTGGGGTTGAGTGGCATTCACCGGCCGAGTTTGGTCCAGATTCACCGTCTCTCCAAACTGTCTACACTTTATCTCAACAATTGCGGTTTTCACTCGTTGCCTGAGCCTATTTGTGAGCTGGAAGAGTTGAATATGCTCCAGCTAGAGAACAACGAGTTGTCCGATTTGCCTTACACGCTACTTAATTTGCAGAAAATGGCGTAT
>WTJY01000493.1:0-8706 GCA_011524645.1 Anaerolineales bacterium | reverse complement strand
GCGTATCTGTATTTGTCATTGAACAATTTTCGCTACACACCGAATGTCGTTTTGCGCTTAACGAAACTTAAATCGTTGGATCTGAATCACAATCGGTTGGCCGGTTTGCCGGAAAAGCTGGCGGACTTAAAAGAGTTGGTTTCCCTGTCAATCGCACAGAATGAGTTGACTATTCTCCCCGGTATTTTGGGGGAACTGCCCAAGCTTGAGCGCGTTTTCGCCTATAGTATGGAGATTCGAGAGATTGAATCGGGGGTGTGTCAGGCTCGCGAACTGCGTCATCTGGCGTTGGGGAGCAATCGATTAAGCTTATTGCCCTTTGATTTTTATGCATTACAAAACTTAGAGTATTTAAGCCTGTTTAACAACCGGCTTGAGGTGTTGCCCGCGCCGATTTGTGCTTTGGGTAAACTACAAGAGTTGTCTTTGGATTCTAATCAGCTAACCCGTTTGCCGGCCGAAATAGGGAATTTGCAACATTTAACCATGTTGGACGTACGGAATAATCAGTTGACTGAATTGCCAGCCGAGATCGGCCGTTTGTCTGGCCTGCGTGATCTACGATTAGCTAACAATCAGCTAACAGCCCTTCCTGTAGAGCTTGGACAGCTTGACCAGTTGACCGATCTTAATTTATCCTTTAATTCAGATTTGGCCGCTTTTCCGATCTCGTTTATCAATCTCACACAACTGCGCACACTCCAAATTAATTTTATCGGCGTAGATATACCGAGTGAAGCGGCCGGTTCGATTTCACAAATTAGGCGATATCTAAGCCGCCAAAATGGTCATGACACCCTTACAACACAACACACACAACCATCACCTCCCCCTGTTTCAACCACAAGAAGCGAGCATAACATGACAGATCAATTTGATATTAATTTCTTGCCCGATATTGAAGAAATCAAAGAAGACGAACGTCGCTTGATGATTGGCGAAGACGAGCTAAACGGTTCCCCGATTCGAATTAGCCGCTTTGAACTAGATGGCGTCGTCTCTGAGTTTCCCTATCGAAAGCTACAACTGGTTTATACGTTTGAGCACAATTTATTGCCGGTGCCACCTTGGGTGGTGGCCCGTTTGTTCTTGGCGCGGACCTATCGTTTCCGCACGGCACAAGCTTGGCGTGGTGGTGGTGTGCTTGCTTATGAAACCCAAGAGATTGAACGGGCGCAGCATATCGCCCGGCTGGACTCGTCGGTTTGGCATAATGCGCTGGCGATTACGGTGACCGGCTCCTTTCCGCAGAATTTCTTTGCTTTGCTCACGGCCGGAATTGACCGTGTGATCGCGGGGCTAACACGTGCCCAAGTGGTCCATCGTGTTCTGTTTTGCCCTGATCCCAATAGTCGCAATTGTCGCCATCGCTTTGATTATGATGCGATTGTGCAGGCGCTTAGTCGGCCGGTTGCAGCGGACGAACCGTTTGAGCCACTTGTCGTTCCCTGCCCTGAATGCCGCGCAGAAATCGATTTTCACGGGGCGTTGCTGGGAATGCACCGTTATACGGAACCCTTGACGGCCGAGATTCAAGCGGAACTCGAAGCATCGACGAACGATGCTGATCGTGAACACCCGGCTGTTTTGAATACACATCACCAGATGGTCGCGCTACGTCAGCGAGACTTCTTGCTTCGTTTTCAGCCGCAACAGCAGGATGATGAAGGGGCTCACTTCTTGCGTGTCTTTGTGCTTCGTTTAATGGTTGGCAATATCGATCAGGTAACGGCCGAAAATCTGTTTGATCAAGAGCTCGCATTTGAAGTTTTTTCTGAGATGCCGGGAGCTTGGCGCTACACCGGTGTGCGGATTCCGCTGAATAATCCTCGCACCGCATTGAGAATGTGGCAACCTTATTTGGTTGAATTGAAAAAAGTTTTACCGACCTTGCGCCATACAATAGATGATGAGTTTATGCTGGCGGAAGGGATTGACCAGATGGATCGACTTATCGATTTAATTCCAGAGCAACCTAATAACGATATGGCGGACGCATTGGCTGAATTGAATCGTTTTTGGGTTTTGAATCAGGGGCATTGGTCTAACACGATGGGTAAGATTCGTACACCAGAAGGGCATTACATGTGGCTTGATGAAGATCATCGAGAAATATTTGCTTAGGCATTGAATTTATGAATCAACGTGATGTCATGCGCCTGATTAAACAGGCGGCCGATCAAAACGCTACAACGCTTGATTTATCCGGCCTTGAACTCGAACGGCTCCCTCGGGCGATCGGGATGTTAACCTCGTTACAAACCCTGCGACTTGATCGGAATCGTTTGACTGAGCTTCCCCGAGAGATCGGGAAGCTCACGAATTTGTTTAGCCTGTCGGTGCAGGAAAATCAATTAACATCATTACCGGATTCGATTTTTGGCTTACCTGAACTACGGGTACTTAGGGTTGATCATAATCAACTTGAGGAACTCCCTGTCGAAATTTGGTATATGACTCGCCTACACACCCTCGGTCTGAGCGGGATTTCTCAGCCCGATTTGAGTCGAATCGGCCGGTTGACCGATCTGCGGACCTTGTCGCTAAGAGATTGTGATTTGGAAGAATTCCCTTATCAGATCGGGGAATTAACCAATCTGTTGACTTTGGATCTCGATGGAAATCAATTGAGTGAATTGCCGGTTTGGTTTGTCGCTTTAGAAAAACTAAAGTCCCTCTATTTGCCACTCAATAATTTTACGAAATTCCCTGCTGTATTGACTCGGATGTGGGGGCTAGAGCATTTAAATATTTCGCGTAATTCTATCGAACGGTTGCCGACCTCATTGGCTAATATTACCGCTTTACAAACATTGGAAATTTCGGGGAACCCTTTGCAAAATATACCGGCCCAAATCGGGGTGTTGCCGAAACTGCGCAACCTTTATGCTTCCTCTTGTACATTAGAACAGCTGCCGGAAGGGCTTTGTTTCTCTCCTACGCTGCAAAGATTGTGGGTTGGCGATAATTTGTTGCGAGAGCTTCCTCAAGCATTTGCTGATTTAGCTTGGTTAAAAAGTATTGACTTGTCACGTAATCGCTTTACACAAGTGCCGCCCCAGCTATTGCAAATGGATTGGGTGACCCACTTGTCACTCAACTTTAATCAAATTGAGGTTTTGCCACCTGAGATCGGTTATTTGCACCGGTTGGAAAAGCTGGAATTGGGCGAGAATCGTTTGCAAGAATTACCTCGTGAAATCGGTGATTTAGCACAGCTAAGCTATTTACATGTGGGGGGGAATCGTCATTTAAACTATTTTCCAGAGACGATGTTATGTCTTGATAACCTTGAGCGGATTATGTGCCATGCGATCGGAATCGATATCGCTTATGACCGACATCGGGACCCGGTCGATACAATCGCCTATCTGGTCGAAAACAGTGTATTGCCGCAGACCGAAGCTGAACAGATCGATGCATCCCATACCGCAAATGAAACCGGTCATGAGTCGATAGAGATTCGCTTTGTGCTGGAGGAAGCGGCCGATGAGATCGCGTTGCTAAAAGAACAGGAAACAGCGGCGCTAACAGAACAGATTGTGTTGACCGATGGGGATGAACAGGC
Organism: Anaerolineales bacterium; assembly: GCA_011524645.1. GTDB lineage: Bacteria > Chloroflexota > Anaerolineae > Promineifilales > Promineifilaceae > WTJY01. Next base: position 5,138 of record WTJY01000493.1, on the reverse strand, counting down.
ATCTGCGCCAGAGCCTGCGAGTTTGGAACCATTGACATTAAGATTGAACTATCTGCTTTTTGAAAAGTCATTTCTAATCCCACTCGGCCGTCGCATCGTACGGACTTATTTGGCCCATAACAATCGCTTTGATAGCGATGAACACTGGACCGGTGGGGGGATGCTGACCTATGAAACCGATTTGGTACGAACCTCTTCCCATGTCGCTCGCCTAGATTCTGATCCAAAGCAGGGGGGAGATGTGAATTTGACAGTCACAGGGCCGTTCCCCCAATACTTTTTTTCATTGCTGGTGGCCGGTTTAGACCGTGCTGTCCATCATTTTGTGGACAGTCATCAGCGACAACGGTTGATCGCCTGCCCCAACTCATATTGTTCACAATGGTACGATCTTGATCACCTGTTGGCGGATTTGAACGACAATCCCTCTCTGGCACCGCGCCATTGTGATCATTGTGCCGAGTTGGTCGATTGGCAACAGATTTTGTTGGGTTTTCATGCTCAGACCGATGTGTTGGTTCAGCAACGACAGCAGGCATTTGAACAGCGCTTTTTGGATACGGCCGTTCCGGAAAATGGGGCCGAATTACAGCGGGCACATCATCAAATGATCGCCTTGCGTCAACGCCGTTTTTTGCGCCATTTTCAGCAATCACAGCGGGCGCGAACCGATGATTTTCCTCGCGTGCTCCTGCTTCGGCCGCTTTATCATCGTAGCGATGTCGGTGTTATCACGGCCGAAAATCTAAACGAACAAGAAATTAGCTTGGCACCCTGCTGCGAAATGCCGGGACATTGGCATCGCGTCGGGGATTACATGCATGATCCAAGTGCTACGGCCCATTTGCGCTTGTGGCAATCTTATTTGTATGTGTTGCGTGAGATTTTGCCGACCTTGAGCTATTCATCTGACTCGAGCTTTTTGCTGGAGGAATCGATCCAAAGCACGCTAGAAATTATCGATGCGATTCCGGAGCCTGCTGAGGGGGAAGCGTATCCGACTATTACCGATGCTGAGAAGTCGATGGGGCTGTTTTGGCAAATTCGTGCGGCCGAGCTCGCTAAAAGTTTACGCAAAGTCCGTACCCCAGAGGGGGATTATCTGTGGCTATGTGATCAACATGCAAAATTGTTCCACTAGTGGCTTGTCTGTTTAATCTTCGGCGATATCGCTTTCATCAAAAGTGACCCACGGCCGACCATCTGCTGTGTGTCGTTCGTCGAGAATGGGAAGCGGCCGGTTGGTAAAGACATCGTATAGTCGCAAAAAGCCGCCGACCGTTTGATTGGGGACGGCCGATTTTTCGATTGTTAAGCGGCGGGGGTGAGCCACCTCTGTTCCCTGAATCCACTTTAAGGTCGGCAATGCTCCCAATGCCGGAATATCATTGTCCGGATCGGGGTTGATCCAAGCCCATGTGATCAGATCCGATTCATAGCCGACGAGACGGGTGGCGATGGCGTAGTCACGCTGTAACGGCCGGTTAACCGCGAATTGCTGGTCTGTTCTGAGGGTGAGATTAGGTATTAGCGGGACCGTTTCTAGTCTCGGTGTGTTGCCGAGCCAAACGATACCCGAGGCGAAGGGGACATAATGGGTGTCGCCCGGATTGGGGAATGAACGGCCGTACAGCGTGGGATTGGGATCGTTGCTGTCATGTGTTTCGGTCCAATAACGGCCGTCTTCGAGCCGCCAGTGGATAAATAGCCGAGATTGTCCACTGATCGTATTGTCCCAGTCATAGCCGATAATGTGCCGCCCTTGGCCGCCTAGCGCACGTATTTGATTGCTGTAGAGCGGTGTTCTTGTGATCGGGGGCCAACTGGAGGGCTCAAGTTGAAATGTGGTGAGTGTGGCGGCCGTGTTGCCATCGGCCAGTACGAGTGGGATGCCATCGGGCTGGCTGGCGGTGACGAGGATCGTATGGGTGTCGAGCGGGGCACCGAGGCGAGGGGTGAGATGGAAGCGGGTTCGTGTTAAGCCATCTGGCTGCGGCCGGAGGTGCAAATCCTGCTGGGCATATGGTTGCCACGGTGGGCCGAAAATTTTTACGGATAAGATGATTTCTTCAGATGCTTGCCAAGCGAGATCGATATGGAGCGTCTCGCCCGATTCGGGACTTTCTTGCGTATAGTCAAAGGCGATGATCGATAATTGATCCCCAAAACGAATGTCACTCGGTTGCCAACCGCTTGCGTGTGTTTCGCTGGAATCGATCGGGAATAAATAGGCATCGCCATGTGATTGTGGTGGTGGCAATGTGGCGTAGGGTTGTTCGACATAGTGGGTGGTGATTACCGGCCGGTTTTGGTCAAGATAGAAGTTAATTTCATTGACCCAATCTTGGGCGTAATCATCGGTTCGCGGGAAGACGTAAATGGTGTCGATGTCGGGGCGAATCTGTTCAACTTCTTGCAGGTAGCGCAGTGGGGTGTACCAGTGCCAGTCAGCGAGGATAACACTATTGGGTGGTGCTTGTTCGAGCCAAGCTCGGGTGACGACGGCCGTGTCACCATTTTGGGCCAGCCAGTGAAAAGAGCGGTAACGTGGGGCGATATGGCTGATGGTGACGCTGACAACAAGGCAGATGACCAGCAAGCCCCCTACCGTGCGCCATGTTGTTTTTTTTGTGAAGATCGGCCGTGAGAGAAGGATTTGTCCCAGTTGATGCAGGCCGTATCCGGCCGCCAGTGTGAGTGGGAGATAGGCGGGAAGCATATATTCGGCCGTTTGTGGGGCGCGATACGTGGCGGTGATAACGGTGTGGATCAGGAAACAGCCCCCGAGTAGAAAAGCTTGTCGCCAATTGTCACGAGTTAACCAGATAAGGCCGATGAGGGCTAAAATCAAGAACCAAATCGGAAACTGAAAGGTGAGTACATTGATCATGACTCCGGCTCGATCAAGTAGCTGGATAGCGGTACGATAATAAAAGAAATCCCCTTGGAATCCTAGTCCTAGCGCGTACTCGATAAAGGATTCGGCCGTGCGTAGTGTTGGGTCACGCCACGGTAAATAGAGGAGTGGCGAAAGACCGAGCCCGATCATGGTCAACGGCCGTCCCCAGCGCCGTGGTGTTATGAAGAATCGGGGTTGAATTAACCCCACATAGGCGGTCATGATGAGTGCCATGAAGGCGAGGGAGAGATGGTGGGTGAGTCCAAGTGTGAGGCTGAGGATGAATAGATAAAGCGGCCGTTCATTCGCACCTTGTTCAGAACTGTCTTGCTTAAGTTGAAAGAGAAAGAGCAAAGCAAGGCTGGTAAATAGGCCGGTGAGGCTCCGTATATTGGCCATGGTCGCTTGTGCCCAGAATGTGGTACTGGTGGCAAGAATCAGAATGGGAAAGAGGGAAATGAGGGATGTGGGTAGAAGTGAACTCTGTTGCGGCTGGTGTTTTATAAGGTGATGAAGGGTGTAATAGGTGACGAGTAGGGTAAGGGCGCTCGTTAGTGAAGCGAAGTAGTTGAGGGAAACGGCCGGTTCGATTTTAAAAAGGTGACCCAACTGTATAAAAAGATGACCGGTTATGGTGTAGAGCGGAAATCCTGGTGAGTGAATCAGACCTAATCTCGCAACAATCCACTGAAATTCCCCATTATCGGCCGTGGTGAGACTGTTGGCGCTTGTTTGCGTATAGAAAATAAGTGCTAAAAGCAGAATGGAAAATGATGAAATTTGTGTTGAGGAGAGACGACGCATAAACTTCAATTATAGTGTGAATCGTTTATAATCTGAAAAAACTTAGCAAAGTTCTTTTTCTGTTGATTTTCAGGGGCGGGTGCATTGAACAATATAGCAAACATCGAGGTGAAACATGGCGGAAGATTGGTCTCATTTAGGACGTGAAGATGAATTTGAAGAAAATAACAATGGCCCCAAGAAATCTGAGACGGTTAATCGACGACAGTTTGTGACGGCGATTGTGGCGGCAACCGCTGGTTCTGTGGGAACTGGGGCTGCCTTGGCGGTGATTAACGGCCGTCAATCAGCCTCTATTGTTGCGACCCCGCCGCCGGTGCCGACGACCGATTTTTCACCGGTCATTCAAGCTGCCGAATCTGCGCAACAGGAGTTGGTGGCCCAATTGGCGGCCGCGCAAGCGGAAAATATGCGCTTACAAAGTGAACTAGACGCGACGGTGCGCCGCTTGCAAATCGCCGAACAGTCGATCGGAACGACCAGTGATGAGGCGACCTTGCTACGGGCTGAATTGGCTTCTGTGAATCAGCGGACCGGTATTTTGGCCGGTTTGGTCACACTTTATGAACAGCTCGATGACGTTGATTTATCTGACGTTGTTTCGGGGGGGATTGAGCAAGTTTCTTCCCGATTTGGTGAATTGATTGAGGAAGTCCCGACCTTGTCAGAGGCGCTAGCAGAGGGAGAAGCGTTGCTAGATCAATTTGAAGAGCAAGTCCCCGTTTTAGCGGCCGGCCGTGATTGGCTTGAAGATCGTTTGGCCAATCTATCTGGGGTACATGCCCGTGTGGAGCAAATGCTTCAGTTGGCCTTGGACCGGATCGCACCGGTGTTAGAGATGCTGGATGAATGGTTTACCGATATTTTAAGCTGGTTGCCGTTCGGCATGGGGGGGAAAGCGCAAGGGGTGATGACCGCGCTGACTTCGCTGATGCAGGAAACCCCAGAGATGATTCAATCGGTGCAGGTCAATGTTTCGTTGCCTTTGGCTGGGTGGTTTAAACCGGCAGAAGGTGAGCGTGATCCGGTGATTCAAGCGAAATTGTTCCAACCGATGCGCGAAAAGGCGATAGCGACCGGCCGTAGAGGGTTAGGGATGGTTGAGTCTGTACAGGCATCTTATGAAAATGAGCTGGTCGCACAGGTGTCGGCACGCTTATCTGATCGCCAGATCGTACAAGAGTTGATTACCCAATATCGGACTGAACATCAATTGGAACGAGGTATGTCGCAAGGCGATATGTAGGACATGCCCACGAAATGGATGTTTGATTACAGATAAGATGATAGGGACAAAAGATAGGGATAGGGAAGTTGCCTGAGTAATGGCTTTTCCCTATCCCTATCTTTTCGTATGGTTTAAAAACTTATCGCCTAAAATCAATACCTTCGCCACTTTTAGATATATGTGACAAAAGTTTTCCCTTTAGGGCCA
>WTJY01000464.1 GCA_011524645.1 Anaerolineales bacterium | reverse complement strand
ATTGTCACCGCCTACGGCGGCTCGTAAAGTTGTTTGTTAGGTTTTTTCGGTGGCAATGCCACCGAAAAAACCTAATTTAAGGATGGCTTGCTCGGCCTACGGCCGAGTAAGCCCTTAGACAACACATGCGACAATTATTTAGCCGTTATTCATAAGGAACTGAAATCGTTGATTTTGACAGCCAAAATCGACTTTAAATTGAGAATGGCTGCTGGACAAAAGCATATAGTAAAAACATGTTTCATACCCATCTCCTGCCCAACTTCCTCAGGGCAATCACATTCTAAATCAAACCGATAATAAAGTGGACTATTTTCACCATGACATATCACAAATCCTTGTCAATGGGGTCGTGTGGGGCGGAGCCGCAAAAACACCCCCTGAAGACAACATTTGAAGCAACTCTGCTATCCACAACTCTTCCCAAAATTAGAATGTGATTGCCCTGCCCACTTCCTAAAAAATAGCGAACACTCTCATCAATTGATACAATACAAACCAAAGGAAAAATTGGTTTAGTTTTGTGCAAATTATATGACTATTATTTATCTCATTCTATGCTGGTTCTCCGGAATCTGGCTTGCAGGAACCACATGGGGCACGGTGATGCCTCAATGGGGGTGGGTAGCCACCGCCGGTCTCATGCTGGGGCTGGCTGTCTTTTTCTGGCGTAGCTACAGGTACTACGCACCACAAGCAGCCCTTCTGGCCGCGTGCCTTACATCGGTTGCTTTGGGTGGCGCCAGATGGATATATGCTCAACCCCAAATCGACAGCGATCATATCGCTTACTATAACGACAGCCCAGAAGTTATCTTGTACGGCCGTACAATTTCGGAACCTGACATTCGTGATCGCTCAATCAACCTCCGCTTCGCGGTTGAACAAATCGAGCTGAAAGATGGTTCTCGTCACGCAGTCTCAGGGGACATACTGATCCAAACACCTCGATTCCCAGTTATCCCCTACGGCACGGAACTCACAGTCACAGGAGATCTACTCACACCCCCCTCCGCCACAGAATTTAGCTATCGTGATTACCTTGCAAATCAAGGAATCTATAGCTATATGCGTTGGCCATTGGTTCGTTCGCAAACGGCCGGTCAGGGGTCTCCGCTTTACCATACAATCTATGCAACGAAGAACAGCGCTCAACAAACGATCCAACAGCTTATTCCTGAACCGGCCGCCGGACTGCTCAGTGGTATTCTGCTGGGGATCGGACATGCCACCCCACCCGATCTCGACAACGATTTTCGCACCGTAGGTATTACCCATATCGTGGTTATTTCCGGTTTCAACATTTCTTTAATCGCCGCCATCTTTTTATCGTTGTTCACCCCACTGCTCGGCCGTAAAACGGCCGCTTACGGCACCATCTGCGCCATCATTCTCTATACTATCATGGTCGGTGCCGATGCCTCGGTCGTCCGCGCAGCCATTATGGGATCAATCTATGTTCTCGCAGATCGGCTACTCGGCCGAGCCAACGCCCCGATCGCGCCCCTGTTCGTAGCGGCAGCGATCATGACCATCCATGATCCCCACGCCCTCTGGAACGTCGGCTTCCAACTCAGCTTTGCCGCCACTCTCAGCCTCATGCTCTACGCCGACCCGCTCACCAAACGCACCCAAACATGGCTACGCCATTGGTTCGACCGTCCCGCCCTGCAGCTCATTATGGGGATCATTACTGAAGCGGCGCTCATTACTATCGCCGCCCAAATCCTCACCCTTCCCTTGCTCATGGCCTATTTCCAACAGTTGTCGCTCATTAGTTTGCTAGCCAACTTTTTCGTTTTACCGGCACAACCGGCCGTTATGATCTTTGGTGGTATCGCCACAATGTTGGGTATGATCTGGCTCCCCATCGCTTACCCGTTCGCTTGGATCGCCACCCTCTTTTTACAATATACGATTCGCACAGCGGCCGTCTTCGCTCAAATACCCTATGCCATTATCGATGTTTCTTATTCTTTCGGAGCCATGTTTCTCACCTATTTGGTCATCGGTGTATCGACTTGGTATAGCTATCTAGAACCGGAACAACAAGCCACTGTCCACCACCATGTGCGCCAGAAATTGGGCTATCGCCTCGCCCTAAGCGCCAGCCTCCTTCTATTCATGTTGACTGGGCAATGGGTCACCACCCAGCCCGATGGCACGCTACAAGTCACTTTTTTCGATGTAGGCCAAGGTGATGCCATCTTTATTCAAACCCCAACCGGCCGTCAAATTCTCATCGATGGTGGCTATTACCCGACCATTCTTAATAGTCACCTCGGCCGTGCCATGCCTTTTGCGGACCGTCATCTCGATATGGTCATCGCCACCCACCCCGATGCGGATCATATCAGCGGTTTACCGGGGGTCTTTAAACGATACACGGTCGATCAACTGCTTGTTTCTGAATTAGAAGACAGCGGATCCGCTATTTACACCACACTTTTGACGGCCGCAGAAACACAAAACACCTCCCTCTACCGCCCCATTGCTGGTGAAATCATCTCCTTCGCAGACGGGGTTCAATTAGAGATTGTTCACCCTCAAGCAGAACCATTACCTGATGGCCGGAATGACAATTCTATTTCTCTTCGCCTTGTCTATGGTGACTTTACCCTTCTCCTCACCGGTGATGCGGAAATCGCTGGCGAGCAAGCGATGCTAACGGCCGGACACCCGCTTCAATCGCTCATTTTTAAAGCGGGCCATCACGGGGCCAACAATGCCAGCACCACCCCCTTTCTCGCTACCGTCCAGCCTCAAATCATTGTCGTCTCGGCCGGTGCCGACAACAAATTCGGCCATCCCCACCCCGATGTGCTCGCACGAGCGGCCGAGATCGGAGCCACCGTCTTACGTACCGATCAATTAGGCTCTCTTTCTATTCAGACTGATGGTCATACGATGTGGTGGACCGCTCAAAAGTCAAATAGCTAAGTTGGATGGTGGGTTAATCCACAATTAGCTAGTCAGGGCAACAAATCGAGTAACAGAAAACCGGATTGATCGGGTGGCGTTAAGCGCGGATACGGCGGAATCGGATCGTAAATCCCCAAATGAATCTCGCTCATCCCCTCAACCATCGGTAACTGGTGGACATGCACCAACACATCCCCTTTCTGCCAAAATTCGGCCGGAGCATGCAAACTATCATCCTGACTCACCAATTGACCACTGTCATCCAGTCCATGCAAGAAAAATTGACGGCCGTGAGCGGGGCGATTCTCGACCACCCAATAGGTACGCACCACACACAGTCCCGAGTCACACGCCTGCGCCACATCATGTCCCAGAAAACGGATCTCTTCACTAAATAACAGATCGGCCGGAAACTGCGGTGCCACCGGTATGTCAGCAGGCAATTGATACACGACAAAGCTCGGTTCTGAGTTGATTTCCGTGCTCATCTCTTGCAAAACGGCCGTCAACATCCCATTTAGTGGCAGTTCATGCGGTTGCAACACCATCCCCTCCGCAGGTAGTGCCAGCGTACGTGCTTCCCCAACTGTCCCGACGTGGCGCAGAGTAGCCTCACTTCTGGCACGCGACAGCAACAGGGTCGGACTATCCATCGTGTCAGGTGACCAGCCCACGATAGTCGCCTGCTCAATTTCCGGCCGTGCATCTAAATAACGCCCCATTTCAGTGAGCGTCGCTTGCCACACAAAACGCACCTCATCATTCTGCGGCCAAGTGACGAAAACGGCCGTTGTTGTCCGCACTCCATATATCACCAAAACCCCCAAAGTCAAGAGATTTATCCCCCATTTTTTCCACAAATCTGTGGATAACTGTGGAAAACCGGTGGATAACCCTTG
>WTJY01000374.1 GCA_011524645.1 Anaerolineales bacterium | reverse complement strand
GTACAGATCAGTTGTGGCTGGCTGGGTTTTTTTTCCAGCTTCTCGCGTAACCAGCGAATATGCACATCCAAGGTTCGGGTATCACCTAGCCAATCGGTCCCCCAAACCTCATCGAAAATTTGAGCGCGTGTCACCGGCACACCGGCACGACTCATCAAAAGAGACAGCAGTTCAATCTCTTTTTGACGCAACATATGGGATTGACTCCCATTTTGCACCTTGCGTAATGCTAAATTAAGAGAAACCTCGCCAACCGTTAGCACATCTTGGGTTTCGGCCGTTTGTTGGTCCATCTTAACGCGACGTAGCATCGCATTGAGCCGAGCCACCAGTTCGTTGGTGCTAAATGGCTTCGCTAAATAATCATCGGCCCCCAATTCTAAACCGGTAATGCGATCAAATTCATCATCGAGTGCGGTCAGCATCAAGATCGGCACAGTGCTTTTTTCACGCAAACGGCGACACACTTCCCAGCCATCCATTTCCGGCATCATGACATCTAAAATGACCAGATGTGGTTCGTTTTTTAGCGCCATTTCCAGACCATCACGGCCGTTGTTGGCCACGCTCACATTAAACCCACGCGTGCCCAAACGGCGGGCCAGTGGCTCGGTAATAATCGGATCGTCATCAATAATTAAAAGTCGGGACATATAAATTTCTCTCGGTTTGATTCATGAGGGTTGTCGTTCAAGTTCGATCAAAAATTGATCACATATCGCCTACGATACGCAACAAAAGAGGGAAATTCAAGCGAAAAGCGGGATTTAAACGTAATTTAAGGTAGGTCGTTCAGCCCGTTAAAACAAAGTCGCTCGATTTAAAGTTAAGTTCGAGTAACCGGCCGATTTCCCCTCTATGCTACAGACAAGATCAACGAATGAACGGCATATAAATGCCCAGAACAAATAAAGGAACACCCAATGAATCGACGCGACTTTCTCACCTTCGGCAAAAGAAACCCGATAGCCAGTGCCTCTACAGCCCGCCTCAAAAATGGCACCGCCGTTGTCCGTAACAAAAACCTAACGCCTCAAGAAACGGCCGCGCGCTTTCTAATGCAAACCACCTTCGGCCCCACCGAAGCGGAAATCGATCAAGCCGCACAAATGGGGATCGATGCATGGCTTGAAAATCAATTTAGTCAGCCCCGTACTGAAACGCTTAAATATATGTGGGATGTTATTCATCCGATCTACTTTGTCGAAGATGTCCCGTTGCTCAGTATTGCACCCTTTCGCTGGGCTTGGTGGCAAGCGGTCATGCGCAATCCGGACCAATTACGACAGCGAGTCGCGATGGGACTCAGTGAGATCATGGTCATCTCAACTCGGACCGATCTGCTCGAAGATATTAGTGTCGCCGTCGCCAGCTATTATGACATGTTGCTCAAACATGCGTTTGGCAATTTCGGCGACCTGTTATTCGACATGGCAACCCACCCCGCCATGGGTTATTACTTAAGCCACGCCGGAAATCGAAAAGCGAACCCCGCGCTCAATCGCTTCCCAGACGAAAATTTCGCCCGTGAAATCATGCAGCTTTTTTCAATCGGACTTTTCGAACTCAATCAGGATGGCACACGCAAAAAAGATGCCCAAGGAAATGATATTCCGACCTATAACAATGATGATATTAAAGAGTTCGCTAAAGTGTTTACCGGATTAACCTATCAACCTTCAGAAAATTGGCCGGAAGAAGAGATCGATATTGACACGGAAGAAGGGTTTTCTATGGCGTTCATGCATTACGACAATGCACAGGTACCGATGGTGATGTATGACGAGTATCATGATACAGGTTCGAAACAGCTGTTAAATGGGTACACCATTCCGGCCGGGCAGTCCGGCATGCAAGATGTTCGAGATACGATCAACCATCTATTCAATCACCCCAATGTCGGCCCGTTTGTCGGCCGTTTGCTCATCCAACGGCTCGTTACCTCCAATCCATCCCCCGCTTATATCGGCCGTGTGGCCGCCGCATTCAACAACAACGGCGCAGGGGTTCGTGGCGATATGAAAGCGGTCATTCGAGCGATTGTTCTCGACGACGAAGCACGCAACCTCGATCAAATCACCAATCCTCGTCACGGTATGTTACGCGAACCTTTTATTCGCTATGCCCATGTTTGCCGCGCCCTAGAGGTGCGCAATATCAACGGTGAAGAGAGGTTCTATAACTTGGCCGAAGAAGCGCAATCTGAACTAGCACAAGCCCCCTTCCACTCGCCCAGTGTATTTAATTTCTTTTCACCCGATTACCGGCCGTTGGGCCCACTCAACAGTGAAAACTTAGCGGCCCCAGAATTCCAAATCACCACTAGTGTTAGCGCAATCAAACTCTTTAATTTTCTCGAAGGGATTATTTTTGAAGACAATTATATGGAATTACCGGATGGTGAAGAGGAAGAAGATGAGCTGATCGAATCAGAATTTGAGCAAAAAATGCCGACCGTCTCCCCAGTCGTTATGAATCCGGCCCCGTATGATGCGCTGGAAGGGAATGTACTGGCTCTCATAGAACGGCTTGATTTGCTTTTTACCTATGGCTCTATGTCCGGCCGGATGAAAGAAATTATCACCAAAGCGGTTACCGACTCAATCGAAGTCAATGACAATTGGCAGGAAACAGTACGCTTCGCCATCATCATGGTGGTGACCTGTCCTGAATATGCGATTTTGTTGTAGTCCTAACAACACAATAGCGATCTCGATTTTCGATTTTCGATTTTCGATTTTCGATCTCCATCGGTTTACAGGTGCTTCCCATTTGTCCTGACGGGAAGCACCTGTTTTTTTGTCATTTTCCACTATTTAAACTTTGTTTAAGGTATGACAGAGCCACGCTTAACCCCAACCCCGTTCCTTTTAAGCTTGAGTTCAAGCAAGCCTCCTCAGAAACCATTACGCTATATTCATCACATTCATTCAAACAAACGAACGGCCGTTGACCTTATTTATTTTTATCCCAACGGCCGTTTAATCCAAAAAGAAAGCAGATAATTAGGAACAAATCATGGCCGCAAAAATATCAAGACGACAATTTCTCGGAGAAGCATCTTGTGCATCGGTAGGCTCCGCCTCCCTCTTCTCGACGTTGCTCAATATGCGCATGACCAACACCGCCGCCGCCTTTGAAGCGAACAGCGACACAGCCGACGGAGAAGATTACAAAGCGCTGGTCTGTCTCTTCCTCGCCGGAGGAAATGACTCCTTCAACATGCTTGTCCCGATGGGGCAAAACGAATACCAAGAGTATCAGTCAATCCGCTCCGATTTGGCTCTAGCCCAAGACGGTTTATTGCCACTAAAAGGGGAGGTCGCCGACGGCCGGACCTTCGGGGTTCATCCTTCAATGCCGGAAGTACAACAGCTTTACAATGATGACGAAGTCGCTTTTGTCGCCAACGTCGGCACTCTCGTCGAACGCACCACCAAAGATAGCTATGAATCAGGGTTCGCCAAATTACCGGTCGGCTTATATTCCCACAACGACCAAATCGCTCACTGGCAAACATCGGTCCCAGATAAGCGGGGCAACTTGGGCTGGGGCGGCCGCACGGCCGACTTGCTTAAAAGCCTCAACGACAATCAAAACATCTCGATGAATATCTCCGTCTCCGGCAGCAACTTATTCCAAGCAGGGCAAACCCTAACCGAATATTCAGTCGATCCGGTCGCAGGCAGTATCGGACTAGCCGGTTTCGACCAGCCAGAAGATGAACTACATTACATTAAGAAAGCCGCGATTGAAAGCATGCTCGATATGCAGTACCAAAGCTTATTTGAACAAACATTTGTCAATACGACACGCGGCGCAC
>WTJY01000180.1 GCA_011524645.1 Anaerolineales bacterium | reverse complement strand
AATATCCAGTCCATATTTGTTATTACACCCTCAATCCAGCCTAAATTGGGCTACAATTGATGTTTGATTTGGCTGTCTCGCCTAACTAAACTTACCGTCGCAATACAATATTTTTTGCCTTTGCAGGTGCTTACTTATTTAACGAAACGATAGAAATAACGTAGTATGAACAACTTAAACGCCGTATCTCCGCAAGAAAGCCACACCTTGATCGATCTGTTGCAACGCAGAGCGGATCAACAAGCGGATAAATTGGCTTACACCTTTTTGCAGAATGGTGAGGTGGCCGCAGGAACCTATACCTATGCGCAATTGGATGCGAAAGCGCGGGCGATAGCCGCCCAGCTGCTGGCACACAATGCACAAAATGAACGGGCTATTTTGCTGTATCAGCCGAGCTTGGACTATATTGCCGCCTTTTTCGGCTGTTTGTATGCGGGGGTTACGGCGGTGCCTGCGTATCCGCCTAATCCGCGACGGCCGATTAATCGGATCAAAGCGATTTTAGATGATGCCACCCCCGCCATCGCGTTAACGACAAGTGACATCTATAGCAAGATTTTGCGTCGGATGGATGATGATCCGGTGCTGAAAACGGTGCAATGGATCTCGACTGATGAGGTTGATACGGCGCTGGGGGAGACATGGGTCCGGCCGGATAATATAGAAGGGGAGACACTGGCCTTTTTGCAATACACATCGGGATCGACCAGTACGCCGAAAGGGGTGATGGTAAGCCATCGTAATTTGCTGTCCACAATGAAAGATATGTATTTGCCTTGGGGACACACGCCGGATAGCGTGATGGTGACTTGGCTACCGATTTTTCATGATTTGGGGTTGATCTATGGGATTTTGACCCCGCTTTATGGGGGGTATCAGTGTGTGTTGTTTGATCCGGTGGCGTTTATGCAAAAACCGCTCCGGTGGCTGCAAGCGATTTCTGATTTTAAGGCGACCCATAGCCATTCACCCAATTTCGGGTATGAGCTTTGTCTGTTGCGGATTAGTGATGAAGAGCGGGATGCGCTCGATTTGAGCAGCTGGCAGGTGACGCTTAATGCGGCCGAAACGGTACGGCTCAATACGATGACGCGCTTTACGGAGCGGTTTGGGGCGGTGGGATTTGATTACAACACATTTTGTCCCGGATTCGGTTTGGCGGAAGCGAGCTTGAAAGTGAGTGCACAAGAGATCGGGTTGACCCCGATTTCGCGGCGGGTCAACGAGGCTGAGTTAGAACAACATCGCTTGATCGATGACGAAAACGGGGTCGATATTGTGGGGTGTGGTACACCGGCTATCGACGCGGATATTCGGATTGTGAATCCCGAGACGAAATTGATGAGCCCAGAGAGTGAAGTGGGTGAGATTTGGGTCAGTAGTGCCAGTATTGCACAGGGGTATTGGGAACGGCCGGAAGCGACGGCTGAGACATTTCAGGCCCATATTGCGGAGAGCGGAGAGGGGCCGTTTATGCGGACCGGAGACTTGGGCTTTTTATGGCAGGGTGAGCTGTTTATTACCGGCCGGATCAAAGATTTGTTGATTATTCGGGGGCGGAATATTTATCCGCAAGATGTGGAGTTGGCGGTTGAGCGATCACATGAAGCGATGCGTGGTGGCTGCACGGCCGCTTTTTCGCAAACGATTGATGGTGTGGAACAGTTGGTCGTGGTGCAAGAGATCAAGCGGACATTTTTACGGACGATGGATGCGGATGAGGTGTTGACGGCCGCGCGGCGCGCGATTACGAGCCAGTTCGATGTTCAGCCCCATGCGATTGTCTTGCTGCGGACCGGATCGGTGCTCAAGACATCGAGCGGGAAGATTCAGCGACAAGGGAATAAGAAAGCGTATTTGGCGGGAGAACTCAAAATAGTCGGGGAATGGCAAGCACCGAAAGTGGCAAAAGTGGCGCCGAGTCGTGTGAGTCAAGCGGCGGAATTGCCTTCACGCAACCAGATTATTAATTGGATTAGCATGTGGTTGGCACAACGTTTGGATGTGATGGTAACGAGCATTGAACCGACCGCCCCATTTGTCGACTTGGGGTTGGATTCGGTGCTGGCGGTTGAGTTAGCCCATGAGTTAGAAGCGTGGTTGCCGACGGAGATTGAATTGGATGGGACGATGGCGTGGAACTACCCTACCATTGTGGCGGTGGCCGATTATATTTTAACGCCAGAACAAGAAAAGGAAGCTGAGCAAAACGCAGACACACAAGATTTAGAAAACCTAGATGAGCTATCAGAAGAGGAATTGGTGGCTTTGCTCGCTCAAGAGGCGGGGTTAGGTGATTAGGCGAGATAAAATCACGAGTGGGTCTTGTTGTCATGTCGAAACAAAATAGTGCAGACACCCGGGGTGTCCTAAAAAATGCGCTGGTGCAAATGCGCCAGATGCGCCAAAGAATTACAGAATTGGAACAAGGGGAAACTGAACCGATCGCGGTGATCGGGTTGGGTTGCCGGTTGCCGGGTCAGGCGAACACGCCGGAGCGGTATTGGGACAATCTGAAAAACGGCCGAAATGGGATTACGGCGGTACCGAAATCTCGTTGGGATAGTGACAAATACTATGCCGAAGATCGGACAACGCCGGGGACTAGCTATGTGCATCGCGGTGGCTTTATTGAGGGTATCCGTGAATGGGAGCCGCAGTTTTTCGGGATTTCGCCACGCGAAGCGGAGGGGATGGATCCACAGCAACGGCTTTTAATGGAAGTGACGTGGGAGACGATGGAGCATGCGGCGATTTTGCCGGCCGATTTGCGCGGGAGTAAAACGGCCGTGTTTATCGGGCAGGCCTCGGATGACTACGCGCAAAGAACAACACAGTCGGCCGATTTAACACAGATCGATCCGTACACCAGCTTGGGCAACCACCGCAGCGTTACGGCTGGGCGGCTGTCCCACTGGCTGGGGTTGCATGGGGTCACACTCCAATTAGACACCGCTTGTTCATCTTCGCTATTGGCGATCCATTTGGCGGTGCAGAGCTTGCGGCGCAAAGAAAGTGATTGCGCCTTTGCGGGGGGGGTCAATTTAATGTTGACCCCCAATATGTTGATCAGCATGGCGAAGCTCAACTCCTTATCCCCAGAAGGGCATTGTCGTACCTTTGATAAAAAAGCGAACGGGTATGTCCGTGGTGAAGGGTGCGGTTTGGTGATGCTCAAACGGCTGACCGATGCGGAGCGAGATGGGGATCGTATTCTGGCGGTGATTCGGGGGTCGGCCGCAAACCATGACGGGCCGAGTAATGGGCTGACCGCGCCCAATGGACAAGCACAGATCGCCCTACTCCAAGAGGCGTTAGCGGATGCCCGCTTGAGTGGCCATGACGTTCAATATGTGGAAACACATGGAACGGGAACCCCATTGGGGGACCCGATTGAAGTCAATGCGTTAGGGAAAGTGCTGGGGAAAGGTCGTACGGCCGATAACCCGATTCGATTGGGGGCGGTCAAGACGAACATCGGCCATTTAGAAGCGACGGCGGGGGTCGCGGGATTTATCAAGGCGGTTTTAGCGTTGCATCATCAACAGATTCCGCAGAATTTACATTTTGACACGCCGAATCCCCATATCAGTTGGCATAAGTATCCGTTTCAGGTGATGACGGAATTAGAAGGATGGGCGGAAGGAGAAAACGGCCGTTTTGCGGGGGTGAGTTCGTTTGGGATTAGCGGAACCAATGTGCATGTGATTTTGGAGGGGAGTAGAGAGAGGAGTAGAGAGAAGAAAGTAGCGAGTAGAGAGGGGGTTGGACAGTGGGAGTTGTCGATTTCGGGTAGGAGGAAGGGGGCGGTGCAGGGAGTGGCACAGAGATAC
>WTJY01000425.1 GCA_011524645.1 Anaerolineales bacterium | reverse complement strand
GGCGTGGGGGACGGGGCTGGGGTGGGGGTGCTGATCGCTGACCTAGCAATCGCTGACGAGGCATAGGTGGCGTTTGAGGTTGCGTGTGGCTGGGTTTGATTGGCCCATGTCGGTTCTTCGACCTGTAAAACCGGCCGACATCCCAATAGTCCGAAGAGTGAAATGACGATTCCAAGCCAAGCCCATTCACGTTTGCGTCCGATCAACTTATGCCACCACATAGCTGGTTATCTCCTCTAAAAAGCGCTTCGATCCGACAAGCTGTGTCTCTAATTGGGGAAGGCGTTGTTCCGCCTCTTGGCGATCGATCTGCCATGAGAAATAGATGAGCAGATCGTCATGGAGGGCTTGCCAAAAGGTGACCCCTTCACTCGCTACGGCGAACAGCGGTCGTGTCGTGTCCGCTTTTTCTGTGGTTTCGGGTCGTGGGGTCGCAGATAAATTGTCTAACTCTGTTTGCAACAAATGGGTGAGCGTGTCATCGGTTTGTTGGAGTTCTTCTAGCTGATGATCGATTTCGGTTAGGCGTTCGACGGCCGTTTTATCATGTGCCGCAAAATGATTTAAGATGATTTCGATGTCGGATAATAAGAGCGCTAGTTGTGAGAGGGGGATTTGCTCAAGCATGATTTTGTGTTCCTTCACGATTTAGATTTCTGTCTTGTCTGGGTCGATTAAGCGACTTTTGACGACGATAATGCCGTCAATTTCAGGGGTGCAAGAGTAAAGCACCAAGGTCGATGAGGCGTCCGGCAACGGTCGCTGATAGAGTGTGGTGTCGCCATAAGGAACGACATATATCTCTTCTACCTGATAATTAAATGTTTGATTTTGCCAATGGCAGGTGATGAGCGATTGCGGTTCGATTGTGCCGAGTTGCGCGAATGGACCCGGCCGACCATACCAAGAGACATGTCCGGCGATAGAGACCACACCGGGCTCGCCGCAGGTCGCTTGTGGGAGCCAAGCGGGCCAGAACCAAACGGCTGTGGCCCATTCACTGGCGCTACGGGATCGATTTGCGCTGGGGATACGGTGGGCGACTTGAATGGTGTCCCAGCGTTCTAACCCGCTGGCCGATACCCATGAAATCATTTCCGGCCGTCGATCTTGCCCTTGCTCGGTAAAGCCGGTTCGCGGGAATTGGGGGGGATGCGCTTCGATCTCTGTCTCTGCGTGATTTGTTTGAAACGTAGATCGATTCGAATCGGTGATTTGCACAGCCGGTAAGCCGGTTGACGCATGGGCGGGTGCTGTTGCTACGACAAGAACTGATGCTAGTTTTGATGAGGCATTATTGGATGTGGCTGGTGCGCTTGTCGCCCAAATATCTGTCGTGTTTTGCGCGCTGGGGGGGAACCCGATTAGATAACCGCCCCATAATAGGGCAATGCCTGACAAAATGAGTGCTAACCGGCCGAGCCAGATTTGTCTTGTAAATTTCCCTTTGACTTCCCAATAAAGAAGCCAGCCGTTTTCATGTTCCATAGCGGTTTATTACCAAAAATTGTTTTTAGGGGCTGTTGGCGGGCTGTCTAATTCACTCAACCAATCGTCATCGGGGGTGTTTGGTTTGGGTGACGGTCCCGCTAGCCAGTCATCATCGGGTGATGTGCCGGTTTGCGCCGTGTTTTGCGCCGTGTTTTGCTCTGTAGGGAGCGGCGTGGTGGCGAGCCAATCGGCCGTGTGATCGGCCGTGATGTTCGCGACTGGCGTGATAGGTGATGACAACCAATCATCGTCCCGCATGTTTGGGTCTGTTGGTGGTGAAGCCTGTTTTTGGCTTGGGATGGGGGCGGGCATTGAGATGGGAGCGGCCGCTGATGGTGGCGAAGCTGGGGCGACCCGTTGCGGGTGGATAGGGGATGTGACTTCTGGCACTTGTGGGAGATTTTTTACCCCTAAGCGGGTTGACCATTCAGCTAACATTTTTTCAACGCGCTCTTTGGCAGCGATGACCTGTTCGTTCGGCTCAATGCGATTTATGCATTGCTGCCGTTCCGCTTCAAGCAGTTTGATTTGTTCTTGCGTGGTCGCTTGGACTTTCTGAATCTCTTTGGCCAAGCGACTCGCTTTTTGGGTTAAAGAGATTTCTTTCTTTTGGGCCATTTCAACCTCATTCGATAACTAAGTGGGTCTGCGATTTGGTGTGGCCGTTGCAGACCCGTTAACAATAAAATGGTGCCACTGATTAGGCAGATCACTGTGGCTAAATTGGCCCGAAACGGCCGTTTTTCTATCAGGATTGATGCCGATGCCGATGCCGATGCTGATGCTGATTGGAGACCCATTTGCCCCGGTGCGACCCCCTGTGCTTCGACCAAGCCGAGTAAAATCGGATCGATTTCTTGAACGGTGGGGCTAACTACATCGGCGGCCGGATCGACGTATGGCAGGGCGTATGAGGTCGCCGTCAATATCGCATCGTCAAAATAGATGTCGTTTTGTGGCCGAACTTGATTGGGATAGGCGGCCAAGAAGACGGTGACATGATCGGATTGGGCGGTGGCCTGTACCACGATTTCCCCCCACACATCTGTAAATTGGTGGGGCATAGACCAAATGACGGTTAAGGCCATGGGGTCTGTCCCGCCGCGTGGATCGATGCCGATCCGTTGGCGGACCCATGCCGGTTCGGCCGAAACGGCGGTGTCACCCCCTGTCGAAGACCATGCATAGCTGCGTGCGCTCAGCCTGAGCGATGTATCCGGCTCTATCGGCACACGTTGATACACCCCCGCAAATGCGGTCGAAAATTTGGTGTGCCAAAGCTGGGCACCATCTCCTTGATAGGTGCGGAACGCCGGAGATTTTTCCCCTTGTCCATTCATAAATTCCGGCACACGGCCGGTGGGGTGATCTGGATCATCTAGGTTTTCCGTGATCGCGAAGGGGGTCCAACCGACCGCAACCGCACCTATATCGATTGTGGTAAACCCTTCTTCAAAATCACCATTGAGTAAAAGATTGGGGGCTTGGCTCTGGGCGATTTGTGCGGATTGCCAGAACGTCACAGTGACGGCTAAAAAGAGCCAAGTCAAGCGACTATAAGCTGGATTTTTGCTACCTATCGGCCACTTGATCATGATGTTTCCTCGGGAATCGGAAATGGAATCCCCGCTTTCTCAAAACGGATACGGGTGGCGTTCGATAATTCGGTGCGACAGCCATAGTTGAACTGAACACGGCCGCCTCCACCCCGCTGATTGGGCTTCCATGACCAAATCGAATTCATGACCGGCGCATCCCGATTGACACTAATCACTTCACCGATGTCGGTCACACGACCCAGGTAGCCATGTTCATCTTTTTGCAGGGTCAGATTGACTGAAAAAACCGCTTCTTGGGCCAAGGTGGTTAAAAGGCTCGGCATGAGTGAGCCATTCCCCGCTTTCTCTAGGGCGAGCCGAGCCATCGCCATCACCCCATCTTTGGCCGATGTGGCGTGGAGCGTGGTCAGGACCGGCACCCCTTGGGCGATCGCTTTGATGACAAAATAAGCTTCCGGCCCTGTACTTTCCCCGAGAACAAGCCACTCTAAACCCATTTGGGTGGCATGGGCGGCGAGATCGGCGAGTTGACGCCGATGATCAGAATCTTCTTCCCAGCGAAAGGCGGGATGAATGGTCGGTAGCTCATGGGATTTCTCGATAATTAAGAGATTGAGCGGGCTTTTATGGCTTTGGATCGCATGGACCAACGCCCCGAGTAGTGTGGTTTTCCCGGCGCCGGTTTGACCGGAAACGACGATGGGGCAGCGTGCTTGTACCAAAGCGGTTAGCGTATTGGCGATGTCTCGGGTCATGGTGCCGTTTTGCACGAGTCGGTCGAACGTGAACGGGTAGTCTGGTAAACGGCGAATGTACATGCTGGGTCCCCACGCGGAAAAAGCACGCCCCGCATACTGAAAGCGCAAACCGCCGATCATGTCGGGGAATCGTAGCGTGCTACGAAAATCGCCGTATTCATCAAAAGTAGGCATTTTCGGCCGGTCATGGTACCGCCATAGATGAGCTAATGTTTCTACCCATTGTTCGGATAGATGAATGCGGGTTTGGGTTTCATGCCCTCTGTTATCACGGACGATGACTTGATCATGCATAATCCAAATATCGCGTACTTCAGGGTTATGGATCAGGCTATGGATCGGCCCTCCCCAGCCATTGGCGGCTAAACGGCTGGGGGGCGCACCCAATGTTTGGGCCGCTTGGCGCAGTGCCTGCATGGGGGATTGATCGGGGCGAACGTGATAGTCAGGGCCCAACGGCCGGAAGTAATCGCTCATAAAATCGATCCTCCTAGTCCCTTGATCGCTTCTAAAATGATCGCTCCTAGTAGCAAGATGAGTAGTGATGGGAGCAAAATTAAAGCGGTAACGGCCGGTGCTGCAAACGCTTTACGCTTGATCAGTAAACGGAGCTTTTGCTCTTCACGACTGCGAACCCGATCACGCGCTTTACGCAGGGCGTCCTCTGGGTCGCCCAATTCACTGACCGTATGGAGAAGTTGCATAATTTGGAGCCAATTGGTGACTTTGCGTGATGGCAGTCCCAAGGCTAGAACAGCATCGGTGTAGCGGGCGCTGTTGGGGACATCGGTTAACAGTTGGGCGGTGGCGGTGTGCGGCCGAATACGCATATATTCTTTGAACGATTCTTGTAGCGACATGCCGGAAACCCCACGGGTTCGATGCATGGTAGCCGCTAAAAATGGAGCTTCCGATTCAAGCTGTAACAAAATCGATTTGGGGAAGCCCCCTTCGAAGCGAATGTGTGGGTAGTAGCCAAGCAGAACTCCGCTAACGAGACCTAGCAAGGCGAAACGCCAATCGAGCAGTTGCCATAAGAGATAAGCGATGATTAGACCGGCCGTTAGACCGGCGATTGTCATGAGATTTAGTTGGAATGATGTGAGCCTTTGTCGGCCGGACCAAGCCCGCATAATCTGGGCGATCTCGTTTTGTTGTTCATCTGACAGAAAACGATCACGCAGGCCGAGAGAGCTTTGTCTTAAACGGTAAGGATTGCTGAGGGCCAATAGAACCAGCAAAATCGCTAAACCGGTTAAGGCGTAGATGAGATTGAAAAGGGTTTGTTGGGAAATTTGGTCTAGAAATATCATGTCGCCTCTGATTAGAAATTTGATCTACTAAAACTCAAGCATGGGCATTTTTTCGAGATGTCGGCCGATCGTTTGGGACAAAAGAATCCCGCCTAGGGTTAGGCCGATAATGACATTGCCTGCTAAAGTGTCGGTTAGGCTGTCTCCGAGAACGCTAAAGAACATGAGGTAAATCGACATACCGCCGATCAATAAGAACATAACCCAGCGGGTGGCGACCGCCGTTGAGAGTTCTGTTTCGAGAACATGAATCAGTTCATCCATCAGTTCTTGTGTTTGGCTGACATCTTCAGTTTGCATGGCAGCCGCTTCGGCACCCAGCCCTAAATCGACGACCAGCGCATACGCTTCCCAGATTTGGGCGAATCTGGGGTAGGCCGTATATTTGGCGGCTAACTCAAGTAGCTCGTCCTGAAATGATTTGCCCAAGCGGATATTGACAATCATGACCTCTAGGTCTGGGTGACAGAGGGGGAGTTGCCGCACACCGGCTAAGACCTCTTCATGTAGTTCGTTGAGCGATTCATATAGCGTGGCATTGCTGGACATACGGCCGGCCACATATTCCGCGATAGCGATCCCTTCTTGGCGTAGTTTTTGGCGAAAACTTTTTTCTCGGGCGTCTTGAATCATCGGATAGATGAGGGCGAGCCCCATCGTCGAGAGTCCGGCCGCTAGCGGGAGCGTAAATTGATAACGTGTTTGCAAAAAGAAGGTGGCACCACCGATGACCGCGATAAATAAAATCACCTGTAACAAAACCGGTCCCAATCTCTGAGCGAAGACGGGAAGTTGATTGTCTCGCGAGCGATTTTTCTGCTTGGTTTGGGGCCAGATTATTAAGATTAGGCATAAAATCAACCCGCCGCTTAACCCATAGATGACCTGCCATAAAGTATCTAGAGACATTTAAGCATCCGCTCCATGCAACAGTTTTTGCGCTTGTTCGTGGCCGACCAGTTGGATTAGTTTGTTGTGATAGGTGTTGCGACTGGCTAACGGTGCACGGCGAATAATGAGGCACAACAGATGGATATGGGCTCGTTTCACCGCTTGCTTGGCGGCAGTTGACAAGACCTCTATGTTGATTGTTTCAAAGTGAGTTAAATGCTGGAGACAGATTTGCCACGGTGTTTGATCGGTTGTGTTGTTGGTTTCATCGACAAGGGTTTTGGCATCTTGTTCGACTCGGCCGTTTTGTACAGCCGTTTGTTTCCATCTTTTCCAAGCCGAGAATCGGCGATTTAAGAGGGCGAAAAGCAAAGGATCATCTTCGCAAGACCCCATTAAATCGACTAAGGCGAGCCAATGCATTTTCTGTTGTAAGTCGGTAAGTGTGCGGCCGATTTCTTCTGCTCTGGGCAAAATGTCCGTGTAAATGGCCGCATGGGGCAACGCTTTTTGGAGACCGTTCAAAATTCGGCTATCTCCAGAGTGGTCGGCCCACGCTTGGGTCAGTTCGCTGACCGCTTCATCCCAAGATCGATTTTCTAACGCTTTTAGACCTGTAGCGAGGTGGATGTTAACCCCGCTACTGTTATAGGCGGTGGTTGTTCCCTGCTGTTGCTTGTCGAGGATTGAAGTGGTTTTGATCTGGTCGAGCGATCCGGTAATTTCCCACTGGATGTCTCCAGAAGGGGTGACTTTGGCGGTGACGAGTGGCTGTAGTTGCCAGCGGCCGTTTTGCCACCCTTGATTGTGAAACATGCCTGAAATAAAACGCCGTTCCCCTTGTCGCTCCACTTGGATGATTAGGGGAAAGGCGGTGGCGAGATCTTGGCGAACAGCTGCCATATCACCGCTACCGGCGTAGGGAGAGGGGGGGCGTTGGGCGATATTGGCGAGTCGGGTGAGCCCCGCTTCGGCCGATTCGCCGTGTGCCGTGGTGGCGACCGCTCGCATACTCAGCGATTCCGAAATGAGTGTGCCCGCCTCTGCGCCTCCGCGCGTTTCGGCCACGACCAAGACATCTCCTTCGCGTAGGGCGGCTCGTGTCATGCCCCCTAGCGACAAATGTTTGCTGGTGTCGTTGTCGAAATAGCTGGCTGGGGGCAAATCATAAATGGCACACATCGGATGGGTCGGTTGGCAATCCCCCGCATCATCTACTACAACGATCGGGATATTGGGGAGACAGTCTATATATTTTTCGAGCAGGACCGTTTTGCCTGATCCGACCGGTCCCAGAAAGAGAACGCTAATTACGCTGGGCCGCTTGATGCAGCATTTGCCACACGGCCGAGGTAAACGTCCCTTTTTTTAAGAGAAAATCGGTCGAAAATGATTTTTTACGGCCGCGCCGGATATAAATTCCCAGTTCATGGTCACGACGTGTTTGATTAATATGAATGCGGAGCACCGGATTATCGAAGCGAATGTCGAGAATCGGCATATTGTGTCGGGCTAAATCGCGATCAACGCGGCGGGCCAAGCTTTCGGCGATTTGACGTACATCGGCGACATGACGAAAGTGCAGGGCTGGATCGGTAACCGATTGCCACAAGCCATTGACTTGCAACAAGATCGACTGTGGCCCCTGTATGTTGATCTGTTCGATACGGTCATCGGCTAAAAAGCGATCTAAAATACCGAGGCCGACGGTGTCACGATAAAGTTGATCTAAGATCGCTTCATCAGACCTTTGTAGCTCGGGGATGGCCCCCTGTTGGATCGCTTGACGGAGCAATTGCAGAATTTGGGCTTTGCCACCATGCGCTAACTTGACCGGGTTGAGATCGGCCGCCGCGCAGTGCTGGGCGATATAGCGCTGCGCTTCTTGGATTTGTAGCTCTTTGAGCGGCCGTTCTTCTTGTTGATGAACCACATGGGTAATCATTTGGCGAGAAACCCGCACCGGCTGTCTCTTTTCGGTCGATGGCTGCATGGTTTACTCTCCTACCGCTTTTTTGTGATCACGGTTGCCGACTAACGTGTTGGCGATCTGATCAAAGGCGAGTTGATAGTGATAGGTGCTTTTGTGCCCTAAGATAATGCGCTTAAACAAACGCCAAAAGATATTTTCCGGCTCTTCGACAACGAGCGGCCGTTGGGTTTCACCCACAAATTGGGCGGCCGGACAATAAGGGAGAACCCCGATCGGGTCGCGCCATGTAATCCCTTCCAACATTTCCGGCTCATGGGTCGGTTGGGTGCAATTGACAATCGGGACCGCCGTGTTGGTGGCATATTGGTAGCGCGTCAATGTGGTTAGGGTGTCGTCTACAGAACGCAAGAGATCCTTTTCGGGGATGACCGGAATTAAGAAGATCGGTTCGACAAAGGTGCCATGCTGGGCGGTTAATATCCCATAGGTAAAGCAGGATGTATTAATGGCATCAGGGGGGGCATCGATCACAATAAAATCGACCTGCATTTCGCTCCCCATAATGGCTAACACATCACGGCCGACATCCGGTGTGAGTTCGTAGCGGGTGAAAATGTCGGTGGGGCCGGGCAAGGTATAGACTTGGTGGGCTAGAACGAGATGCTTGGCGATTTGAGCTTCGTTGACCGGCATTGTTTGCGCTTCAAGTTCGGCCGCTAAGTTGGCACTACTTAAAGCATCTTCACCGATTCCCATACGGGATCGAACACTTCTGGTTGAGCGGTCATCATCGATGAGGACGACTTTTTGCCCTTTTTTCGCTAAGGTCGCCGCTAAATTAATCGCGATTTGGGATTTACCAACCCCACCCTTGCGCGAGAGCACCACGATGATTTGGGCGGGCGATACGATCGGCCGTAGATTAAATCGCTCCGCGATCATTTCCGGTGTTGCGGTCGGGGGAAGCTGAATCCCTTCGTAAACCGGATCATGAGACAATACCAAAATGACCGCTTCATAAGAGTTGCTTTGGCGGATTCCTTTGATAATTTGGGTGCGTCGGGCGACATCGACATCGGCACCGATGAGAACCAATTGGTATTCACCTTGGCGCAGGGTTTCACGGCCGTAGGTGATTAGATCTTCTACCGTGCTGTAATGATGAGGGATGTCAACTTGCCAACGGGTCACCAATGAATGGCGAATCGTCTTGGCGACCGACCCTACCACGAACATTTTCGGTGACGAGGTAAAGGCCATTCCTGATGAACGCATTTCTGTTCGATTATCAATTGCGATCGGCTCTGTTTGATTGATCTTCTCCATCTCTAACATGATTCTCTCCATCTTCGTGCAGGAGGCGTAAGTGAATGACGCCAAAGTTTTTACGGTCTGATTGGTGCGTTTGACCGCTTTAATTATCTGGTTGGATCGGCTCCGGTGTGGGGGTTGGGACCGCCCAAATTTCACGAGCGATCGGGTTCCCGTCATAATCTAAATGGAGCGGGTAGCTTTCTAGTGGGGGCAAATCGGGATTGATCGCTTGGGTGATCGCGGCGATAAAAGTGATATTTTTGCGCGATTTCCACCCTTCATATGCGGCGACCTGCTGGTGGGTCAAGGCGACTAGAAACTTGCCGTTGACGACCCCGAGGGTTTTGACTTTTTGAAAGAGGAGGATGGCTTGATCGGCCGGATTAATCCCATTGGCTGTTTCTAACCCTTCTTCCGGCCGTTCCACCACAAAAATGTCGATCGCATCACTAATTTGATAGACCCCTTGCACTTCGCTCGGTAAATCGATCGGGTAGGCGACCGTGTTGGGGGGCAGAAATCCTTCAGAGAATTGGCGTTGACCCAGCGGTGGGGTGATGACCAAATCGGCCGGATGGACTAGCGACCCTGCCGCGACCGGTTTGGGACCCACATAAAGGCCGACAATGGCGGACGGATCGGTGATCGCCGTAAAATCACGATAGCGTGGCACCGTGACTCGTTCGAGCTGCTCGCTTGTTGTGATAAACGTAAATGGTTTGAGGTCTTCTTTATAGACATAAGCCGCTTCGACCTGTTGGGTGAGCCAAACTAGCCCACCAATCACTCCGATTAGGACAATTGTGACGACCATGATGATGAAGCGAAATCGTATCGCTGTAGACATTTTGTATTCTCCATCGACTTGTTTATTCTTGAATAACGCTAGGGCGTAGGCACTTTTGTGCCGATAAATGCTTCTGTCGGTAGAGCCATCGGGGTAGGGATGGCTATGGTGGGCACCGCTTCTGTTGCCCCTGCGACTGCGCCTAATGTGCCTCTTGCGGTGCGCTGTAATTTGATGGCTAGGCCGAAAATTTTGACCGTAACTGTGGCTGTTACTTTAACGGCCGGACTTTCATAGCAGACCGTTTCGCCTGTAAATTGACAGGGATCACTCGGTGGGTTAATGATTTCGATCTGCAGATCGTCGGTTAGATCGGCCGTTGTTAAGCCGTAATCCCGTGCCGCAAAGTAGGCGTTTTGAGCGATGTCGGTCAGGATTTGTTCGCGAGCTGTATCTTTATCAATGGCGATATCTCCGGTTAGAACGGTATTGGCGAGCGGTTGAATGGCGGCTTCGACGGCCGCATTGGTTACTTCTTCCACATAATTCGCGGCCTGATAAGCGCGCCGAATTTGGATGACAACCAGAGAAACGAGCACGATACAAAACAGCATCGCCGCGAGCAAAATAAGAGCTTGCCCCTCAGAATTGGTATGTTTGACCGTGTTAGGAGCCACGCCAGCACCGCCTGAGATGAGTTGCACTAATCGATCCTTCTTCCGCGAGATATTGGGTAAACAAACCGATCATCGGGATTTCTTCCCGATAGTCTGTGGCGATGGTGACCGCTAAATGATCCCCATATCCGCAGAGGTGGGAAACGGGAGTGGCTGGCACAAACCGTTGACTACTTTCGTCATAAACGACCGTTTGGATAGTGATTTGCAAGCTGTTCGCATCACCACCAAATAGTTCATATTGGGTGGTGATATATGCCAGCACGTCATCTGTACCGCCACCCGCTTCGGCCGCGTATCGGCTACCTTCTTGAGCGACTTTATCTACCAATGATTGCAAATTATATAGACGCAAAATGGCGATGATAACCAGAAACAGCATCAACATGATCCCTAAAATCAGGGAGAATTCTATTAAGGCTTGGCCTGTTTGGTGCTGTTTTGTTTCGTTAGTCATTTTATTTTACCAATTGGTATTATTGTACCCATAAATAACAATAAGTCAATAAATATCTTCTTGTAAATCAATACCTTCACCATTTTTAGACCGTTGTGACCAATAATTTGCCTTTAGGGTGAATCGGATCAAAAGTGCCCCTCTCCCTCAAGGGAGAGGGGCGCAAAACCGCTTGAATCTGCAGCTCCTTGAAACGCATAAAGAGCCAATCTCTTTAATGCTGAATCAGGACATAATATTGTTTGGGTGGATCGGGTGTGGGCTGGCTGGTCGCCCTCGCTGGTGGATAGATGGCGTGGTCGTCGATCCATAAGTCGAGCCAATGTTGGCTGGCCAGCCAAAGGCCACCCACACGACGGCCGGGTAGCTCCCCTTGGTTAAACATTTTGTAGATCAGACCTGTTTTAACCGAGAAATGGGCCGCGATTTCCGCGACCCGCATCACCGGTTTGCCGGTGTATGCTTGCACGACTGGGTAGCTATACTGTGCCGGTAAGAGCCAGTTTTCGACAACGGCCGGTTCAAAGCGCAATAGCTTGCCTCCGATTCGCACAAACGGTATTTCGCGGCGAGATGCCAAGCGGTAGACTAAATTGTCTGAGGAGATTGTCAGATAGTGGGCCACGTCTTCTGTGGTCCATAAGTTACGTTGCATATTGATGTTTGCCATAATGACCTCTGATAGGTGAGTTGATGTAAATGAGTGAAATTTTTAGGGGATAGGGACTGTTGATAGGGATAGGGATGAGATTTAGGTCAGACGATTTTTCCTAGCCCTGTCGGATTTGGTGGGAGTTGATCAATTAACGATTGTCATTCCCACGAAGGTGGGAATCCAACTCTGTTTGAGCGGTGGATCCCCGCCTACGCGGGGATGACACCCCTGTAAATCGACTATTTTTGAACGATTTACACTTATCCCACCAAATTCGGCAGTATCAGTAAATTTCATATTGTGGGAGGGTTGTAATTGATTTTAATATTTATATGAAAATGTGTTATTTTGTATTAAAA
>WTJY01000012.1:5220-12203 GCA_011524645.1 Anaerolineales bacterium | reverse complement strand
GGTTCAGAAGCCGAAGCCAAAACATTTACCTTAGTCGAGCATCCACACACACAAAGGGGTGCTCATGGTCGCATAACGCAAACCATGAACACCCCTTGCTCTTTTTGTTATCGTGATAAACCGTTTGAATTATTCAAGCGGGCTAGCGAATTTAAGAATGACACTATTCGCCCCATCCGCCACGTAAATCGATCCATCCGGTCCGACAGCGACCCCATTCGGCAACCCGAAACCGGTCACATCAGTCGAATACGTCCCGAACCGGCCGAGGTAATTCATCTCACTATCGAAGACGATCACCCGATACCCTTCAGGGTCGGTCACATAGATTCGGCCGTTGTCATCCACCGCCATGAACGGCTTGTTTTCAATCGACTGACTGTTATCCCACGCGGCCACTTCTTTTTCCATCACCGCAAACGGCACCGGATCAAGCACCAACTCTTGTACCCGTTCATTCCACGTATCCGCCACATACAAACGGCCGTCCGCACTGCTCGCCAACCCCACCGGTTCATAAAATTCACCCGCGAGCGCCCCGAGCTGCCCAACCATCGTAACAAATTCACCGTTCCGATTAAACAGTTGTACCCGATGATTACCGGTATCTGTCACCGCCATCAAATTGTCCGGCAACAACGCGATCGCTCGTGGTCCAAAGAACAACCCTTCGCCGGTTGTCCCATCCTCGACCGTACCGCTCTGTCCAAACACAGTCACAAAGGTTCCTTCGAGCGTAAATTTCTGCACCCGATGGTTCCATGTGTCCGCTACATAAACGTGTTCTTCATCAACCGCAATCCCCCACGGCTCATTGAGCTGCCCCACGGCCGCGCCAAACTCACCAAACGAATATTGCACATTCCCCTCAGGATCAAACACAACAATACGATGATTGCCGGAATCAGCCACAAACAACCGGCCGTCGCTCGGATGCGCCGCCAAGTTACGAGGCTTGGCCAACTGTCCACTCCCGATCACATCGGTCGGCGCAAAGCCCAAATCCCCTTCGGCATATGGATCTTCCGGCAGTTGAATCAGGGTCGCCCCCACACCATAATCCCAGAGCATCGCCTTGGCTTCTTTCTTGATATACAAACGCATTTGACGGCGCAACGGCCAGGCACCGATCTCGTAGTTCTTACCGACCGCATCCCCAAATTCTTCATAGTCGCGATAAAAGAAAATTTCCCACAAACCACGACGCACATCTGAATTCAGCAAGCTACGGCGCGTTTCTGGCGGCGCATCTAAATCCCCAAGAATCGTTTCCCATGAAATTTGACGATAATCTTCCATCGGCCACCATAAGAAGGTGAACTCTTGGACATCATAGTCATCTCCAACATACGGATCGATCTTGCTCCAATTGGCATCCCCCACCAAAATCGCATCCGCATCGGTAACTGAAGGGGTCGGGTTAGCCGCAAAATAGACCCGATTCGGAAAATTACGTAAATACCATGTGTATGGCCAAGACGCTTCATTGTCGTAAGCGACTTTCAGGCTCATATCTCCATGCATCCGCAAAGAGAGCTCTTCAAGCTGGGGCATAATGTCGGTTTTGGTCGCTGGTGCCCCATGTGCATATACCAAATACTCCGTGGTGTAATCCGCATTGGGGAAGTTCGCCATATAGGTGAAACGCACCGTCAACAAGCTAAGCAAGGCGAATGAGCTAAATAGCCACGCATAATTCCGGCCGCGCTCGTTGACCTCGCCGATAACCAAGAACATCAGATAGACCAGACCGCCAGCGACCAGCAAACTACCGATAAACCGGCCGACACTGTTTTGGCCAGCCGCTTGTAAATCACCAAACGCGACATCTCCTGTAAATACCGGCCCGATCGCCAAAAAGAGTGCCAAAATAAAGAGCGTGGTCAACCCCATCAAAATCATCGCTTTTTGCGAGAAAAATTCCGCAAATGTCGTACCGGATAGCTTGTCGTTAAAGTACCAGCCGATCATATACGCCATTGGAATCACAAAATGGATGCTCAACCACGGCATTTTTTCCCCAGCGATCGTATAGGCCACGGCCGTCATTACCAGCCACCAGACGAAATAAGGGAAAGGTTCTAAGAAAATATCAGTGGTAAACACCTCGGACCAACGGCCGATCCGCTCGCGGTTACGGGCTTGTTCACTCCCTATAAACCACCAGTAAATGAGAGCCAACAACAGCACCAACCCCAAGGCTGCAAATCCCGGCACAATCGTTTCGACGTAATCGGGCAAATGGTCGGTCCGCTCCATGTTCCACCAATTCACCAAACCATACACCAGATACCCACCGAGCAACGTACGAATCCAAAAACTCGTCGCCCCGAAAATCCGTTTCCGAATCGTCCACCAGCGAATCGCCACAAAAGAGAAAATCAGCGGCATAAATTCGTACATCGGCACAACAAATGCGTAGTAGAAAGCGGGTTGACTCCCACGTTGCACCTCTTGTTGTTCAAGCCAATATCCCAAAGAACCGATCGTACCGCTGGCCCACCCCCCCGGATTGGTGAAAAATGAGGTGTAAAACAGGGCGAACGTAACATGGAACACCACGGCCGCCACAACCCAACGCCGCAAATCCCACCAAACCCCGATACCGATACTCACGAGAATAACCAGACCCAAAAATAGCAGCGTCCGCACAATACCGGATGAAAATAGAATCGACCAACAATCAACCGATCCCATACGTGCGAAAAAGCGTTGCATCGCCCCCATCGTTTCTTGCGCCGGTAAGGCACACTGATTCAAGTTGTAATCAAGCGGGTTCCACCCTACCATCGAAACCAGCAAGGCGACTACAGAAGGGAGTAGCAACGAGGTGTAAAGCACAATCAAATCGAATTCGGCATAAATGCTTAGGTAATCTTTTAACGTGTCACCGATCATAAATAAACCGGCGCAAGCGATAAAAATTCCCGCAACCTGCATCCAACGAAAACCGGCCGAATCAACCCTTTCCCCTTCGGCGGCCGCTTCCCCTTCAGGGTCCACCGCAATCGGCTGAGAAATACCGGTCGCTTCTTCTTCCGCGCCCCGATCCGCCATAAATTTACCGCCAAGACCGACAGCTAAAATCGCCACGCCCAGCCCCACAATAGCCAAAGGCATCATCAATTCTTTAAACGATTTGAAAAACCAAGGCTGTGGCACAATCCGTAACAAAAGCTGAATAATCAGCGCACTCCCAAAAATCGCCACATAAATAAAGGAAATCTCTTTTGTGGCGAACAGCAACGCCAAAGCCCCCGCAAACCACCAAAGCGATTTCTCGTTACGATCCCGCAAATAATAAAAGGTCGCAATGACGATAATCAACGCCCACACAATCGCATAAACATCATGCCGAATATAGCGCGAATAATAGGTGGTATAAGGAGAGATCAGCAACACAAAGCTAGCAAACAACGCCCCTTTCCGGCCGATCCAATCACGCAAAAAATAGGGCATCAACACCATAATAATGCCGAAAATAGCGACCGGAATCCGGGCTGTAAAGTCATTATGACCAAACAGCCAATACGAGAACGAAGTTACGTGAAACAAAAACGGCCCGTGCATCAAAGGGGTATGGATATACCCATCCCCATTGTAGTATTGGTAAGAGTATTGGGTGTGCAAACTCTCATCATGACTAACGACACGATCCCCCAGCCCCCAAAAGCGGGACACAATAGCGATCAGTAAAAAGACGATGTAAATAGTTTTTTCCCAATCGAGGCGCATAACGGCCGTAAGTGGTTGTGAAAGCCAGTCCTGGCGCGAGGGAGTAACGGTAGATTCAGACATATCGTTTAATCGGTAAATATCTTAATAAAATTTTGCAGGTGATAAAAACAAGCGAAGCGTATTAACCCATTCGTCGCTCGTCACGTATCACTTGTCTAGGTCGGCCGCCGCAATCGGTGTCGGCGGAGCCGGTGTTGCCGACGGCGCAATCGCATGTGTCGCTACGACCGTCGGTTCAAAAGTCGCCGTAGCGGTCAGCGTACTCGTTAGTGTCGAAGTCGCGGCCACGGCCGAAACCCCACCCCCCAACGCCCCAAAGCTACTGAGTGCGACAAAAAAGATAACAATCGCCGCCATTAACGGTTGCAATGTTCTCAACGGCATAAACCATTTAGAAATCGGCCGTTTCTGGGGCAATACAGGAATCGCAGGACGACAAGCCGCCAACTGCTGAGGTGAAAGCGTAGAAGCAGCCAATGTCTCACGGGTCGCTTGTATCAAACGACGCTCAAAAGCTAACTCTTCCTGACATTCTTCACACTCTTTTAAATGTTGTTCAAAAACGGTCTGGTCCGCTTTAGACAACAGACCCAATATATAATCAGACCGTTGCATGGTAAATTCTCGGGGATCTGACATTATCACACTTTACCTGCCAAGCTTTTGCGCAATGCTTTGTGCGCCAAACGCATACGTGATTCGGCCGTTTTGGGCGGAATCTCTAAAATTTGTCCAATTTCTTGATATGAAAGCCCCTCGTAATAGCGTAACACGGCCGTTTCGCGCAATTTAGCAGACAGTTCTCCCAACGCTTCCCAAATCATCGCTTGTTGGTCATTCCGCTCAGATACCGCATCCGGTGCGGGGGTATCGTGGTCCGGGATTTCCAGCTCGGCCGGCTCATCTTCACGATAATTGGCCTGATTAATCGAAAAGGTTGGCAACCATTTGCGGCGGCGCTTATTACGACAGCGGCTCACCGCAATCCGGCTCAACCATGTCTTAAACGCTGATTTCCGTGCATCAAAATGATCCAACCGACGAAAGGCATATTCAAAGGTGTCTTGTAAAACCTCTTCCGCATCCTCTTTATGGCGCAACAAGTTGTAAACCAGCCGATAAATATAAGATGCATGCCGCTGATAAAGTAGATTATAGGCCTGCACATCACCCGATAAACATCGTTCGATCAAAGCATCGGTAACGCTCGGCGATGGATTCAAGATATCAGCATCGGCCGCAAATGGCATGTTCTCAAGCAGAGCAGACATCGTTACTCCACCCCGATCAGATCTGTACGTAACCACAAAACTACCCGCTCTTCCGGAATCTCTTGGAACGATTGGGCGAAAAACCACCAGCGTAATACATTGGCGTTCGTTTGTAGTGTGTCGTTATCGGTACGAATAAAGCCGAAATCGGTACCGATATAATCACTCCCAAATGCGGGTGAATTATCAGCTGATGTGTCCGCAGTCAACGCCAAAGCGGGGGTCGCCCCGTTGGGCAACGCAGTACCATAAGTAATATTGTCTAAATCTCGCAAATACCAACGCACCAGCGGGTGATCGATCGTGCTATAAATTTCGGTCGAAGTTACGATACTGCCTGTTTCATTGGCTACTTCCGTGATCGCTTCAACCAACAGAGGTAATTCGTCATCGGCCGCTTCCACAATCCACCGCTCCCGTGTATCCTGCGAAGCCACCACCCCCAAACGCCACGACATCCCCCAATTGAGAATCACCGCCAGTGTGATCAATAGCAAAATCCCGCTAGTCCAAGCCGATTGTTGATCCCAAACAGTGATAATGAGCCACATAAAAATCATGGTGCTCAAACAGATAAACGCCAGTAGAAGATTAGATACATCATCCGCATTATAAAGTGACACCCGCGCATACCGGCCGAGGTTAATCGCAATCACCAACGCCAAAGCGATCAATAGAAATGTGAGGGGCCATAAAAACGATGGCTTTTCATATGGATCAAAGCGCCACGACCAGTCACTCTGTACAAACATGATGTGGGCGAAACGGCCGACCAATAAATAGGCCGGTAGTGTCAATAACATCACGTTGGCCAAATACCCCACCTGCACCACCATAAGGGCGATCACAATCACATACCAATAGGCAAAGAAATTACCGCGTGGCTCCCCGACCCATGTCGCCCAAATCGTAGCGGTCAAGCCTAACACCAAAGCCAATAATTCATACCGACTTAGCGCGAATAAAGGCTCGAGCCAGAGTAGAATGTCGCTCGAAAAACGAAAATTGCTCAGCCACGTCACCAGCAAATTAGCCACGCCGGTTAACCCAGACAAATTGGTCACAAAAAACGTGCCACTTAGAAACAAAACCATCGCCGCAATAATGCCGCCGGTTCGTCTCAACTCTGGGGTTAATTCGATTGGTGTCCTGTTAGGGGGTGAAAGCGATGGGCCAAGCAAATATTCTAACCCGCACGCCAAGGCAAAGGTCAGCAAGAAACCATAAAAAATCGGTGCGGTGGTCAACCCAAATGCGGTTAACCCGATCACCCAGTAGAGATGATCCCCGTCCGAATCTCGGCGAAAACGCCACCAACGGCCGACCAACAAGAGCGCCGCCAACATCGCCAGCACATCACCACCGGCCGTACGGCTCGCCACCGTCAATGTCGGAGAAACAGCCAGCAACACAGCCGCCACAATCCCACCGAACCGGCCGAGGAAACTACGTAGGGGAAACAGTGCCAAAATCATCCCGATTCCAGCCAATGCCGGAATCAAACGGACCGAAATATCACTAAAGCCGATCACCGGAGTCAATAAAGCGGTCAAACTGAAATAGGCGGGGCTAGCAGGCACCATAAGCGCTTCGGCCGAAGCGGTTTGCCAAAACTGCCAAACCGCCAATGCATTTTCAGCTTCGCTCGGTGACAGTGGCGTTTCACCTAAACGGCCGAGACGCAAAATCGCGGCCACCATCGCTAGCAGAAAATACAAAGCCTGCTCAATTGTTAGTCGTGCCCGATCGGTTACGTCAGGCACTATATCTGTGGTGGTGGTTGTCATACAAATAATGTGTTGGAATCATTGTTGTTATCTAACAGGGTTATACACGGCCGTCAGAGACATGGCGTAGTAAAACCGATCGCGAATCATACAGAATTTAAGGGGCAAGGCAAATTTTGTAATACAAAAGAATATACGAACCGCCGTAGAGAAGTCGTAGACCGCTGTTCTACTCATGAGATTTGCC
>WTJY01000012.1:0-5120 GCA_011524645.1 Anaerolineales bacterium | reverse complement strand
ATCCAAGACAACAAACCGATTCACTTATTAATGAAGGCTAATTGTAACGGCTCCCTCTAAAAAATCGGGCTATTTAACAAATTCGTAATCGATCAGGGACCAAACTTGCGGTTCTTGATTCACATCCAACACCACAATGCTCACCCCTTCTTCAAACCACATCGTTAATTGAGCATCTGGCAAACTCGCCACTTCTTCAATTTCTGTTAAATCGGCAGAAACGGTAAAGATTTTTACTTCCATTTCAATGCCTTCGATCTGCGCGACGAGTTGTCGCGTCTCGGCCGACCACAACATCTGTGTCGGGCGTATGCCACCAAACAGATCATCAATTCCATTCGAGATCGTAATCACCCCACCATTTTCGATGGGGGCCAGTATTAGGGGCTGAGCGGCAATCATCAAAGTATCGGTTTCTAAATCCCAAACCGGAGTATCGCCGATCCATCCTTGGGTCACATCGTACTCGGTCACTTGGGTCCGTTGCGTCACCCGGGTGAAGGGATTAATCACAGACCACTCCCCATCTTGCACAAACGCAACGCGCCCTTGCTCTGGAGCCCAAGCAAAAATCGGTGTCACATCGTCAACCGCAGACACCATCACGTCCGCACCTTGTGCCACAACCAAATCAAAGGTTTCACCATTATGCAACGCCACCGCCAATGTAGGAGGCTGACTTAAATCGGAAGACCAAGTCGCACGGCCGACTCCACCCTCTATCCACAGGCTTAGCTGATCCGTCTTGAAATCATAGACCCACAAGTCGGTCACACTATCATTATTGGGACCCACCCCTTCCCAAAACTGACGGCCAAACGCCAGCAAACTATGATCCGGCGAATAATCGAAAAAGACTTCCATTTCTAAGAGGGGTGGCAACGGTTCTTGGATAAGTTGATCCCCCTTCTTCATTAAGACCGGTAGACCATAATCCCCAAACCCATAAGAAATCCACAGATCGGCCGGATGTCCCAAAAGCGGATCGGCCGTGGCGGTCGCCGTCGGCAAGGGGGTTTCGGTCGGTGGCAATGTGGCCGTTGGTAGCGGGGTTTCAGTAGCGGGTGGCACCGTCGCAATCGGAATTTCTGTCGGAAGCCCTACATTAACATCGGTATCAGTCTCAGACACAGCCTCATCTCCGCTGTCAATCTCTTCAGCCAACATCTCTGGCTCTATCTCGATTTCAGAAACATCTGGCTCAGTACCACCGCAAGCGGCCAATATCAACATCACAAAAACAACACAAAACAGGTACAAAGCGGGCAAAGATCGTTTAAATTGTTTCATAGATCGTTCTAAACTGTTCTGACAAATACACGAAATCAACACAAAGCCCCCCCTTGTTATAGCTGAGACAATCAATATCCCAGCAACATAATTCATACACCCCAAACCTATCGACGCATTTCCGCAATTAGCTGTCGCAACGCCTGTTTCCGTGTATTCCGCTCCCCTTTCGCCGTCAGCACGGTCGGGGGGGCCGCACGCAAATTGCACTGAGTTTCCGACAAGTGGCATCGCTCGCAGGTCTCGTTAATAATCACCTGAGGAATCAAAGCGTCATCCGCAAAACGAATACTACTTTTCAATTCCGGCTCAACGCGGAACCCGATAATGCCACAGCTATTGGTCTGCTCCAGTGGCAACGGCCGGGCAAAGCCAAAACATAGAAAATACCCTTTGGCATCCAAATATTCAGACATTTGCGCCCCAACAATCGGATTGGTGATCGAATGTTCATTCCCAGCCTCGGCCGACTCACGCATCTCTCGCAACAAACGAACCACAAGCCAATGGCGGCAAAAATGCTCATCAACCGCCAGCCCATTGGGGACGCGCAGCTGGGTCAAATTAAGCTGCTTCACTAAACTGTAGCGCGAGTTCTGATCCTGAACCCGCAAGTAGTGTAGTTTCAGCCCAAAAAATTGCGGGATCAATTCACTAAAACGATAGAGCAGATTCTCGGGAGACACTTGATACTTATGCAGCATGTCCAGTAACGGCTGTTGAGACCACTCTTCAAGCTCAAAAAAGGCCTGAATATCGTCTAGCAACTGCGCCCGTGGCATCAGCAACGCTCCGGCAAAATAAGAGGCTTTAAAGTCATTAAACACTTGCTGGAACGAATCGACTTGATCTGGCGATGACGTATACGCGCGATCAGTCAGCTTCAAAAATTGATAGCCGATTTCCCGCGCCAGCAAAAACTTTGTCTGATGTGGATGTAGCTTGCTGTTAATCAACAGCTTCGGCCGAGCCCCTTTAATAAAAACGGAGCGATACTGATCTCCCAGCATCTCATCCCCACCCAACCGCTCTTCATCGATACGATAGCCGAAATTCTTCACTAGAATCTCGCGAATCTTTTCTAAACTGATCGGCTTTCCCGACCAAAGCTTGTTGCGCTTGGCGAATTTCGCGGCCGCATCTTCTAAATCAGGAAAATAATTTTCATGTAACTCTTGATACGAACGCAATGCGGACCACAAGAAATGTTGCTCTTTTAGGTCATACTGACGACTAACTTCCGCAATCGCATGTAGCAACGCACTCGCCTTATCGGGGGCGCGGGTCAAAACATTGACCAAGTCGCTCATCTCAATACCAAACTCTTCAAACGGGAACTGCCCCAGCACCGGCGACGACAACGCCGCCCCCAAATGGGTCAACGGAGGTTCTAAGCGAATCGACACCAAATCGTCGTACTCTTTATCGAGAACCTCCGCGATGCGCATAATTTTGTCGGCGCGAGGGTATTTGCGACCTTTCTCGATCTCAGTCACATACGAGGGAGAAAGGTCACACTGGGCGGCGAATTCAGTTAACGTCAAGCCACTATCTTGACGGGCATGCTTGACTTTCATGCCAAAAATAATATTTACCAATCTTGTATTCATAAACGGATGATTACCCTAAATCTTTGGCAAAGTCAAGAAAATACTGAATCGCTTCTGGGTTACGCATCGCCCCAGGGTTGGCCGCCTTTTCGATATTTAAGCCGAGCAAAATTTTACGGATCGGCACTTCCATTTTCTTGCCACTCAACGTATATGGAACCGCATCAATTTGAAAGATGTCGTTAGGAACATGGCGCGGCGATACTTCGCGACGTAATTTCTGATTAATCTGTTTCTTTAGGTCATCTGTCAATGATCCCCCGTCACGCAGCACAACAAACAGAGGCAAATAGCTCTCACGGCCGCGAAATTCCAGATCGATAATCAAGCTATCCACAATCTGATCGAATGATTCAACCACGCGATAAATTTCGCTCGTCCCCATCCGAATCCCTTGTCGATTAATGGTCGAGTCAGACCGGCCGTAAATGACACAGCCACCACGCTCGTTAATCTTAATCCAATCCCCATGTCGCCAACGGCCGGGGTACATCTCAAAATAACTCGATTTATAGCGGGCCATTTCCGCATCATTCCAAAAATAAAGTGGCATCGACGGCATCGGCTCGACAATAACCAGTTCACCCACTTCATCGGTCACAGCGTTCCCTTCTTCATCCCACGCTTCAACCTTGGCCCCCAGAGACGCCCCTTGAAGTTCACCCGCATAAATCGCTTGGGTCCGCGCCCCACCGACGAAAGCGGTACACAGATCGGTCCCCCCACTCAACGATTCAAGGGCCAAATCACCATTAATATTGTCATAAATCCACTGAAAGCCATCAATACTCAACGGTGAGCCGGTTGAACCAACCCCGCGAATACGAGAGAGATCATATTTTTGATTGGGCTGAATCCCCGCTTTGATGCAAGCCGTGACAAATGCGGCCGAAATCCCCATATAGGTCATTTCCGTTTCTTCCGCCAAAGCGAACAAACAATCGATGTCGGGATAGGCCGGACTACCGTTATATAAAATCACCGTCGCTCCAGACAAAAGCGCCCCGATCAAATAGTTCCACATCATCCAACCGGTGCTCGAATACCAGAAAAAGCGATCAGTCGGCTTCAAATCATTGTGAAACACGGCCGATTTCACATGCTCCAGCAAAATCCCACCATGCCCTTGAACAATCGGCTTGGGCAATCCGGTCGTCCCCGATGAATAAAGAACCCATAACGGATGATTAAATGGAACCTGTTCAAACAACATTTCGGCCGGTGGTGTCACCTGTGCCAGCGCATCGTTCCATAAAATCGCATTGTCTAATCGATCCGTATCGGCCGTGATATATGGCACAACGACCGTTTTACGCAAAGTCGGCAACGCCGCTTGCAATTCAGCCACCACGGGACGGCGATCAAAATCACGGCCGCCGTAACTATAACCATCGACCGCGATCAAAACGGTCGGTTCAATTTGGGTAAAGCGATCAAGCACCGAACGAGAACCGAAATCAGGCGAACAGCTCGACCAGATCGCCCCCAGCGAACCGGCCGCCAAAACCGCGATAATCGTTTCAGGAATGTTCGGCATGTACGCCACAATCCGATCCCCTTTGGTCACCCCAAAATCACGCAGCGCCTGAGCCAAGCGATTGGCTTGGTCTTGCACGTCCGCCCAAGAGATCGATACCAAAGATTCGTTTTCAGTTTTATATAGAAATGCGGGTCGCTCGGCCGTCCCTTTGGCAAAGATATTCTCCGCCCAATTCAGGCGAACACCGGGGAACCATTCTGTTCCCGGCATAGCGGTTTCACCAAGTGCCGTTTCCCACTTCTGCGAATACTTTAAATTGAAATACGCCCACATCGACTCCCAAAAAGGTCCCGTTTCTGTCGTAGACCAGTGCCACAAGTCGCGATAATCGGCAAAATCTACCCCATGATTTTCCCGAAGCCAGTTGATATAGTGCGTAATGTTGGCCTGCTCAATCACCTCAGCCGTAGGCTGCCATAACAAATCACCTTCCTTCAAAGTCATACCTATTTCCTTCCTAAATTGTTGTGCCCCATTAAATTTTTAACCGCTGAACAACCCTCTGTATAAAAGTACAAAGCGAGCAAAGAAAACTATTTCGTGCGATCTAAATCAAATCCACGATCGTAGAACAGTTCTGTCTCTCTACTCTCTACTCTCTACTCTCTACTCTCTACTCTCTACTCTCTACTCTCTACCCCAGAGATTCTACAAACGCCTGCATCTGAGCCATTGCACCG
>WTJY01000523.1 GCA_011524645.1 Anaerolineales bacterium | reverse complement strand
TCAGCCCAATATCCCGGTTTTCATGGTGCCCCGTAAAGCCCCGTTCCGTGATCTCTGTGCGGGGAGCAGTACGCAACTCACCAAATGGCAGGAACCGTTGGCTGTCTACCACTTGCCAATTGCCTGCTTCATCCTGACCCATCAAGGTATTCGCACTCCCCAAATGATCGGTGAAGATATAGAACAAGCCGTCCTCGGCCGCGCCGGCCGTTCCGGTCACCCGCGTCGCGATCGGTTGCCCTGCAACCATATACGTCTTACGCACAATCGTGATTTCAGACGCAGTCACAGCGGCCGGTTTCGCCTGACGATCCCCTTGCGGCCGTGGTTGTGGTCCCACAAACACCGGAGCCTCAACAACCATCAACGGTTCATCCACTTGCCATTCAACGTCTGGCCATACCAACGCCGCACTCTTTAAGGTGCTACCCGCATCCGCACTACCAGATGAATGTGTGCAATCTACATCAGTAGATTGTTCTTTGTCACTCGTCGTAGAGTCGTCACATGGATCAGTCGGATCAATTGGCTCGGTGGGTGGTGGTGGATCACTTGGCTCTGACGTAATCACATTCACTGTTGTGTTACTTGTGACACTGCCATATTCATTGTGACAAGTCAAGCTAAACACAACGGTCAGCCCATTGTCAGAAATCCCTATACCGCCTTGCGAATTAAGCAGGTCCGCACCAGAGAATGTTGCTGCACCAGTTGTCGCCTGTGTACCAGACCAACCACCTTGTGCCACACAGTAATCAACGTCTGCCGATGTCCAATTTAGGGTATATAATTCATTCTCCGTGACCGAAGACACATCACCAGCCAAGGAAACGCTTGGGGTATAGTCTTGAATCACCATTTCATCTAGGGCGGTGGTGGTTAAGCT
Organism: Anaerolineales bacterium; assembly: GCA_011524645.1. GTDB lineage: Bacteria > Chloroflexota > Anaerolineae > Promineifilales > Promineifilaceae > WTJY01. The sequence goes on along the minus strand of WTJY01000523.1, from coordinate 2,960 downwards.
AACATCGTCGAAACTCACCCAGCCTGAGCCGAATGCGTTGTACAACAGAACCTTCATGCTCGCTGTGTTTGTCGGCGGTTCGAAGATATAGCTGAATTCTTGCCACTGATTGACATTATCTGGCAATGCCCCAGACGCGGCCGCTTCTTCCCCGATTTTCACCCCATTGCTGTTGTAATACTCAATCACGCTTGAGACATCCTCACCCAAGCTGATAGCCGAGTTAAGACCACCGTGTGCCCAAAATGTCAGCTCATAAAACTGAGGATTACTAGACGAATCACTAACCAAGGGAATTGACTCGCTTTGGAGATATCCATGGGCCAAGTTACTCAGTAGGAGAACGTTCTCCCCTTCATAGGCAGGCACAAGCGTACTATCCACCACCTCGATTTGAGCGGCAGTGTCTCCCGTATGCGCGTATAAACCACCACTCATCCCGTCTTCAAAACCACCATAAGAGGCCAAATTGGTGGTGGTTCCGTGCTTGACCAACTTCACATCATCAAAGGCGACCCAGCCATTGTGATTAAAATTATACAAAATAATACTGGCATAAGCGGCCCCATTGTCGGTCGTAAATGTTAAGTCATGGATGTTCCAAGTCCCATCGGCCGGTTGATAGTCGACGGGGGTTGAAGAAAGAAAGCGACGATCGCTGTCATACAAGTAGAGGTTTGCTTGTACTGTAACCCCATGACTCGTCGCTTCATCAAAGACACCCAAGCCTTGAAACGACAGCTCATACGTTTCGCCTGTTTCGAGTGGAATATTGGGGTAGTTAACATAGCTCCATGGATGGTTGCTAATCACTAGCCCACCGCTGTTGCCATACCCCAGACTCGAATGAATCTTAGTCCATGTCGCCTCATTCGAGAACAATTCAGGCCATCCGCTGTTGTCTTCAAAGCTCGAATCAGGCACCAAGTTCGTAGCTGTGTTATCACTGGTCGCTACCAGAGAAACATCATCAAAGACAACCCAACCTGTATGGTATAAGTTATACAACATGATCTTGGCATAATGTTCGTTGCTTTCTGTCTGAACCTGCTTCGTGTGGGTATTCCAGCCATCTTGATTCACCGGCTTGTGATCAATCGCCACAGATCGCAGTTCCTCACCGTTCTGATCGTAAAAAATAATCGATCCTTGGACGTTGGTTCCAACACTTGCCCCTTCGTCAAACGCGCCATGCGCCTTAAACGAAACGGTATAGTCGGTGTTTGGCACAACGGACATCTGTGAGCTTCGTGCATATCCCCACGCCTGATTACTAATTGCATACCCTGGGCTACTATCACGCCCTAAGCCTTTGCCTGCTGCCGCATTTTGGAACCACGTAGAGCCGGTTCCATGTGCTGTCCAGCCATGGTCACCAGCAAAGCCGCTCGCATAGATCGGCCCCGGTCTTCCAAAGACTTCAACTTCAGCCATATGCATGATTCGGTTCGCACCTATGTCATTAAATTGAATACGTACCGTGCTTGCGAACTGCTCATCGATTTCGATGTCAAGATAATCGCCAACAGCCCCTTCATGCAGATATTCCCAGCTTCCGCCAGCGTGTGACAAGGTCACCGTAAAGTTAGAAAGTAGCTCTTGGCAGCACCCTGTACGGTTCCAAATACGGATTTGGTTGACAGTATACAATCCATCTAAGTCTACTTCCCACCATGGCTCACGGTCCGCAATTGTATGGGTGACAGAACCTTGTCCGTAAGATCCATTGGTATTTCCATCAACCGCTCGACCCGCCACGGCTCCGTCCCATGTGCTTGATTGGGTAGCCGTTTTACCCAGCGCGACATTGGTGATTTCTGGAATTGGGCTACCGTAAACAACTTCTTCTTCATGGTTGGGGAAGGGGTAATAAGAAATCTTGCCCGACTCAACAGTCATGGTCCGTTGACCACTAGAATCATAGTAGAAGCGGGTAATATTGCCTGAATTGTCATCTACTTTGGTCAGACGGTTTTCGACATCAAAGGTTTGATCGTAAGTCACGCCGTCTTCTTCACGCACTGTCATGTTCCCATTGGCATCGTATTGGAAGTCAAAAGTCCCATTGGTGTCGCTAACGATCCGCTCCACCGCATGGGGGCGAGATGGTGTGACATCATAGTCGTAAGTGCGTACCTCAGTGGGTTCATTATCCGGCGTTTCTTCACGGCGGATAATATTCCCGATTTCGTTGTAATCGTAGTCAAGGTTATACCCAGCAAGATCACCAACCGCAGGCGCCTCGGCCGTATCCAAGCGGTAAAGGTGATCGTAGGTAAACTCTTGCAGCTGAGATGTGCCGTCTTCCAGTAACTCATTCAGATAGAGAATGTTCCCCACCTTGTCATATTGGAATGTATAGTCGGCCGGATCGCTTCCGTTTGAGCCGGCAATGCCATGTTGGATCGCCTGCAAGCGGAAATTGCCGTTACCCAGTGCACTGTCTGCGCTTTCTGCATCGTAATATTGGTAAATGGTGTCCACGGTCGAGGTGCGAGCCAATCGGGTCATTTGCCCTTGAGCATTGTAGCGAATGTCATTAACGATTTCTTCTCGTCCGCTATTGTCATGTTCGTAGCTTCCGATATAAAGCTTGTTCCCCCCTTCACCGTCATAAACCGTTTCCACGATTTCTCCGTCAGGGTACATGACGGTCAACGGCCGACTTAGCTCATCAAACGTGAGTGTTTTCATGGTATAGGGTTCCCCATCAAGAACACGCGTGTGAACGTTAACACGGCCGAATGGGTCATAGCCGAAGAGTTCATAATCGACCTCATAGTTAGTATCGACCAACACATCTAGATCGGAAAGTTGGCGTGCCCAGCGCACCTCGGTCAGTTGCCCGATTTCTCCGCCATAGGTCACACCGCCATCAACCAGACTCACATCGTATAGATAGCTGGCTAACCAACCAGCGTCCCCCTCGGCTGGAACGTCATTGCTCCCCGCTAAAGGGC
>WTJY01000089.1 GCA_011524645.1 Anaerolineales bacterium | reverse complement strand
TGTAAATGGTAAATGATTTGACGCGCCTTTTCATTTACCATTGGCTATTGGCCATTTATATTTTTTTCGTTGGGAGCTGATAAAACTCCACGAGTACCCCTCCTGTACTTTTCGGATGGACAAACGCTACTTCAATTCCCTTTTTATTGAGCCTCGGCTCCTCATCAATCAACTGAACCCCTTTCGCTGACAGCTCTGCTAAAGTGGATCGAATATCATCGACTTCAAAGCAAAGATGGTGCATGCCTGGCCCTTTTTTGGCTAAATATTTGGCGACTCCGCTGTCGTTGTCTAGGGGGGAGATTAGTTCGACGCTGGCTTCACCGGAGTCAAAAAAGGCGACATCGACCCCTTGCCCTTCTTCGCGATAAGCTTTCCCTTTGGGAAGCCCCATGATGTCGTGCCAAAATTCGGTTCCGGCCGTCATGTCGTTCACTGCGATTGCGATGTGGTTAATTTTCATTTTATTTTACCATTCCTGATTGCTGTAACTGCTCGATTTCGGCCGTGCTGTAGCCTAGACCGGTGAGAATTTCGGCCGTGTGTGCGCCGACGGCCGAGCCGGTAAAGCGGTATTCCGGCTCGTGGTTCGATATTTTTATCGGTGTGCCGATCTGTTTTTGGCTGTCTCCGTTGTGCATCGGGACATCGACGACGATGTGGCGGGCGATCGCGTGAGGGTGATCGAGTGCTTCGCTTGTCGTGAGGACCGGCTCTACACAAACATCAAGCTGGGCGAAAATGTCGGTCCATTCGGCGAGCGTTTTGCTGGCGATGGCCTCTTTGATTTCCGCTTTGAAAGATTGTTGATTGGCTAAGGTGAAATCGACCCCTTTGGGGAAAAGGTCGCTACGGCCGATGGCGGTGCAAAAGCCCCCCCAGAATTTCGGTTCTAACGAGCCGACAGAGAGTAGTCGCCCCTCTTTTGTTTCATACAGATCATAAAAAGAGCCACCGTTTAGAATGTTTTCTTCTTGTTGTAGATCGGTATTCCCGATTAATGTCGCGGCCGCGCCTAGGTTGTTCCATGCCAAAGAGCCATCAAACATTGAAATATCGACCGTGCCCCCTTCCCCTGTTTGGGTGCGACGAATGACGGCCGCGAGTAGACCGATAGCTAAGTTGAGCGATCCGGCGCCGATATCGGCGACTTGAACGGGTATTGGGGGCGGGGTTTGTTCTTTACGGCCGTAGTAGCTGAGGATGCCGGATAAAGCCAAATAGTTAAGGTCGTGCCCCGCCCGCTGTTTGAAGGGGCCGGTTTGCCCGTATCCGGTTAGTGAACAAAAAATTAGATCGGGGCAGTTTTCCCGCAGGGTTTCATACCCCACGCCGAGCCGATCCATCACGCCGGGGCGAAACTGCTCGACAATGATGTTGTATCCGCCGTCGGTGATGAGTTTTTTGACCAAATCGGCCGCGCCATCCGCTTTGAGATTGAGCCCAAGGCTCTTTTTGGAACGGCCGAGAACCGCATGTTGGGCGGAATTTCCTTCGCTATCGAATGGGGGCATATGACGAATGAGATCGACCCGATTGGGAGCTTCGATACGGAGAACATCGGCTCCTAAATCGGCCAGCATCATGGTGGCGTAGGGGCCGGGGAGCAAGGTGGAAAAGTCGAGGATTTTTAAGCTTTGTAATGGTGAGGACATGGTTTTCGTTGGGAATTAGCTGGGGTCTCGTTTTAACATGAAACCGATGAGCAAGGCGATAGCTGCAACGGCCGCTGAAATGACGAAGGTTTCGGCCAGAACCGCGATGGTGGTGTTGGTTAATCCGGCGATCAGGGCGTCGTAATACCCTTCGTCGGTGATTTCTGGCAAAACGATTTGGGTGCGTAAAATGTCGAAACGATACAAGCCCCATGAGGTTAGGGCGGAGAGTCCGACGCTCATGCCGATGAGACGCATGACAATGACCAAGCTTGAGGCGATACCCCGTTGTGCGTCTGGGGCGGCGTTGATAACGGCCGCGCCGACCGGGGCGATAATCAAGCCGAAGCCCGCGCCGAGAATGGCGAGATGGTAAGCCATGTCTAAAAAGCTGGTTTCGGCGGTCCAGATAAACCCCATGAGAGCGAACCCGACAACGGCGAACCCTAAACCGGCTGTGGTGACCGGCCGGTAGCTCCAGCGCTCGGTCGCTTGCCCACCCAGATAAGCGGTGATCGCCATCGCACCGGTCATGCCACTGAGTAGATAGCCACTCATGAGGGCGGCTTGTCCGACATCGAGTTCGAGCACGTTGACCACAAGGGGTACATTGACCATCGCGATAATCAGGATGGCACCGACGCAGAAGTTGATGATCACGGCCGGCGAAAAATTGGGGCGGCGAAATAGGCTGAGTTCGATGAGTGGTGGCGCGCCATTGGTCCAGTAGTGTTGTGATAGAACGAATAGAACAAAGGTGATACCGGCCGCAAGGTAGAAGGGCCATGTTTCCCACGATTCTTGCTCGGCGACCGCAGTAAAGCTACCGGCCGCGCCGACATCGCCGCTGCCAAGCAACGCGATATTGAGCGTGAGCAAACAAACGGTAAGCAATCCTGTTCCCACCCAGTCGATTCGTTCCCGCTGGCTGGGGCGGGGCAAATCGGCTAAGACCCACCAGCCCAGTGCAAGCCCGATTAGGCTCAACGGAATATTGAGATAGAACTGCCATTCCCAACTGAGAAAGCGGATAAGCAGGGCGCCGTATAATGGACCCCACACCCAACCGGCCGTGTCGATCGCCCCAAGAATGCCGAGGGCTGAGGCGCGCTGTTCTGGCCGATAGACATCGCCTAGAATCGCCATGCCGACCGGTACCATCGCACCTCCACCGAGAGCGGTTAAGACCCGTCCGGCAAGAAATGCTTCGTATGAATTAGCGAACGGGACCCAAATCGAACCGGCTAAAAAGAGAGCCATCGCGCTCAAATAGACAAATCGCCGCCCTAGAACATCGCTTACACGGCCGATAAAAGGCATGATGATGACATAAGCGATGAGATATGCGTTGACGATCCATGCCGCCTTATCTAAATCATCGGGAAGCGCGAGACCGAGGTCAAATACGATCTGTCTGAGCATTGTCGAAACAACGGTGAGATCGTCGGCCGCGACAAAAACCCCAAATGCGATGACCGCTAAGATCAGACGTGGGGAGCGGGAAGATTGTGATTGGTTTTTCATTGAAAAATGATTAAGTGGGAACGATGAATTATGAAGTAAGAAGTATGAAATATGAAAACGACTTGTTCATACTTCATACTTCTTATTTCTTACTTCCTCTTACGGTGCTTCGATGGTGACCGCTTCGTTAAAGTTGGTGAAATTGAGTGCCCACTGACTCGCTTCGTCGCCGGTGCTGGCGGTTTCAAAAACGATGCGGTGAATATAGTTGGTTTCAGGGTCGATCCATAGCTCGAGGGTGACCGACTCGTCAGAGACGACGGTTCCGGCCGTGATGGCGGCGACACGATCCCCTTCGATCTCGACATCCATCACGTTGTAGTCGCGGCCGTCGAGTGATTCGCTGCGGGGCATGGAGGCGGAGACGAGGTTTTCGGCCAAAATCGGCTCTAAACCGACATCTTGATTGAAAATAATGGCGGGGTTAAAGCCGATCCCTTCGGGGAGCTTTTCCCATTGCCCTGTGAGGAAATTGGTGAGCCATTGTTCATCGCCGATGGCGATCGTTTGGACTTTGACGTTGATACTGCCATTGGCGGTAACATCGATTTCGGCCGCGACCGAGTCTGGGGCTTGGTAGGCACCGGCCGCGCTGTTGATAGCGAGCGTGTTGTTGGCATCGACAAAGGCGGGGCCACCGGCGCGTTCAATCGTAAATTGTACGCTGTCAATGC
>WTJY01000044.1 GCA_011524645.1 Anaerolineales bacterium | reverse complement strand
CCCAACACCACTTCATCTCGGTTGATTTTTAGACGCATCGGCCCATTAAAAGGGGCACGGCCGAGAATTTCAAATGGCTGCTGTGGCACAACTTTCAACGATGCGAAATATTGCAGTTTCTCTGGATCATGGGTACGTACACGGCTAACAACCCCTTTTTTCCCAACACTTAAATTCATAATACAGGTATCGGTCACGGTCGGTAAAACACCGGTCATGTCAGGAATCGGCTCTCCGTGGGGGCAACGGCTCGGATTACCGGTCATTTCCGCCATGCGTTCAGCCACTTCATCATTTAAACCGGCCCCTAAATCATGGGAATGTTCATGCGCTTCATCCCACGTAAATCCCATCACATCAACTAAGAAAACTTCAAGCAAACGGTGGCGGCGTAGCTCTTTCAGCGCCTCTATACGGCCGAGCTCCGTCAACTTAACCCCTTGATAAGGAATATGGTCGACCAATCCGGCACTACGTAGCCGCTTGAGCATACGTGGAATAGCGGGAGGTGAAACATCTAATCGGTCCGCTAAACTGGTGGTACTCACCGTGTCGGAATCTTCTTGGAGTCTATAAATTTCTGCGAGGTATTCCCGCATGGTAGAACTAAGGGGCATGGCTGGTTTACCTAGTCGTTTTTATGATAATCTTCGTTTTAAATATAGCTAAATCGGAACCAAATGTAAATAAAAATGGCGCGGTTTAAGATTTCGCTTGCGTTTTTTGCTGTTGTATATGTTTTCTTACGGTCGCCAACAACCGCTTCGGCTTGCCCGAATACTGGTCCCAATCCCGTTCGCCGCGAGCGATTCCCAACAAAATATCGTTTAAGGCCGCATTAACAGGGGTTGGAACACCCACCTCTTGGCCGATCCGATAGACCGCCCCATTGTGGTACAAAACCTCATTTTTTTCTTTCCCAGCAGCCAAATCGATTTGGAAAGAAGGCATTTTATCCCCACGCCCTTTGGCGACCCGCTTGGTAAGAATCGATTGGAACCAGTTACGAGGCAGCCAGCGAACACCGAACGCCAAGCGCTTTACCGACGTGCCAGGCAAATCGGTAATCGGAATATGCTGTTTTTTCATGACAGCCAGCGCTTCTTCAAGCATTTTCATCTCTAGCTGGAAGATCGGCTTGTATTTGTAGAGCACTCCAGGCTGCCGGTTCACAATCGCCGATGTCGCATTGCCGATCATATTGGTCAATGCCTTTGACCATTTAAGCGAACGATGGTTAGCGGCCGTGGTCACATTTAAACCGGCCGAGCTAAACAGGTTCGCCACAGGTTTATGATTATTGGTTCCAGCAGGGCTGGCAAACACAATCCCCCGATCCGGCCGTTCTTCAACAATGTTTAACTGATGATCATAGCTAACCGGCACAGTCAAAGAGCCGGCAATTACCTTTTCTTTCCCAAACTGCTGAGTCAAAAGCTGTTCGATATCGATCCCGTTTTGCATGGTAATCAAGGGCGGTGGCTGTGGTGTGTAAGCGACAAGATGATCGATCACATCGGGCAAATCATACGACTTGGTGGTCAGCAGAATGTAGTCGAAAGGTTGCCCTAATTCGTCCGCTTTGATCAGAGCTTTACGCAACGAGGGGACGACAAATGGCTGGGCACGGACTATCTCTTTCCCGTTGTTTTTGCTCACAGAAATGCCGGTTTCGTGAAGCTGTGTTGTATTTGAGCGAGAAATCAACACCGTATGATCAGCAACTTGGGCCAAATGAGCTGTGAGATAACGGCCGACCGCACCAGAACCGAAAATTAAAATATTCATAGTTGTTCCTATTCGAGAATTGCGCCGATAAATTGGGGACGCCCGCGCACAAAGTCGGCGATCTGGGTCGCTTTTTTACCAGCAAGCTGTACATGATCAAGCTGGAATACCCCTTGACCCGTTTGTACAGCCGTGTTCCCCTGCCAATTCACAACCTCGCCGATCTTCCCTTGGGGCGGAACGTCAGCCAATGGCACAGCGGATAGAATCTTCACCGGCTTGCCTTGCCATGTGGTGGTCGCCCCCGGCCACGGAGACATCGCACGCAGGCGACGATCTAGCGCAACCGCCGCTTCTGACCAATCTAAACGGCCGTCCGTTTTGCTAATGAGCGGGGCATAGTTGGCTTCATCATCGCTCTGCGGTGTCGGCGAGAGTCGGCCGTTGAGCAAATCGGGCAAATAGCGAGTCATCATCTCTCCGCCCAGCGCAGCGAGCCGATCATGTAGCGTCGCGGCCGTTTCATCGGTGGCGATCATCAATGATTCTTTGACCAGCATGTCACCGGTATCAAGCCCACGATCCATTTGCATGAGCGTGACCCCTGTTTCCGCATCCCCCGCAAGAATCGCGTGCTGAATGGGTGATGCACCGCGCCAACGTGGCAAAAGGGATGCATGGACATTGACACAGCCCAAACGGGGCAACTCTAACAAATGACGACGCAATATCTGGCCAAAAGCGGCTACCACGATCAAATCGGGTTGCCAAGCCGCAATCGGAGCGGCCGCGTCACGCGAGCGCAACGATTCCGGCTGATAGACCGGCAAGTCGGCATTGAGTGCCGCCACTTTAACAGGGGGCTGGCGTAGCTTATTGCCTCGACCGGCCGGCCGGTCCGGTTGGGTTACCACCCCAACCACATTGCCGGTCGGGATTAAAGCTTCTAGGGACGGAACCGCAAAATCAGGGGTTCCCATAAATACGATTTTGATCATGATGGGATTTTAGCAAAAATATGAAATAAGATGTAAGAAGTAGGATTCAATTTCGGCGTGACGTGCTCGATCAGCCTCGCGCATCACCCTATTCTAAGAAAATCGTTTAGCAAGCAAAGCTATTTTGATGAGGCATTATAATCTAAGTCAGTTATCAAACATCATATTATTGAGGTTATCAAATGGGAAAGCGTAGAAGAAATATTATTTTAGGGTTCATCGGTGTAGGCGCAATGTGTGTCATCTTCGCTTGTGTCGGGGCATACTTTGTGCCACGTATCATGGTCGCATTTGCCGGTTTTGGCGACGGGCAACAAACGGAAGATGTTTTAGGGCAGTTAAGCGATGGAGGTCTCACAATTGAAGTCTTGGACAATAACGGTGGCGAGTTGGTTATTACCGAAGGGGTCGGGGCGAATTCAGAGATCGCGAGTAGCAATACAACGAGTGGTGGCAGCGTAGCCGTGGCCCCCACACCGGCCGTGGTCGTACAAGAATTAGATCAAGTGACGGTTCAGTTAGATGGACAGCAAGAAACGGTAGATCTCAACGCGATGGGGGTGGATCAGGCGGCCGCAGGCATCACAACCGAAGGGAACGAAGTTTATTATTTTGAATATGATGAAACCAGTATCAATGAGGTTTTCCAGTCAACCGTTTGGCCGGAGGCCCCGCCAGAAGTGACCAATCAAGTGCAAAACGTCTCTATCGATCTTAAACCGAACGCGGTCATAGTGAGCGGTCAAGCCAATCTCGGTTTAGGCAGTCAGCAAATCGCGGTTATTCTGGGGATCGACGGCAATAATGCCCGATTTAAAGTCATCGGGGTTGATATCGGTGGCATGGTGTTTAGCACCCCACCCGATGGCCCGATTGGGGATATGATCTCAGAACTAGAAATAGAAGGGAATCGCGCTTTGTCTGAGCTGGTTCTATATGGGAACAATGGAAACCCACTCAACATTGAAAATATCGCGGTTGAAGACGGCCGAATTCGAGTCACTGCTGAATAATTTGCAACTCAATTGGCCCACATTTTACGCAATTACACATTAATGAAGAGATTTGTATGACAGTAGAAACATTTCGTTGGGGAATTTTAACGACCGGTAACATCGCCCATCGTTTAGCGACCGGTTTACAAGACGTACCCGATGCCGAGCTGATTGCAGTCGGCTCACGCTCATAAGAATCGGCCGACAAATTCGGTGACCAATAGAACATACTCAATCGTCACCCCAGTGCGGAATTTGTCACAAAACAGAGCTTAAGAGGCATAATAATGGGAGTCTTGTAACTTAAACTCTAGAATCGAACAGCTTAATTTGTAGATAATCAGTCCTAAGCTGATAAACGCGAGGCGAGGTTGAGCATGTGTTTGCCCGTTTTTGCGCTATACTATATAGAAGGAATACTTTATACGGGTTAAGTACTATGATCTGAGTGCCCTTAAATTTATGGATTTTTAGATTTAAGTTCGTACGCGCTAGGGTACAAACATTACGAACGAAGGTGGTATGATTTAATTTGGCAAAAGAAGGATTGGTTATTAAGGCGATCAGTGGGTTTTATACGGTACAAACTAATTCCGGTCAGCAAGTTATATGCCGTTTGCCGGGGCGTTTAAAGCGGAAAAAAAAAGCGACTGACATTGTCGCAGTAGGCGATTGGGTTCATTTTACCCAACACGCAACGAATGAAGGCTTAGTCGAATCGGTTGCCGAGCGCCGCAATTCCCTTTCTCGTGTACGGCCGTCGGCTCATAATCGTCAATTGCAGACAGATCGCCAGCAGGTATTAGTCGCCAATGTAGATCAAGTCATCTTTGTCTTTTCACTCCGCAAACCGAAAACCCATCTGCGAAAGCTAGATCGATTGCTTGCTGTTGCCGAGCAACAAAAGGTTCCTGCCGTGATTTGTGTCAACAAAATCGACTTAGCCGAATCTGGCACGGCCGAAGAAGAGTTCAAGGTCTATGCAGATATAGGCTATCCTCTAGTGACAGTTAGTGCGGAAAAAGGCTGGGGAATTGACAAACTAAAAGCGCAGTTAGACGGCCGTGTCTCAGTTTTCGCAGGCTCGTCTGGTGTGGGTAAATCTAGTTTGCTCAATGCGATTCAGCCCGGGCTTGGCTTAAAAACAGGTGCGGTCAGTCAAGCAACCACAAAAGGGATGCATACGACCCGCTTTGCTGAGTTGTTTAAACTTGAAAGTAGTCAAGGTGGGTATATTGCAGATACCCCAGGTATTCGTGGTTGGGCACTATATGATGTCGAACCGGATGAAATCGATGGATATTTTAGAGAAATCGCCCCACTGGTCTCTCTCTGTCAGTTTAGTGATTGTACTCATTTACACGAACCGGGCTGTGCGGTTCTAGCGGCCGTCGAAAACGGCCGTGTCGCCACAGAACGGTATGATAGTTATTTACGTCTTCGTGAAGAACATGAAGCACTTGAAGACAAAGCTTATTAGTGACCGCCATTCCTGATAGCACGTTATGTAGTCTGGAAACGCTCTCGTTGAATCGGTGGCAAAGTACTCAGAATGTCACATTTGGAACTAAGAACACGACAACAAACCCAAGCCAAGGGCAAATCTGTTATTTTATCGATCGCATCTCTCCTGTGGATCATGCTAATCGTGGTAGCTTGCCAACAAACAGAACAACCAGACACAGCTTGTATTGATATCTGTGTAGATGAAGTTTTACAGAGCTATTATCAAGTGAATAATCTAGATGAACTCTTTGGTGAGCCCTATAGTGCCCTATTGCAACTAATCGATGAAAACGGTGCAGAAATCAATGTCCAGTATTTCAATGGCGGCCGTCTCGATTACAATCCAACAACTGAAACGATCACCATAGCCGCTCTTGGCGAATGGGCGTATGAAGGATTAGATTTACCGCAGGTCGCCACAGTTCCCAATGGGGAAGTCGAGTGTTTCGGCCAAGTTGCGCCTTGTGTCCAAGGGGCTTTCCTCGATTTTTACCGTCAAAGTGATGGTTTAAATGTCTTTGGACTACCGATTTCAGAACAGCTAAATGAGGGGGATTTACGGGTCCAGTATTTTGAAAATGTCCGTTTGGAATGGCATCCGGAAGCGCCTACGGGACAACAGGTCCGTGTTGGCTTTATCGGCCGTGCCCATTATTTGTATACGGTTTATGAAGCGGGCCCCCAAGCGTTGATTCCAAAGGGGACAATTACGCAAATCGAGTCAGTTGACATTACGGCGGCTGTACACGCACCGATTCTCTATTCTGGAGAGGAACAAATTGTTTATTTGTTGGTCCAAAATCCACAAATAGGCCCAGTCGATGGTTTAGACATCAAACTTGTTATTAGCCATCAGGGGGACTCGATTGAACAAACATTGACAGCCAAAACAGCTCAAAACGGTACAAGCCAAGCGATTGTTGATTTAAGCGGTCTCACCTTAACCCCAGGGCAAGACGTTCAAATTGAAGCATTCGCCTATCAAGATGGCGAGAGTGATCCCTTAGGGAGTACAATCATTACTTTCAAAGCGTGGTGGTAAGTCCCATAATCATTTCTTCATACACGCTGATCAATAGCCAAGAAAAGACTTTCTGTTTATGTCATCTAAGATCCGTATTCTTTACATTGAGCACAATGAATCAATCGCTTATGCGTTCAAAGAAACGCTTAAGCCTTTTAAGTATGCCATTGATCTCGCGGCAACCGGCCGTGCTGGGGCCCAGTTGTTTACCACACATGCCTATGATCTTATCGTTATCACCCATGACTTACCAGATGAAAATAGCATCGATTTAGTCGATGCTGCGCAGCAATCCCCCACACCACCAGCGATTCTTTTTCTAACACCGGCCGATGATCAGACATTAGCTGCCACCGCATTACGTCATGGAGCCAACGATTATTTAAACAAAAATGAATCAAACGATTATCTGACTCTACTTCCCTTAGTTGTTCGCAATATGTTACGACGTCAGCAAATCGAAAAAGAGCGTTTAGACATGCTCTTCACCCTGCAATCCCGTAACAATACCTTAAAATCCCTCAACGGAATCGCATCAAAACTTTCTTCTATTTTGGAGCCCAGTCAAGTGATCGAGCAGCTAATGCGTTCCGCAATTGATTTGCTCAACGCCGAAGGGGGTTCACTTTGGTTATGGGTCAATGATAGTCAACAACAAGAAGTGGTCTGTCAAGCGGTCATCCATCGTACAGGGCCACCGCCACTCATGGGTATCCGCAAGAAGCGGGGGGAAGGGGTGGTCGGTTGGGTCGCAGAGCGTGGCCAAAGCACCATCTTACATCGTGCGGCAACTGATGAACGCTTTCAAAGTGATGTCGATGCACAAATCAATTTTACGACCCAATCTCTGATGGCGGTCCCGCTACGAGCGCGTAGTGAAGTCATTGGGGTCGTCGAGTTTGTCAACAAATTATCTGGGGCTTTTGATAATGACGACTTGTCTTTAGCTGAAACCTTAGCGGCTACCGCATCGAGTGCTCTAGAAAATGCACGGCTTGTAAAAGCCCTACGCACCCAGACACTTGATTTGCAGGAAAGAAATGCGGAACTAGACGCCTTCGGGCACACGGTCGCACATGATTTACAAAATATGTTAACCCGTGTTGTCGGCTATGCGGAGTATCTGGTGATGACCGCGCATGAGTCGCCAGAAGATATCACCCCCGATACGGTGCACAATTCGTCAATAGTTATCGCCCGCAACGGCCGTAAAATGGCGAGTGTAATCGATGCCTTAATGCTTTTATCGGCCGTTCGGGAAGCGAAAGCGGTCTACACAAAAATCGATATGGCTTTTATCGTGAGCGAGGTACAGGATCGGTTGGCCGAGTGGATCAAAGAAATCGAGGCGGAAATCGATCTGCCAGATCACTGGCTCATCGCCAAAGGGTATGGCCCGTGGATCGAAGAAATTTGGTATAACTACATGACCAATGCGCTTAAATATGGGGGAACGCCGCCAATTTTGTCTTTAGGAGCCCATTTTGACCCAGCGAAAGAGATGATCGTTTTCTGGGTGCGGGACCAAGGTCCCGGCATCGCTAAAAAGGATCAGGAGCTTTTATTCCGACCGTTTGCAGATCTCGGTAGCAAACGGAAGAATGGGCATGGGCTAGGTCTCTCGATTGTAGAGCGTATCGTACGCAAAATGGGGGGAGACGTGGGGGTCGAGAGTGAAGAAGGTGCTGGCAGTCGGTTTTGGTTTTCGCTACCGGCTTACACAGAAAGCCCACGCACAAGCAAGCCGATTAAGCCGATCATAACCGGCTAACAGGTGTCAACAGCTTTGAACCATCTATGTTTTGGTTTTCATCAAGACTCAAATAGGTCTTGATTCGCCACAACCCATTCACACAAGCGGGCAATGCCATCTTTTACCCCCACTTTGGGAGCCCACCCGAAATCAAGCTCAGCTTGGCGAATATCACTCACAAAGACATGTTGATCACCCGGCCGCCAATCATCATAAGAAACGGGAATCTCTTTGTCTAAGCTCGCTTCCAGCAGAGGCTTAAATTCACGCCATACACTAATGGTATTCTTGGGACCACCACCGATATTATAAATCTTCCCTCGGGTCACATCAATCTGTTCCACGGCCGCTTCATACGCATCTAAAAGATCATCAATAAAAAGAATATCGCGTACCTGTTTACCATTGCCATAAATCGTGATCGGCCGGTTCAGCGTGGCTGCGATCGCAAACCAAGCAACCCATCCTTGATCTTCAACCCCAAGTTGCCGATAACCATAAATACAGCTTTGGCGGAACACAACACCTTTAATGCCATAAATACGAGAGTAATCACGTACATACTGATCGGCAGCTCCTTTGGAACAGCCATAAGGAGAGTGAAAATCTAAAGGAAAGCTTTCAGGAACCCCTTGTTTAAGCTCTTCGTAAAAATAACGATTCTCGTCTTCTCCAACAAGAATGTCGTCCATCTTGCCATACACTTTATTGGTGCTGGAGTAAATCAATATCGGTTGTGTCGAAGCAAGACGAACCCCTTCAAGTACATTGAGTGTTCCCAATGCATTATCCATAAAATCGTTTCGCGGATCTCGAACCGAGGTGGTTACAGCAACTTGCCCGGCAAGATGAAAGACTATATCAACTCCCTCAATTGCATCTTGAACCGCAACCGCATCACGTAAATCAGCACGTAAAATTGTCAATGCATCTCGATTTTCATGTGTAGTTAGCCAAGCTGCATTTTTTTGCGTTCCTGCGCGACTAAAATTATCAAACACAACAACTTTGTTTTTCGCGCCCAATAACCGCCATGCCAAATTAGAGCCGATAAATCCAGCCCCCCCTGTAATCAAAATTGTAGAAAAATGAATGCTCATCTATGTTTTCACCTAAAAACAATAACCATCATCAAAATGCACGGTATCTATAAGTTTCTCGTTCGCCAAACTGACAAACCAAAGCACAATTGACCCCTTGCTATCTATTTCATACACGGGCATCATCGAATTTCCGCTTTTGTGTGTATCTTTATCGTATATGTTTACTTTAAAAGTAAATTGTGCCTTTAATCTGCAAGTAGATTAAAGGCACAACCATCAACTGCAGTACAACAGAATTTTTGGTGAATCTCTTATTTTTCAAGCTTGATTGACAGTCATATCTTATCAACGATAGACTTATTTTATCTGAATCAGGTCGCGAGCTACCGGAAAGAGAGTTTACTCATTCTGTAGCCAATAAAATGAAACAACCCCAGTGGCAAGGAGGATAAATGTAACCATAAAAGTGAATACCACAGTTGAAAGGGTATTGTTTGGTACGGCTTGATTGACACTAATCGCTTCAGCAACTACTCGAACTTGATTCTCTATACTTTGCGAAGAAATGATTTGTTGATTAAGCGATAATTGCAAACTATTACGCGTTTCTTGAATTTGCTGTAATTCGGCTTCAAAACGTTGCGATTGATTATCAAGAATACGAAGGTCTGTTTGTATGTTTAATATTTGAGGATTAGTCTCTTCCAACAATGAATTTAACCGATCTCTGCGATCAGACAAGATAGACAACCAAGTATCCAAATTTTGAGCCAACTCGGAGGCAATGGTTAGTTCACCATCAAAATCAAAGTTAACTGATATCTGATACTGAGCAGAAATAGATTCAAACACTTGATTTTGCAAGTCAATAATAGTCAATAAGTCTTGCGCCGTCACCGATTCATTTGGGTCTCCGGACAGAATATATTGACGAAATGCACTTATGTTATTCGAAAGCCGTTCTACATTAGAAAGTGTATCCAACGTATCTATTTGCTGCTGAATCAATGTGTTTAGCTCATTCTCTAAAAATACCTTGTTGTTTGACGACTCAAACTCAATGATCGCATTTTCAGCGTTTTTTAACAGTATTTCATTTTCTTCTAATTGAAGCTCTAAATACCCGATAGATTCAACACGAGGCGTCCCATAAATAGGCCGCGCATTTTCAATCAATATTTGAGCCCATGAATTAGCGATATCAGCCGCTAATTGTGGGGAGGAAGTCGTAACAGTCAATCCAAGAAGATCACTACTTGTGGAGGTATCAAGAGAGAGAACGTTGTTGCGAAGTTGAATACTATTTTCAATCTCTTCTGGCAATTGATCCGCAAAACGGCTATGCAGTGTTGTAACCAATGCATCACTTAAAGCTAGCTGTCCATAAGCATGAATGTCACCATCGATTGCGATATTCGTATCAAGCGGGTTTGTAATAGCAAGCAAGACCGATGATTGATAGATTGATGGCTGAGTTGTCTGAAACGCAAACATGGCAATTGAAATAACAAGCGGAAAAATCAGAAGCCACCGCCAATATTTTATTAAAATGTTCACGTATTCACGTAAATCGTTATCAGAATACATGTCATTTGTATTAATAGAGTTCACTAAATTTTACTCCTACCATTTGTCACAAATTAATTCGGGCCAGCAAGACAACATTGCACGTTAGTTTCTAATCCCCCCCCAGTGTGGGCATAATTCATCACTTAATCAAAATTTATAAAGCAAATAAACAAGGATAATTACTGGGATGTAGAGGCGGATTTAAAGTAACAGACCTAACCCTCTCAAAACACCCCGCGCCCCACACTGGAAGTGCAAAAAGCGGAGCATATACAAAAATCTAGTTACTTGGACCGAGTTATTTATAATGTCAATACTTTAATTTTGGTTTGAAGAATTGCATATGTACAACATCTTTTTCTTACTTTACATCAAACCAAACCTAATTTTATTAAAATCTGCCTATTCTATCAAGGGCAAAAGCCCCTCGCTGTAGGGCAATCGCACCTAGCTCTGCAGGACTTTCAACAAATAAGCCTCGGGCCGTCTACATTTCAGTCGCATTGCCTTAATATCAATTTGGGTAGATTTTTTCTGCTTCAGGATGATCAGGGCAATATGTCTCAAAACCGCTAGGTTTTCTGAGGAATGATCCTTATGTATGTGTGATTCATCTTCTCAAAATGCAACGTCTAGGACCCATGATAAAGTGCTTGCAATTTACTGATCAAATCAATTTGAATCCGGATCAAGTGATTAAACGACTATGGCCAAAGTTTGACCTTGATCCTGAATTTGAAAAACTACTGTTTTCAAATTGATTTGAGTTTAATCCGATATTAACCGCTCGAAATGTGTTCTCAAGTAGCTTGACCATTTCCAGCTCAGCGGGGGAAGAAACCATAGCTGGTTTCTGGACAACTGTGTTATACAAGGCATGGACGACATCGTTACAATCGAGTGAAAACATTAGCCAGCCAGTAGTGAAGATGCCACATCTTTAAGTGATTTCCGAGATTCGCGTGCCCGCAATTGCAACAATCGGTAAGCGGCTGCCTCATCCAGTCCTTTTTCAAGCATCAGTTTACCTTTAGCTCGATCTACGATTTTTCGAGTTTCTAAAGCCAATGCTAGCTTTTCGCTCTCAGCCTGTATGGCAACTGTGTCTTGAAACCTCTTTTGTGCGACTCGAATCGCGGCGTGCAAGCTTCCCTGATTCACCGGCTTAACCAAATAACCTTGGATTGGAAGATTTGTCGCCTTTTCGATTAAATCATCGGTGCTAAATGCGGTGAGCATAATAATTGGAATCGGCCGAATTTGAATCAACTCTTTGGCGGCACGAATGCCATCCATATGGGGCATATTAATATCCAAGATCGCTAAATCAGGCCTTTGCTTACGCGCCATCTGGGCCGCCTCACGGCCGTTTCTGGCCGCAATAACGAAATGTCCCATCTCCTGCAACATCGATTTAAGCCCCATACGAATAATCGATTCATCATCAGCTATTAAAACACGCATTTGTATCTCTCAATTTAGTAGAAATAGAAACCGAGTAAACTGAGTTCTATCCCCTTTAATAACTATTATTATTTTTGTTTGGTGGGAAGCTACTCTCAACTGTATAACGATCAAATGGGGGTCGCCAATGATCGTGGTATCCGAAAATCAATCGAGGTTCCTTGTGAAAGACGCACGAATGACAGGTCTCCATTTAAGTCATCTTTCACCAG
This sequence comes from Anaerolineales bacterium, assembly GCA_011524645.1. Taxonomy (GTDB): domain Bacteria; phylum Chloroflexota; class Anaerolineae; order Promineifilales; family Promineifilaceae; genus WTJY01. The sequence goes on along the minus strand of WTJY01000044.1, from coordinate 21,541 downwards.
TGTTTCGACAAGTTCTAAACCTAAATTAGGCTCAATTTCCACAGGGAGTCCACGGCCGTTATCAGCCACAGAAATCAAAAACCATTGTGGTGTGTGGCTCAACGTCACGGAGACTTCGCCTGAATCACGATCTGCAAAACCATGTTCTATCGCGTTTTGTACCAGCTCATTAACCACGAACGCCACGGCTGTCGCTGCACGGCTGGGCAAGGACATTTGTTCACCTTGCACCAAAATCGAAATATCTTGTGACGGCCGGATCATCACAGCCGCTACAATCCGCTCTAACACATCCCGCACTTCAACTAACCGAAACCCTCGTTCAGATAGTACTTCATGTACTGTCGCGATACTGTGTATCCGAGCGATGCTGGTCTCTAAAACTTCACGTGTATTCAGCTTATGTGCTTCGCCCAACTGCAATTGCATGAGCATCGCGACTGTCTGCAAATTGTTCTTAATCCGATGATGCATCTCACGAACCACGGCCGCATTGGTAATCAACTGGGCATTTTCAATCGCCAAGGCGGTCTGATTGGCTAATGTCGCCAATAAGGTCTGTTGTTTATCCGAAAAACGGGTTTCTTTCGTTGTGTAACAAGCCAATACCCCGATCACTTTTTCACGGACACTCAGTGGCTCAGCTAATAAGGAAACAAGCCCTTCTTCGGCCGCCAACTCACGGCCTAAATACCGTTCATCAATACGTACATCCGGAATGTAAACGGCCCGCCCGTCACGAACCACACCCCCCAGCACCCCGCTCCCGATATGGTGGGGCGGCCGAGGTTGATAGGATGTCAAGCGTTGCGCCGATTTCAACTCTAAATATTCCCCAGATTCATCGAGTAAAAATAGGGAGCAAACGGCCGCACCCAATACCTGCGCCACCATTGCGGTCACAACATTCAAAATATCATCGAGATATTGGGGAGAGGTAACCGCCTCACTTACCTGCACAACCGCTTGTAGTTCATCTAATTGCTGCTTTTGCACATCATACAAACGTGCTTTATAGATCGATCCGGCCGCGAGATCGGCAATCAGGGAAAGTAATGCCACTTCCTCAGTCGTATAACGATGAGAGGCAATTGACTGTACATTCATCGCCCCTAAGCTCACTTCATTAACCACCAAAGGAACAGCTAACAAAGATTGATATTCTTTCTCATCCGTATGAGGTAGTTGCTTAAAGAGCGGATCTTTATGCGCATCTGAAGAATAAACCGGTTTACCATGCAATGCAGCATGCCCGGTCATTCCTTCCCCCATACGCAGTGTCCCACGCCCCAAAGCTGACTCATTCAACCCTGTTGTTGCTCGCAAACGCAATGTCATTCCATCTGGGTCTAGCAAGAAAATCGAGCAAGAATCGGTCGAAATCAAACCGGCTGTTTTCCATACAATCATGGTCAATGTCTCATCCAAATCACCCACCATACTTAGCGCACGGGCCATCGGCCTTAGTGCATGGATGAGGTAAATCGATTCGTCAGCTATGGACATCACGTTGGGCATTTCAGATTTTTGGTGTGAGATATTAGATTAATAGATTGCGAGTCGATAATACGACTAAATACTTGCAGAAAATCCAACAGTTTTCATGTGAGTCATGTATTCTCCTCTATATTTGAATTAAGGTAGCGCGATTACCCGACTTCTAGCCCAGATTATCAACATATTCATGCAATTTACGCTGTGAGATACGCTTAAACTGCTCTGTCAAAATTTCCGACATCTCTTCTTCGCTTAAGCGAATACGTAGAATATCGAGCGCATCTTCTGGGCTTGTCCCGTACGCCAACTTTTTCTTGCCATTCTTCATATCGAAGATGTACATGTAATGTGGATTGCTAAAACTGCTCATAGTTTAAGGATTGATGATTGGTCGCCCATGATTCATAGTGAATCACACGCTACGATTAAGCTTTGGCCAAAGCGTCCATACCGGCCGAATCACGTTGTTTTTCAGTATCGGTTAGGCCCGAATTGATTTCAGCATCATATTTGCCCGCCAACAAGTCACGATAAAAACCATAATCCACACCAATAACTTTTTCATCATCGGGAAAACGATGGTAATTGTCTTTGGTCATACGGCTCTTGCCTTCGGCGATGAGCTGATACCCCAAGGCGGAGCCGGGGTAGGGGGCATAAAATGAAATTGAAGGGTAGACGTAACGCATCCGTTTGAGCATGCGCATCGTTTTAAATGCATCTTCCGGTTTTTCTCCGGGAATCCCCAACATAATGTTAGACCAGAAATAAGGGACCAGTTTCCCAGCCGCTTTTTGCTCATCCGCGATCCGATTTAATAAATCGATCGCAAAGAAGTTATCTTCTTCTGTACATTCTTTGTTGAGCAGGCGCAAAATCGGATCGCTACCCGATTCAAAGCCGATAGAGATGGTGGTCCAATTGGTTTCTTTGATCAGCGCTTCAAATAGTTCTGGCCATTGACGCACCGTATCGGCACGGCCGGCCGCCCAATAGGGCCATACTTTGTTCGCATTACGGGGATACTTCTCGATCCATTCTTCTAACCAGCTCGGGTTTTGGAAAAACATCGAGTCGTGAATTACGACAGAGCCTACTCCGTATTTGCGATCCAAAAAATTGAGTTCATCGATTACGGAATCGACTGACGGCCGTCCCATATTGGGGATATAAGAATTTTCGTTGCAAAACACACACTGCCAAGGGCAAACACGGCTCGTCATAATGGTTGCAACAGGTGGCGGCCCCCAACCACATTCCGGCTCCATCGGCCAGTTAAACCCTTTGCGTAATTTACGGCTCGCCGGTTTAGGCCACAATTCTCGGTCGATTTTGGGCCATTCCGCCATCGATTTCGCCCCAACCCCCATCACCAAACGGGGATAAGCGGCCGGATCGCGCACCAAATCTAAAATGACTTTTTCCCCAGGGCCTTGGCAAATGCGGTCAAATTCTTCAATCAACAACATTTCATCAGCCGCCACGGTAGCATGCATCCCACCGGTGAGCACCCAGCTATTGGGGTTCAATTCTTTAAAGATTTGTGCCGATTTAATCGCCACAGGATAGGTATAGCTTCGCACATTCATCAGAAGCATTTCATACCCTTTCATCTGTTTTGCCAGCTCTTCCCATGAGGTTACTGCACGGGTCGATGCCAAATCGGTCATGATCCCATTTTGGTGCATGATGGTCCGCAACAGACCCAACCCATGATCTTGCCATTGCTCATGTGGACCAGCGGGGTTTACAAGATCCCCTAAGTCGCCCAAGTCGAGCCACAAGATTTTACTTTTCGGTTTTGCATTAAAACTTGGCCAAAACTTCATGTTTTTCCTCTACTTAATTTCAGCATTGTCAGCCCAATCCGGCCGATTTTACACAACCTGTATCTCTGCTCCCCTATTACCCTTATACAAACAAAAGGGGTGAATAAATCACCCCTTTCGGTTCGTTTAAATTCAATTTTTTAACGAGACGATCTTTCAGTTTGGTTAAGCGAACCTATTACGCGCTAGCACTGGCACAAGAGCCACAACCGGCCGCAGCGGTCGCGTCCGCCCCATCTTTGGGTTTGAAAGAAGTCCCACACCCACAGCTCGCGGCCGCATTCGGGTTTTCGATTTTGAACCCACCACCCATAATGCTATCTTGATAATCGATCGTTGCTTCATTTAAGTACATCATACTGGTCGGGTCGATAAAGATTTTATACCCTTCCTTGGCGATTACATGGTCATACGGCCGTGCTTCCGCTTCGAGAGCCATGCCATATTGCAAGCCTGAGCAGCCACCACCAGACACAAACACACGCAAGCCATAATCTGGCACGTTTTTAGAAATCAATAGATTTTTGACCATTTCCCCGGCCGAGTCGGTCACGTTAATGACCCCAGTTGTTTCCAATACATCTACCTGCATTAGAGCCTCCATTTATCTATTTATGGCACAAAATCCACAAATAGGCACTGTCGAATTAAGTTTTGACATTTTAGCAATAATCAAAATCAGTGTCAATTTTTATGATCTTTATAAGAAAAAGTCCAACATAGATTTGATTTACCAAGATCAAAGAAGCTTTTTCTGTTTAAATCGTTACCCAACTATTACAATCTGCGCCACACACGGGATGCAACCGCGCCGATCAAGGCGATCATTGATGAGACAATGACCAACCAAGTATTGTTTCCCCCCTCGCGAGCGTTCGACAAATCAACCAGTGGTTCTTCCGGTGTCGCGTATGATTCTAGTTCTAGGTCTTGTGCCGAATCGGTGGGGGCAGCCTCGATTTGCACAGCAGAGTCTCCGGTCGATTCCACATCAGCCTCCCCGCTCACCTGCAAAACCACCATCGGAATATCATGATCGGCCGCTCGATACACCCGATATTCACCAAAATCTTCACTCCACGCTTCTGGGAAATCAGCATTTACATGAAAAATTTGTGTCTCTTGCAATACGGATAAACCGGCCGGTGACAGCAGCAACCCATCAATTAACTGCGCCGCCCCACTGAAATTAAAACTGTACTGCGTTTCTTCTGGCAGATCACGTAACACGTTGGTCAACACACCCGATTCTGTCAAAACCTGTAGCGGCGGCGAGTCCGCATAATCATTTAGATCCCCCAAGACTATGACCAAAGCATCTGGGTTCACAGCCAGTTGATCGGCAACCAACGATTCCACATGAGCCGCTTGTGCAACCCGGCGTTGTAATGTCTCGGCCGGATCACCCCGCTTCGATTTAAAGTGGTTGACGTAAACGGTGATCGGCCGTCCATAAGCCTCGGCATCAACCCGAAACGGCGGCCGAGAAAACAGCAGGTCTTCACCAGATGGACAGGCCATAGGATCGATACCGGTATCGATTTCCTGACAAAGTTGCTCCAACGACACATCATTAATCGTGACCACATCGGGATTCACGAGTAAGGCATTATCAATACCACGGCCATCATCACTTTCTAAATGGTTAACTTGATAGAGAAAACCACAAAGTGGTGCAATTTCATCAGCCAACTCCAGCAACAGCCCTTCATTCTCGACCTCTTGAATCGCGATCATCGTGGGGCATCCCGCCACTTCATGCACCACGGATGCCAACTTGATCCGCTTAATCTCCAGCTGTTCGGCCGATGGTTTCGGCTCGGCATCACTCCCTGTATCATCGAACAAATCAAAATAGTTTTCGACGTTATATGAAATGACGCTAATCTCACCCGCTTGCAAAACGGGTGGTGCTGGCAATGTTGGCAACGGCACAGATGTGATTTCTAGCGTATCTAAGGATTCGGGCACCAGTCGAAACTGCTCGAAAGTGTAAATCAGCGGTCCGACCAAACCATCAACGACATCCCCAACCTTGAGTACGGGAAGTTCGTCACATGCGTTGTCGTTGGGGGACAACACCGGCAAAATCGGCCGGATATCGGTGTCATCAGAATGGCGGATAATCCGATAAACACCGGCCGCAACCGGCATGACGGAAAAGCCACAGCCGCTCGCTGTTTCAAAGCTTGGCCCGACGACCACGGCCGGACCGACCGCCACACGCATGCTCTCTACTGTTTCACAATCGATTTCGGCACACCCGTTCACCGGCCATGCGACCGCTTCTGGCAACGGCGCGTCGCTATCTAACCGCTCGATTTCCAAACCATCTTGAGTAAATTCGGTCAGTTCATGGTATTCAACCACCTCACCACTTACACGAACCACGTCTCCCACTTCAACCTGAGGGCGGGAAAAGGCCAAAAAGATCGGAATCCCATCTGAGGTTTGGCTATTTCCATCCCCATAGTCCTGAATAAAGACATTAAAAAATGTTTCACCAGCCGCATTGTTGTCTTGGAATAGGGCGGTCACCACACCGATCGTGGTTACCCGCTCCCCGTCGGCCGAGCCAAAGTTCCAATCCCCCTGTATCGAACCAATAGAAGGATAATTCCCAAAATCATTAAGTGAAATAGAAGATGTATTTGAAGACGAAGTTGTATCAGATGCAACAGGCCCACTACATCCCGCTAAGTCGGCCCGTCCCGGTGTCGGATTGGACACAATAGCCCAATCATCGGCCGAATCTCGGTCACAAGTGGTCGGTTGGCGCACAATGCTTTCCCCTGTCTGTAGCGTGTCTATATCGACTGCTGGCGCGAAAAAGCGATCCCGATCCCCATAATTAACCGCATCTAATATCGTCCCATTCGAACTGAGCAAAATAACTTCATCGCCACTATTCGACAGGGTAATCTCCCCTTCCGCATCAGACAAAGATTGACGCATATCCGGCACGGTGCTATCCGTATCACGCAATTCAAAGTCAGGTGCAAAGCCATAGCGATCCGCAAATGCAACGGCCGACTGCGCCACCACAATCACGGAATTAGGCTGAATCAAAAAGCCTTCGGGAAAAAGATAGATGCCTTCTCCCCCACCGGCCGTTTCCTCATCACCGATTCGATATCCGGTCAAATCAAGCGGTTCGCTCCCCAAATAAACCAGCTCTATCCACTCTTCATCCGCATCTAACCCACGTGGGCTAAACATCACTTCACTAATCAAAAATGGACCATCAGATTCCTGTGCAACGGCCGGCACAACTCCCCACAACAACAAAATACAACCAACAAGCCATGCAAATCGCATCTTCATAGGCACTCTATCTACCAAAGCATGAAAGAGGAAGTATGAAGTATGAAATGCTACGCACCACAAGATTCGGCGCGAGTCTTTTCATACTTCACATTTCATACTTCATATTTACAATCTATCCATTCAAAAACGCTTCCATGTTCGCTTTACTGATGCGATATTGGGAGCCGATTTTGCGTGCTTTTAAATCGCCCGCTTGGATCGCTTCGATGACGTCTTCAATCGCAACTTGCAACACTTCGGCCGCTTGGGTCACGTTCATCACGTCCGGCATCGCACCACCGCCACTCGCGGCCGCTGGTTGTTGCTGAACCGGTTGTTGCATCTGCTGTGGCTGTTGCTGATTATTCATCGCGCTCACACCCATCATACCGATCCCCAACCCAGCCAGCCCTTCACCACCGCCGCCGGGATTATCGGCCGCAGCACGGAACGCATCCGCTTGTTGCATTTGTGTATAGCTGGTGCCATACCCCATTTTTGTCACAACTTCGAGCGAATTGGGGTGCAAGTTGATCCGAATATTGAAATCGACCAAAGATGCGCCAATCGCATCAAATTCCGGTTGCAACAACCCAACCAACAAATCGTTCAAATCTTTTGAGAAAGATTGCAACTGCGCCGGACCCAAGTTTTTAGCGATCGCCAATTCACTCATTTTGTCCTGCATCATCACGCCCATCAGCGGGTCAAGACGTTCTTTTAATTGAGGCGCACGCACACTATCGCGGAAAGCATCCATTGCGTTTAAAAAGCGCCACGGATCTTTCACTTTAATGACATACGTTCCATTCCCGACCATCGCCGAAGCACCGGGGCCACGGTTCGGATGTTCAACCAAAATCGGCTGGGCGGTTCCCCATTTCATGGTGACATCGGTCGTTTTTAAGAAATAAACATCGGCCGTAAAGACGCTTTTACCCCCAAAAACACCCTTCACCACACGATCAATCAAGGGCAAATTGGCGGTCGTCAGCGTGTGACGCCCTGAATCCAATGTTCCTAGCGATTCCCCACCACGGACAAATACAGCAACTTCACCTGGATTCACAATACATTGTGATCCAAGGCGGATATCTCCAGGACCACCTTGAGGGACTTTTTGCACCACTTCATCCCGCAACCAGCGCTCCACCATTACACGATCCAAAATGCGACTCATTTGGGTCTCCTTATAGATAAGTTAATATGATTTATAAACAAATAAAATGACGAATGACCCTTGCAAACTGTAATTGGGTCGCAAGGGAGTCGTTACGCAAAACTCGTCTCGAGTCTTTTGACTATCCCATGCCGGTCAGTACTTCTTGACGCGAGGCAAAAGCGGCATGGGCTTCTTTTAATTCTTTGTCGAGAGTCCGCATCAACGGTTTAAGTTCTGCCCCTTCATTGGCCGCATCAACCAATTGCTGTACGGCCGAAGCGATCTCTTCACCATGGGTCATCATAGTGTAATCAAATTGATAAACCGCTTCTAGCTTCGCAACATCAACTTTGACCGGATCAAAAAAGCCAGCATACCCTTGGGGGGCATCTTTAATCTTGCCGATTAGCCCCATCATCTGGGTATCGATCCGGCCGAGCGGTTCCGCTAAATCGATCGCCAAAATAATATCGGCCGAAACCGCTTCATGTACTTGTGAAAACTGCAAGCGAACCTGCTCAAAACGGGCCGCAATTGTCTGACGCAAAAGCTGGTCCGCTTCACGGCGATCACGCTTTTCGAAATACCCCTTAAATCCGGGAATTTTACGACCGAGTTGTTCGAGCCAATTTAAATCTTGTTGAATATTGTCATGTGCATCTGGGCCAAAAGTTGTGGACATGGATGGATCTCCTTTGTGATGTTGTCTGAAATAGCCTGTACCATCATGTATGTGTGCATTAAGTAGAATAAGCACAATTTACCATATTTGAAAGCATGTGACGAGTGACATAGCGAATAGAGAATGACGAGCGACGAGTGACGAACAACGAGTAGCATACCAACATGATTAATCAAGCCATTGCGCCTGAATCAGCGCCAATTCCCCCGATTCACCTAATGAAGCCAACGCCTCATCTACAATTAATCAAGCCATCGCGCTTGAATCAGCGCCAATTCCCCCGATTCACCTAATGAAGCCAACGCCTCATCCAGCTTTTTTAACAAGATGGCATCGCCAATACGTGTAACGGCCGCATACGGTTCCACCGTAACCGGATCCCCTACAAGAACAAGATCGGGAAAATTCTGCCTATACAACCGGCCGCTCACCTGATCAACCACCGCCACATCCGCTTCCCCTTGCAACACCACCCACAACGCATCATCAGCCGACGGCAATGTCATCACCTCTAGGTCAGGCACACGTCTTTGCCATTCAATCAACTGCACATGCCCTTCTGAACCGATTTCCACAGCGGCCGTCCGGCCGGTTAAATCCTCCATCTCAGACAAGCTCCCCGTATCGGCCGTATCTGACCGCACTACCAAAAACTGCCCCGCGTTAAAATAAGGCTCTCCATAAGCGAAATCCTTCGTCTTCCCCACATCAACCACCAGCGCAGACAACAAAACATCAACCTGTCCTGTCCCCAACGCATCATACAGCCCATCATATCCGAAATAGACAAACTCGATCTCGACCCCCAACTGCTCCCCCAACGCACGAGCCAAATCAACATCTAACCCAACCAACTGCCCCCTATCCCCATTCTCGAATGGTGGGTAAGTCGGATCAAGCCCCACCCGCAAAACTCCGCTCTGTTCAACTCGGGTCCATGTTTCACCATTCACCTGACAGGCGACAAGGGAAAAGGCAAAAGGGAAAAGGGAAAAGGCAAAAAACAAGGTGGAAGGTGGAAGGGGGAAACACGCAAATATCCTAGCCCCCAGCCCCCAGCCCCTAGCGTCAAATTTCGAACCATCATCCCACTTGAACATACGCCACTCTACTCTGTCTCTCTACTCAACTCTTGCAACGCCCCATAAATCGGTTTGGGGATAAACTCTGGTGTCACCAGCGTGTAGTAATCCATATAGCTTTTCGTCGGGGCGGGTGTGCGAAACATCCAGATCGCGGCCGTTTCGACATAAGGAAGTTCAGCGGCTGTGTAGCGCAACGCTTCGGTTGTATACGCGATCCGCTGCCCCGGCCGTACCGCACGTGTCCAGCGGGGGTGATCGTTCCAGCCCATCTCGGTAATGTGAATCGGCTGTTCATCGCCATAACTTAACATTACCCCTCGGATTAGTTCGACCCGCCGGTAATTAACCACATCGGGATTGGGTTCTGCATCGGCCGGAAACTTTAGCCCATAGGTGTGTACCGCAAGCCCATCCATAAAATCGGCCGCGCCCGCCTCATACATTTCATTCAAATAAATTAAATCATTTGTCCCCCACGGGGACCCTTTCGGTTCTAATGTCGGTGCAAGCGCACCACCCAACACCTGCATATCAGGATTAACCGCTTTGACGGCCGTATAAACCGTTTCAAGTAAGGCAACATAATCGGCCGCCGAGGTTTCCCGATACCCCCACTCGAAGCTCAAATTAGGCTCATTCCAAACGATAATATAATCGACTTGCCCCGCATACCGCTCGGCAAAAGCGGCCGCATAAACCGCAAAATCGTCATACGCACTTTCATCAATATAGTTAAGCGGGGTATCTTCCGGCCGTGCCCAATCCGGTGTAAACCCCAAACGGGCGATTACGGTCAGCCCTTGCGCTTCCGCATGGTTTACAACCAAATCTGGGTGCTCCCACGCAAAACCACCATCGGACGAATGGTAATAAGCCCACGGGAAGAACTCAACAATCGTGGTCGCCCCCATTTCTCGCACCATTTCTAGCGTGCGCTGAATCTTCCATTCTTCAACTTCATCAGTTAGTCGTGTATGCACCCCCAAAATCGGCATTTCCGTCTCAACAACTTGTGGCGCGCCTAATGTAATCAAAACCGGCGCGGGCTGAATCGCCCACAACAGCACACACAAAACCGATAAGCGCCATCCCCAACGCCATATTATTCCCAAATTGTTCGTCATTCGTTATTCGTCACTCGTCATTCCCCATATTTGTGCGCCACATCAATATAATAATCAACCCATTCCCCTAATCGCTCATAAATCGCACGGATGCGCAAGCTATCCGCAACTTCACGGTCGGGCAAAGCCCCACTCTCCGCCACAAAAGGGTCTATTAATGCGAATCTGGTCAAGATTTCGTTTTGTAAGCGAATATTCAATAGTTTATTTTGCAATTCATGGATGTGATGAGAACTGTGTTCCGGAGACATCGCGTGAGGAAAGTAACAGTCGGCAAAATAGTTCACTTGCAAGTCGCTGGCAAATCGAGCGGCTGCATAGCAACTGTTCGCGATCTTCGGCTTAATCTCGGCCACAATATCAATGCCCCACACATAATCGTATGTCAAAAGCTGAACATCTAGCGTGTCATAACTCGATAACATAGAGTAGAACTGAATCGGTGTAGCCACTCGTGCAGAATTATACCCTTGCTCTCGCATCTGTTCCTCTACGGCCGCCCAATCGGTCGCCAATAGGTCCTCTACGCCGCCCAAAATCACAACCAATACATCAATAGAGCTGTATAAAGCGATCAAATTTTGGATCCCATATGGGGCTACTTCTTGTGGTGCGGCTTGCAAATGTGGTGGCGTAGGAAAATCGAAAGCATGCCAAATCTCACCCAACCTAGCGACCAGCTCACCTGGCATCGGTTCGGCCGTCTTCTTGACTTGTCGCCACAACCGCATCAAATCATCTCGCTTTTCAACCTGAAACAAAGCCTGTGAACATAAGAAAGCTTCTCGCCACCAATACAGTTTACGTGACATTGAAATCCGTAATTGAATATCTTGCTGTCGGACCCCGCCGTATAAAAGCCGACCCGTGTGACGAAAATGTTCTAATAGAACCGGATTCAACATTAAATGCTTGGCCCAGACCGATTCAAGGACCATGCGCGGCGACCGTTTCAAACACGCTTGATGTTTGTCCCATAACGCTATCGTTTCAGTTCGAGTCGCCTCTATATCACAGTTGTCCGCCAGTAAAATCAATAAATTTAGGTCTGATTCATTCGCGTTAAAGTGAGGCTCATACACACTCCCGTACCCAACAATAGCTGTGACAGCATCCCCAAGACAACGACCCCATTCGTGTGCGACTTCACGCAAATACACCGTTGCAGATTGTTTATTCATAAAAGAAATTATACTGCCCTTTTCCCCATTTGTTAACCATAATTTGCCATCCCCTACCCAACTCCTAACTCCCCCACTATAATTTCTATATCACAAGCAATACCTTCGCTAAATTAATCAACTCATTGGATTTGCTCCCCTCCTATCAGGAGGAGGGGCTGGGGGAGGTGAATTACCCCTCTCCCTCAGCCCCTCTCCCAACGGGAGAGGGGAGCTTTTGATCCGACGCGAATTAAAAATCATTGAGCGGTCGGCCCGAGATATTTTTAATTCAAGGAACAAATTTACCTTCAAGGCAAATTATTGGTCACAGCGATCTAAAAATGGCGAAGGTATTGCACAAGATTGGAGACTCAAAAATCATATGCGCGTTTTGGTAACAGGAGCAACCGGCTTTGCTGGTTCCCATTTAGTCGATCACATAGCAACGCAGGGAACTCAAATCTATGTTTTGGTGCGAAAGACGCCTCATGTTCCGTCTGGGGTTATCGCGATAAAGGGAGATTTAACGGACCCCGCTTCTCTAAAAACAGCTATCGCCCAAGCCAAGCCGGACCTCATCTATCACTTAGCAGGGCAAGCGGATGTCGGCCGTTCTTGGAAAACCCCTGCAAAAACCCTACAAATCAATGCGATCGGCACCATTAATCTGATAGAAGCGGTTATCGAAAACAAACTAAACCCACGTATTATTGTGGTCACGAGTGGGGATATTTATGGCCAGCAACCACCAGAAGCGATGCCGATTACAGAAGATTGCCAACCCAAGGCGTATCATCCTTATGGTGTGAGCAAGATCGCCGCAAGCCAGCTTGTTCATATTTATTACCAACGATACAAGCTAGACATTATCGAAGCACGGCCGTTTAATCATATCGGCCCACGACAAGCCCTAGGCTTTGTCGTACCCGACTTCGCCAGCCAAATCGCGGCCATTAAACTCGGTCAACAACCCCCATGTATTCAAGTCGGGAGCCTACAAGCCCAGCGAGATTTTACCGATGTGCGAGATATGGTAGCCGCCTATGCGAGCTTGGCGGACCACGGCCGTGCTGGGGAAACCTATTTGATCTGTTCAGGGAACCCGATCCCAATTCGTACTATTCTTGACACACTGGCTGACATTGCAGGAATCGACCTCCGAATCGAACAGGATCCGCAACGGATGCGACCGTCAGACACCCCGTTGCTCTACGGTTCCCCAGCAAAGATCAAGCAAGATACCGGCTGGACACCCAAAATCAGCTTATACGATTCATTGACAGCGGTTTTGCAAGAATGGGAGAAGATACTACGTCATGGCTAAAACAAAAGAACGTCTCGACACCATTTTGGTTGAACGAGGGCTTGTCCCCAACCGGTCAAAAGCACGCGGACTCATTATGGCTCGCGAAGTCAAGGTCAACGGCCATGTGGTCGATAAAGCGGGCACACGTGTCGGGTTTGATGATGAAATTACCTTGGCCCATGTCATGCCCTATTCTAGCCGTGGTGGCTATAAGCTCGCGGGGGCACTCGACCAATTTGAAATCGAGGTCACCGGCCGGATTTGTGCCGATGTAGGTGCCTGTACCGGTGGCTTTACCGATGTCTTGCTACAACGTGACGCCAATCGTGTCTATGCGATCGATGTCGGTTATGGACAACTCGATTGGAAGCTTCGGCAGGACGAACGGGTTATTGTGATGGAACGAACCAACGCCCGTTACCTAGACTCCCTTGATGAGCCGGTTCAATTTGTTTGTATCGATGTCTCGTTTATCTCGCTAAAACTCATTCTACCGGCCGTACAAGAATGGCTTTCCCCCAACAGTGATGTTGTCGCCCTGATTAAGCCACAATTCGAAGCGGGGCGAAAATCGGTTGGAAAAGGGGGGGTCATTCGTGATCCGGCCGTTCGTCGCCATGTTTTAACGGATGTGCTATCATGGGCCAGTGAGCAAAATTGGTGGATTCGTGGGTTAACGACATCCTCCATTCAGGGGGCGGATGGCAATATAGAATATTTAGTTTGGTTAGGTCAAAAAAGCGGTACAGACCAAGCACAACAATCAACATTAGCAGAATTCATTGACGCCGTTGCACCAGATGAAACAGTGTAACGCCATATTCAAACTGAGCTGATTATGTCAACAAAATCCCAAGCAGACACCATGAAACAAGAGATGTTGGTCAACAAACTTCGTGCGGTCCTCGGCCGGATGGAAATTGCAACAATGCTATCGTCCGATGCGATGGTGTGGACCAATGAGAGAGGAAAAATTCAATGGTGTAATAGCGCCTTTGAAGATTTAATCGATCAACCCCGCTATGAGATTCTTGGTTCAGGTCTACTCAGCTTACTCCCATTGTCGCAAAATGGGGTTCCTATTGAGCCAAAAGCACACCCTGTTTATTTGGTTCTCAAACATCAAGAACATCAAGTCGGTGAATATGGTTTACAAATCGGAGAAGAATCGATTCGCGTCGAAATCTCTCAAGCGCCAACCCACGGAGCCACCGATGATCCCCACAGCGCCGTTTTGGTCCTTCGTCGCTTGCTCGATGATCCGCTCGGTGCACTGTCAAAAGATGTCTTAGAAACGGCCGTTGCTGAGCGTATGCGCCGTCTTATCAAGGAAAATGAAGCACTTAAAGCGGAACTCGCCGGAGCTTCACAAAATAATATCCAAACCCATAGCGACCCCTTCGCGGCTGGGTATCGTAGCAAAAACGCCTTTCTCGCCAACATGACCCACGAACTAAGGACCCCGCTCAGCGCCATCATGGGGTACACAGATCTTTTGCGTCGTGACATTATGGCTTCCGGTTATGCCGATTGGGTCCATGACCTCGATGAGATCAAACAAGCTAGCAATAAGCTATTTTTCATGGTCAATCAACTGCTCGATCTAGCCGCCATGGAAGAAGATCGTGCGTCACTTCGCATCACAGAATTCGATGTCAACAGCCTCGTTAAAGATGTCCAAGCCGCCATACAATCTGACATGGAAGCGCAAAAAAACAGCTTAATGGTTCATGTCGCCAGCCGCACCGGCCGTATGACCTCTGACGAAAGCAAGTTACGAAAAATCCTGCTACACCTACTCAGCAACGCCGCCAAATTTACCGTCGAAGGGACAATTTCAATCAATATTTCCCCACAAAATCGCCAAGATCAAGATAGCTTGTTATTCGAAATCGCCGACACCGGTATCGGCATGAACGAAGAACAGCTACAGCGCATTTTTGAACCCTTTACCCAAGTCGATGAATCGATGACCCGCCAATACGAAGGGGGCGGCATCGGGCTCTATATTTGCAAACGGTTCTGTGAACTAATGGGGGGGGAAATTTGGGTCAAAAGCCAAAATGGGAAAGGCTCGACCTTTAGCTTTATTTTGCCACGAGAGCTTATGCTGAGCTAAAGCCACATCGTGCGACACAAGACCCGAAGGGTTTCAGTAGAAACCGAGCTAACATAGCTCGCATCCAAAACCCTTGGGGTCTAGAATCGTAGAACCGATTCTCCCCCTATTTTCTAACCAAATCCGAACCTTCTCTCCGCACAAAGCGGGTACAATATCAGATAAGGGTTTTACAAATGTCCTAGTCTGGTCAATATCAATCAGGCAATGCACATAAAATAGCTCTAACTCACATATTTATTACATCCTATTCTCGTGGTGCCACCTATGTCTCAAGAAAAACCACAACCTACTCATACAACCCAACCACAACCCGGAGACGTCTATGAAATCCCACCAGAAGGCTCTCTCGGCCTCTTGGCCTTGGGAGCTGTAGGCTTAAAACTATGGCGTCAAAAGCGGGATGAGCATCAAAAACAACAAGAGCAATATGTTTCAAAAGCTACGCCAGACATTCAGCCGAAAAAAGAATAAACAAAAATTCCTGCTTATCGGCTGGGACGCGGCCGACTGGAAAGTGATCAACCCACTCATCGCCGAAGGGCACATGCCCCATCTCCAGCGCATGATGGCCAACGGCGTTCACGGCAATATCGCCACCCTGACCCCGCCTCTATCTCCCATGCTGTGGACCAGCGTAGCCACCGGCAAAACGGCCGACAAACATGGTATCCTCGGCTTCACCCAACCCAGCGAAGACGGCACACGGGTTCAGCCGGTCCTAGGTACTTCCCGTCAAACAAAAACGATCTGGAATATCCTCAACCAAGAGGGGATGAAAACCAATGTGATCGGGTGGTGGCCCAGCCATCCGGCCGAGCCGGTTAATGGGGTATCGGTTACCAACTTTTATCACAAAGCCACAGACCCCAAAGGGATCAAGCCGTGGCCCTTAGCCCCCCAAAGCGTTTATCCAGAACGCTTAGAAGCAACAATGGCCGAGCTACGGGTGCATCCGACTGAATTAACCGGCGCACATCTGCTGCCTTTTGTGCCACGCGCACGTGAAATCGACCAAAGTCAACCTAATCGGTTATATGGGGTTGCCAAAACAATTGCGGATGCGTCAAGCGTACATGCGGCCGCTACTTGGGCAATGGAAAATGAACCATGGGATTTTATGGCGGTCTATTACGATGCCATTGACCATTTCGGTCACGGCTTTATGAAGTTCCATCCCCCGAAACGGGACCATATCCCTCAGGATCAATATGATCTATACAACTATGTTGTTCGCGCTGGCTACCGCTTCCACGACATGATGCTCGGCCGTTTGCTTGAATTAGCGGGCCCAGACACCACAGTGTTGCTTATCTCGGACCATGGCTTTCACTCCGATCATTTGCGTCTTAAATCGATTCCCAAATTTACGGCGGGACCAGCTTATGAACACCGCGATCATGGCATCTTCTGCATGGTCGGTCCTCAGGTGAATCAAGGTCAAAAGGTTTATGCAGCTTCTCTACTTGACATTACGCCAACGATCTTAATGCATTATGGCTTGCCTCTCGGCCGCGATATGGACGGAAAACCGCTAGTCACCGCATTTAGAGATTATCCAGACCCTACCTATATCTCTTCTTGGGATGAGGTCCCGGCCGATCAAACCTACACATATGACCCAGAGACCCAGCATGATCCATGGGGGGATTATGCGGTTATGAAACAGTTGGAAGAGCTAGGCTATATCGATCACGTCGAAGGCGAAAATCAAAACGACAGAACCGCACGCCTCGTTGCCGAAAGCGAGTATTGGCTAGCACAGGTCTACAAATCAAAAAATGATGACGAAAACGCGATGCGGATCCTCGACAAGCTCTACCAGCAGAATCCACATGAAGCACGTTATGGGGTAGAACTCCTTGACATGCATCGCTCAAAACGTAATTTTGTTGAAGCGCGGCGGCTTTTAGAACTGATAAGAACAAGAGGAAATCATGACCTCGTTCGCCTTGATTTAGTCGAAGCGCTCATTCTGCTTGGTGAAGATAAAATAGATGAAGCTTTGGCTCATCTCAATCAGCTCATCAGGGAGGATTTAGATCAGCGCACGGCCGATTTTCACTTCTACATCGGCCGCGCCTATATCGCCATCCCCGATTATGATCAAGCAGAGAAAGCGTTCCTACAAGCCTTAGAAATCGACCCGCATCATGTCAGTTCACATCATGGCTTGGTCAGAGTATATATGGCCAAACAACGTTTTGAAGATGTGATCTACTATGCGATCGAAGGGATCGATCTAAGATACAAATTCCCCGCACTTCACTTTTACTTAGGCGAAGCCTTTCGCCAGATCGGTGACTATCAACACGCGGCCGAAGCGTATGAAGTCGCCGTTTATCAAGCCCCCACCATGAAAAAAGCATATAACCGTCTCATCCATCTCTGTGAGACCTACTTACAAAGACCGGACGATGCCGCTATCTATCGGCAACTATTAGAGCAGATTGATACAGATTTAACAGAACACGAGACGGTCATGGATCATCAGTAAAGATCCATTTACTCAGAATCATGTAAAAAATCGACTTAAAACATTATAAAGCTGTCAACTCATTGGAGAGAAGAAATGAAAAACAAAGATAAATTGTTACAAAAAATCGCCTTATACTCTGCGACCGCCGTTGCAGCAACCGGAGCGGGCACAACCTATGCATTAGATCAATTGAATCCAGTTACAGGAGCAAATCTAACGAGCTCCGGCACCGTAGCAATCGACTTTGATGATGGTGGTGCTGACCCAGAATTTGAAATCACCCTCGATTTAGGGACTCCTTCTATCGTATTGGCTGATAATACAGCTGGGAGTGATATCGGGCTTAGTTTCTTGGGCACACGATATTCACCTGGGACAACCCTCTACTCTGTTCAGCGGCTCGATGCTGGCGATACAATCGGACCCATGCAAACCAATTGGCAAAACTATTTTAATGGCTATGCCTATATCGGCGAGGACCAAAATATCACTAATTTCGTAGGCATGGACGGCTATATCGGCGTGCGATTCAACTTAGGTGCTGACCTACATTATGGCTGGATCTATGTCACAGGGGTGAGTGGCGCACCAAACGAAAATGAATCGATCAACGTTGTCAATTATGCCTATAACCCCACACCTAATGAAGCAATTGCAGCCAATTTCATAGGTGACGCAACGGCCGTTGACCTACAAAGCACGGCTGCAAACAGTGATGCACCCAATCGCTTCACCGTTGTTTGGGCCACGGCCGCAGCCGCCTTATCGGCCGCAACCCTCTGGGTGCGCCGCCACATTTGGGGCCAACAAAACTAACACACCTCAGCAACATAAAAATAATACACAAAAAAGGCCATGCAGATTTCTCCGCATGGCCTTTTTCATTCGCTTGCACCAGCGGAATGCCGCTACTACAAATTAATTTCTTGATGGGTATAAACCAACGAGCGCAATAATAAAATTAATCGTCAAGAAAGGCTGCATATTAAAATGAGGCTGGCTACCACCTGTATTCCCGACAATATCGGCACCTGTCGCATCATGAGTCGTTTGCCCAGGGCCATCTTCCGGAAATACGTCGGTAGGATTCGCCGCATTGCCTCGATTATGTGCGTTCAAATAATGATTATGTGCGGGAATTTGTAGACTGTTGAGGGTAATATATTCAACACCACCTTTTTGGCCCAGCTGGCGTGAGGTCAATCCCGGACCATTGCCAGAATGCATCGGCGCACGCCCTTGCATATTGGGCAACGCGGTAGTCGACCGGCCGTCCCCCCCATAGATCGTGCCAATTAGGGAGAACAATGCGGTATTTTGCGCAATGGGTAAGAGTTGCCCATCGCAAAACGCCCAGCCTCGTGGCGCAAAATTACCAGCAAAAATGCGAATTTCTGCAATAAATGGTTCTGACATAGTAATTCTCCTTTAATGACGTGATGGATAGATACCCAAAAGGGAAACAATGAAATTCACACATAAAAACGGCATCATATTGCCATGAGGCTGCGTCCCGCCTGTGTTCCCGATTGTGCCAGACGCGGCCGTCTGGTTAGGGGTACGAGAGGTATACAAATCCTCAGTCGGATCGTATTCTGCCAACGTATGCCCTTCTGGTGAAGCGGACGTCCCCAAACCATTTCGCACACCAAATGTATGTGTATGCGAAGGCATCTGTTGGGGCGTCAGGGTCACTAATTCAGTCCCAGACTTTTGCCCTAACCTATAATTGTTTAACCCGGGCCCTTGTCCTGCATGAATCGGAATACGACCGCGCAACTCAGGCAACCCAAAGGTTGTGCGACCATCTCCTCCATAAGTCGTGCCAAATAATGAAAACAGCGCATTGTTTTGACTGACAGCCAATAGCTGGCCATCACAAAACGCCCAGCCTCTCGGGGCAAAGTTACCAGCAAACATCCGAATTTCACCAATAAATGGATCTGACATTTTATTTCTCCTTTAGTTCCGTGATGGGAATAGCCCTTGTAGCGCGATGCAAAAGTTAATTGCAAGATAGGGCTGTATATTATTGTGTTCAGCCGATCCACCAGTCGAGCTTAAAGCGGTACCAGCTAAATGGTCGCCACTCGTAGCCGCACCATACATCGTAGCCCCGTCCCCGCTTACAGCATAATATTGATTGGCAATATTGTCATCGAACCCGGTATCTCCGATGGAACTAGACACATTAAAAGTATGGTTGTGGGAAGGCAGTTCCGCGGTAGTCAAGGTGATCGTCTCTGCTCCACCTTTTTGCCCTTCTTGAAACGTCGATCCACCACCATCCCCAACATGGATCGGTGTCCGGCCGCGCAAATCAGGCAAGGCGAACGTGGTCCGGCCGTCCCCACCATAGATTGTTCCTAAAATCGAATACAACGATTGGTTCTGAGCAATAGACATAATCTGCCCATCGCAAAACGCCCACCCTCGTGGTGGGAAGTTAAAACCAACCATTTTCACTTCACCAAGAAATGGTTCTGACATAGTAAATCTCCTGTAAAAGAGTCATGGCGGCTTTCGGCTCAATGATGCCACCGCCAGTCGATAAAATCATTTGTGCTCGATTAAATAAACACAAATGGATAGACACAAAATTAAAAAATATATTCCCCGCATCATCCGCACAAGCTAGGCAAAGCGCCCATTTGGTCCAGCAAATATCAATCTAATGATTTAACACAGGTGTAGGGGCTGGGTGGCTGGCCATGAACATCACTTTTCTGTCAGAATTTGGCCAAATTCCAGCCATCCTGCCCACAGTTTTGCCAATTGAATAGCCTGTGGGCAGGACGGCCGGTTGATACACCGTTCTGCGATGCTGGAAAATTGTTTCCCGGCCGCCACAGACCCTACATCGGACACATCATATGGAATAATTTAGGTAAAAATCGCTTCGTAATAAATACCGGCCGTGTCTTGGGTAATCGCTACCAAAAAAATCGCCCCCAACTCCCCAAGCTCCGCATGTGACACGGAATACATCGCTTGGCCCAATCGTTCAATTTCAGGTGGCATACAAAACACCAAGGCAAAAGACTCTCTTTGTCCTGTTTCGGCCGCTTTTTGAAAGCCATAAACCGGCCGTTTCTCCGTCGGCAAACCGGAAACATCAACGAGCTCCATCTCAACAGTCTGCTCCTCACTGACTTGGATTTGGAATGGCTGATTCAACAAAGGCTTAAATGAATCAATCGTAAGCGTATCTAACATAAACACCTCAGGTTATGTATTGCGAGTAAGACATGGCGACCATGACGGCCGGAATAATAAGTAGACCTTTACTAAGCGAATGGAAGGTCAGTAGAACTTATCCTTCTTTTTTCAACAGTTGTCACGCAGATATAGGTGGAAAAATTGTGTAGCAAGTTGAGTGTACATATGGCTAAGAGCACGGCGAGAATGGTTGGATTGTAGTTGTTGCACAGACGAAACCTACTTAACAGAAGAGAAGGGTTTGTTTACTTGAGCATATCATATAGCAAGGAGACTGTTTGTCAAGGGGACGTGGATTTTGTGTTGACCCCTTTTGTTTTGCCCCATTTGAGGCAAAAACCCTTTTTTAAAAGCCCCCCAGTGGCCTTTGGCCGTTGGGGGGCAGAATTGCAGAACCTATCAACAAAAAATCCACACACCCTCATACCTCTTAAGGTTGGGGTGCACGAACAACCTGTCAGAAAAGTTAACATAACTAAAAATTCCGCACAAGCATATGCTTTGTTATCCAATTTGCCCCGATTTTCGTGCCGGAGGCACGAAAATCGGGGCAATTAAAGGGGGTTTTGC
>WTJY01000495.1:6856-12252 GCA_011524645.1 Anaerolineales bacterium | reverse complement strand
TATTTTTGAACGATTTACACTTATCCCACCAAATTCGGCAGTATCAGCAAATTTTATAGGTGAATTATGAACAGTTATCCACCCTTACTATTGATTCATGGAGCATGGCATGGGAAATGGTGCTATGACAAATATTTTGCGCCGTATTTGCGAGAGCAAGGGTTTGATGTTTATACGATCGATTTGCCTCATCATGGGGAGAAATTTACGACGGTCGAAGATATTCGTTGGTTGTCGATTGATGATTATGTGACGGCCGTAGCCACAGAAGCGGCACGATTGCCGCAGCGGCCGATTTTAGTGGGGCATTCGATGGGGGGCTTTACGGTCCAAAAATATTTGGAAAAACATGGGGCTTCTGGTGCTGTTTTGTTAGCCTCTATACCGTCTGATGGGATGTGGCGTATGGCCTTAGGGCTCACACTAACCCACCCATGGCGTGCTTTACGGGTCATCGGCACACGTGATTCCTCTCCTTTGATTGAAACCCCAGAATTAGCTAAAGCCCATTTCTTTTCCGATGATTTACCACAAGCGGCGTTAGATGAGTATTTTGCCCAATTGCATGGGGAATCTTTTCGTGTGCTTTTCGATACGTTGCTTTTGAATTTGCCACGGCCGAAGCGGATTAAACCGACAAAAATGTTGGTTTTAGGGGGAGAGAAAGACACCCTTTTTAGTGTCAAAAGTGTACAGAAAACCGCTAGAGCCTATGGTACAGAGGCGGTCATTATTCCGGATATGGCGCACGATATGATGCTGGAGCCGAAGTGGCAAACAGCGGCCGATGAGATTGTGAAGTGGGTGCAGGCCAATTTTTAAGCGTGTTGTGCTGCTCGAATGAATTTTGCACTTGAGCCAATACAAAAGGGGATCGGCCGTTGCTTTAGCTGGGACATTGAAGTCCCAGCTAAAGAGAAAGCTATCGCTAGCTGGCTTGGAATACGTGAATGTCCCGCTGTGGATAAGGGATTGAAATGCCTTCCGCATCAAGACGCAATTTGACTTGCTCGGTTACATGGAAATAGACATTCCAATAATCTTCGATAAGGACATACGGCCGTACTGCGAAGTTGACACTGCTGTCAGCCAGTTCTAGCACGTTGACGCTCGGAGCCGGATATGCCAATACTTTCTCATAAGAGGTCAAAATATCGAGCAAAATCCCCTTCGCTCTTAGCAAATCATCTTCATAACCGATGCCAAACACCAGATCGATGCGGAATACGTGAATGTCCCGCTGTGGATAAGGGATTGAAATGCCTTCCGCATCAAGACGCAATTTGACTTGCTCGGTTACATGGAAATAGACATTCCAATAATCTTCGATAAGGACATACGGCCGTACTGCGAAGTTGACACTGCTGTCAGCCAGTTCTAGCACGTTGACGCTCGGAGCCGGATATGCCAATACTTTCTCATAAGAGGTCAAAATATCGAGCAAAATCCCCTTCGCTCTTAGCAAATCATCTTCATAACCGATGCCAAACACCAGATCGATGCGGATTTTCCCTTTGGAAGAATAGTTGATGATGTTGCCCGCCATGATCGAGCCATTGGGAATGATGACTTCTTTGTTGTCTAATGTGGTGATGATGGTGGTAAAGATATTGACCGCATTGACTTTGCCAAATTCACCGGTGGTTTCGATTAAGTCACCGACTTTATACGGCCGGAACATGATGATCATAACCCCAGCTGCAAAGTTGGAGAGAGACGATTGCAGTGCTAATCCGATCGCTAGGGTGGCTGCTCCGAAGATCGCAATTACCGAAGTGGTATCGACACCGATGTTGTTAAGCGCGGCGATAATGACGACCGCCAATAAGACATAGTAGAGTAAATTTGCGGCGAAATTAGCCAACGTTTCATCGACTTTGGCCCGAGTCATTAAGGTGCGTACACCTCGGACAATCAGTGTAGAAATCCAACGGCCGATGAAAAAGAGGGCAATTGATAAAATGAGCCGAATGCCGTTGGCAAACAACCATGCTTGTATCGTTTGTAATAAGGCTAAATTGGGGTCTATTGTTTCTGCTGCTACATTGGGATCCATGACAATGTTCTCCTAAATATTGATGGATACTCCTCGGGTTAATGATTCACAATGGGAAACAAACAGGGTAAATAAGAATTCTGGCGGGCAGATTTCTAGCGACAGACTGTTATGCCATTGTCTTGGTAATATGGTGAGGGGGAGTATCTGACTGACCGTAATTATAAAGAGAAAAAACGGTTTGCCCAAACTTGATACGGTGGAACTTTTATGGCCGGTTTGTCGTTTTATAGCTAACAAAATCGATTTTATGAGGTGTACAGATATGGGAAACAAAAAACGATGGATTCGGTTGGTGCTGTTGTTGGGGCTGATGATTAGCATGGTCGGGGTGGTATCTGTGGTACAGGCCCAAACGGAACCGACCCCACTCCCTGACGATTTTATTATTATCGAGCCACCGATTTGGAATATGGATGGGTTGCGGATCGAGTATCAGCGGGTCGATGTGACGATTGATAATCAGGTGGCTACAACACGGATCGATCAGCTGTTTGTCAACGACAATGACTGGATGCTTGAAGGGACCTATTTTTTCCCTTTACCGGCCGGAGCGACCGTCACCGAATTGACGATGTGGATCGATGGGGTGCCGATTGAGTCAAAGATTTTGCGTAAAGAAGAAGCGCGGGCCATTTATGACGAAATTGTGCGCCAGCTACGTGACCCCGCCTTGCTGGAATATGTGGGGAACGAGGCGATTCAGGCTAATGTATTCCCGATCCCTGGAGGAGAGTCCCGCCGCATTGAAATCGAATATCAGCAGGTTTTACCGGCCGATAACGGGCTGATTCACTATGTGTATCCGCAGTCGAGCGATGTGTATACCAATTTGCCTCTTGAAGAGCAGCGGATCCGGGTCGAAATTCGATCCCCAGAAGCGATTCGGACCCTTTACTCACCGAGCCACCGCACGGCCGAATTTCGGGATGGTGATTTTCGGGCGACGATGGGATATGAAGCCAACGATGTGTTTGCTGAAACCGATTTTGAACTTTATTACAGTGTGACACCGGAAGATATCGGGGTTAATTTGCTGTCGTATAAAGAGGCGGGAGAAGATGGCTTTTTTATGCTTTTGGCGGCACCGAGCGTTGACGTCAACAGCGATGAAATTGTCGCCAAAGATGTGATTTTGATCGTCGATACGTCGGGAAGTATGGAAGGGGAGAAGATGGCCCAAGCGAAAGAGGCGACCCGATTTGTGATCGATAATTTGAATCCACAGGATCGCTTTAACTTGGTGGCGTTTAGCACCGGTGTGCGCTCTTACTCGCCAGAATTAGTAGCGGCGGCCGAAGCGGCCGATGCGGATCAGTTTATCAATAGCCTTGAGGCGCTTGGGGGAACTAATATCAGCCACTCATTGCTCGAAGCGGTGTCCCAAGTCGATGCGGACCGGCCGACCACCATTATTTTTCTGACCGATGGCTTGGCGACCGAAGGGATTACCGATACAGAAGAGCTGATTCAAGCGGTTAAAGCGGATACACCAGAGAATGCCCGTATTTTCGCCTTTGGGGTCGGGGATGATGTGGACACGTTGCTGCTTGATAGCATGACCAGCAATCATCGTGGGACGACCAGCTATGTCCGGCCGTTTGAGCGGATTGATGAAGAGCTGAGTCGCTTCTACACCAAGATTAGCACCCCTGTGTTGGCCGATATTTCTATTGATTATGGGGATATTATTGTCGAGCAACTGTATCCAAGCGAAATGCCTGATTTGTTCGCGGGGACCCAGCTCGTGCTGGTCGGCCGTTATCGCCAAGGGGGTCCCGCCACCATTACCTTGACCGGTGATGTTAATGGGGAAACACAAACTTTTGTGTATCAAGACAATCTGTTTCGTGAGAGCGGTGGGGATCAATTTATCCCCCGTTTGTGGGCGACACGGGCTATCGGTAATTTGCTGACCCAAATTCGTTTGCAGGGAGAAGAAGCGGAATTGGTCGAAAGTATTGTCAATCTCAGTATTCGCTATGGGATTATTACGCCGTATACCAGCTATTTAATCGAAGAAGACGACATTTTTAGCCAGCTCGGCCGTCAGGGCATTATCGAAGAGACGATGGAAGAAGAAGCGATGGCCGAGGATGCCTTTTTCGGGGCAGATGCGGTGGCAGAGGCGGTAGAGGAAGCGGAACTAAGCTTGGCCGATGCGGCACCGGCCGAAGCGCGCTCATTGGCGACACCAGATGTAAGCTCTGCGGGCTATAGTGACTTTGAGGTGGAAGCGGAAGCCGTGGCCCAAAAAGCGGCCGAGCAGGTGCGTCTGGTCGGGAGCAAAACGTTTGTGTTGCGCGACGGCCGTTGGATCGATACCGCTTATGATGAAACCCAAACGGTGCAACGGGTCGGTTTTGCTACGGATCAGTATTTTGAGTTGCTATTAGCGTTGCCGGACTTAGGCTCCTATTTCGCGCTGGCGGATCAGGTGTTGGTGGTTGCGGGTCCGAATTTGGCGTATGACGTGGTGTTGGGTGAAGGGGATGCCGATTTTGTGATTCCAGAGGCGGCACATGATGTTGATGATTCGTCTACCGGTGATGCTGTGGCTGTGATGGTAGCGACAGATGAACCGGCCGATTCTGGTGAGGTCGCGGCGACGGCCGTGCCGGATCAAGCAACGGTCACTGAACCGGCCGATCGTGAAAGAGAAGACGTTTTGCCGACGGATGAGGCCCCACCTGCGCGCGGACTCTGGTGGCTATATGGCATTGTGGGAGTGATCGGGGTGTTGGTTATGGGGTTGGTCGTACGGACATTGCGTCAGTAGTGTCCTGTAAAATCAAAAGATCGTTGGATGAGTAATCGGCAATAATTGACGAGACACTTTTCTTGATTGCGCATGTCAAATCAGTTTCTGTCGGTTACTTCATTCGTGCGGCCTACTAAATCGGCCGAACAGCGGTGACGCAAGATCTTAGTGTTCTGCTATTCGGGATGTCCATATTCTTGCAACCAAATTTGATCCGCAAGGCGAGTGCGAGCATTGGAGAGATGTTGAGCATAGGCACGGCCGTTGCTCGCAAGTTGAATTCCCTTTAAATGATGGTTCTTGGCAACAACTTCATTACGACTAAGCTTATGCACATATCCCCAATACAAGATCCAATATTCTATCTGCCTACCTTCTGTATCTGATAATGATGCCTTTAGGCGATGATGTTGACTTGCTAGTGTCTCAATTTGCTCAAGCAAGAAGCTACGTAAGATTTTGCCTCGCTCTCTTTCGGGAACCTGATCCAGATATTAACAATGTATTTCGCTTTAGGCACATCACCTGTTTACCCATATTCCGCAAATAGAGGGAGTCAAGCTGCAGAATTTTATCAAG
>WTJY01000495.1:0-6756 GCA_011524645.1 Anaerolineales bacterium | reverse complement strand
CAGATATTACAGCTGGCTTTCGTTTTGAAGCTGTATCTATCCCCACAGGGGAAAACATTTGTTCCGCAAAACTGATTTTCACAAGGATATGTCACGCACGCACAGCTGGCACACAACATCCGCATAACTTTTAACTATATTTTCACGGTTTATTTTTTACTATTCACAGAGCTATCGCGTTTATTCAATAGGACACAGGCGAAGCAGGCTATGACAGACACTCAACGCACAGAGATGTTCTGTCTGCTGAATGCCTGAATCAAAACTAAAAAACAGGAGTATAAAAAAGAATGAAGGACCGAACTTTTATGAGATGGATGATTGGCACAATACTTGTGCTGGGTTTATGCAGTGGGCTGGGGTATGCCAGCTACGTTGTGTGGTACCAACCGGTTACCAATTGGCTAGGCTACCCAACCCGCGCCCAGCAAAACGAATTTTTCGAGTTTGCCGAGAAGATCGGCTATAGGCCAGAAAACCAGCTTGGGTTTAATCATAGAATGTGTAGTGACTTTATGCCTCAAAGTTGTTCCATGATTCTGATTTTTGCTGTCGATACGCCTTTATATGAACCTAAACATCCTGATTTAGAAGTAACTAACTCATCAGAGGGAACTGCACGAAGTCAAAATCTAATGGCTGCCTTTAACGGGGCAGGCTTAGCACTTACATTAGATGGTAAGAGTCGATCAGATCTACCACGCTCGCCAGACTACCCCAGAACCAGTTGGGCCATAAGAGATGTTTCTACTAACTATACATGGGGGTTTTCGCACTATCAAACATCTGAGTATGGATATTCTGTTGAAATAAACGGTTCAACTGAAACTCGAGATTTTATTGTGATCTCAAAGCGTTTTAAATAATTCATAATTAAAGTTGAGTCTAGATTTTACATGAAGAAGGAGAAACAAATGAGGATTAAAAGTACACTAGTCGCCTATGTAGGGCTTATGACATTAACAATGTATTTCGCTTTGGGCACATCGCCTGTTTACCCATATTCCGCAAATAGAGGGAGTCAAGCTGCAGAATTTTATCAAGTAAACCTGAGTGCAGATGATGCCAGTGAAGACAACGGATGTGGTTACAGCTTAACAGATCCAGAAGTATATTTAGGGCGCTGTAGCAACGGCTCAGATATTACAGCTGGCTTTCGTTTTGAAGCTGTATCTATCCCCACAGGGGAAAATATCTGTTCCGCAACATTGATTTTCACAGGGGATGGCCCCTATACCAACGACCTCAATTTACGGATTATCGGTGAGTCTGCGGCTAACTCGCAGTCTTTCTCTACTGGGAGCCCGCCGAGTAGTAGAAGCTTGACCGGAGCCAATATCAGATGGGATGTCATTGATGATTGGAATTTAGGCAACACGGTGCAATCCCCTAATATCGCTCCGATTATTGAAGAGATTGTTCATTTACCGGGATGGGCAAATGGACAACCGATTACCCTATTAATCGAAAACAACGGCTCTACTGGACATAGAAGAGTCATTTCGTTTGATCGCGGCAATTTCTTGCCGGCTCGTTTGCACCTTGAGACGAGCCCTTTTGCTTGCAACGATTTGCCACCCGATGTGGTATCTGCCCCAAGCGAAGACGATGAGCATTTTGTGGCGGATCGAAGCGGCCTGCTTGATCTTTTGGTGACCGAGAGCTTTACGTTTACGATTCCGATTGACCGCTATTACTTCCATCCCAACAGTGTATCGAGTGGCAATATCTCTTTTGATGCGGCGGGTTTCTTAACACCAAGCTCGGTCGATACCGTTATCAATGACGGCGGCTTTCCCGCCACAGCCCAACTTTCTTTGTCTGTTTATGATGTGGATGAAAATAGTGATACAAATGAAGGCTGTAGCAGCGCAGAAGATATTTCGGTTGACATAAATGGCATACCGATATTGAATGGAATTGTAACAGGAAGTGCAGATCGTTGGGAAATCATTACCTTTGAATTTCCAACTTCTTATCTCAAGCTGCCTCAAGAGAAAGGTAATTTGGCTCCTCCTCTAGCCATAGATAACGACATACAGCTCTACTTCTCCGGTTGTAGCGATGGAATTAGTGTGGCGTGGGGCGAAATTGCTCTCACAGGAGCAATTCGCCCAACTGTAACTATCCCTGGATGGTTAGCAATAGTTAGACCAAATGACGACGGGGATATAACGATGGATTCTGGAGATTTTGGCCTTATGGAATTTTATGTAATTTATGGCCTCGATTCTCATATACCGATTCAAATTCCAAGTGATTATGAAAGTGGAATTAAGCCTCTCGAAGATACTTATCCATTGGTTGTAAATCAAATTGCACAAACACGCTTAGAATTTGGTGTTGATCAGGTCAATATCTTTGCCCACAGTCGGGGGGGGCTATTTGCACGCCGAGCACTGAACGCATCCAACACGGCCGATTCTGTGGAACACCTTTTCACCTTTGCTACGCCCCATCACGGATCAAGAACAAATGCCGGTGGTGCTGGTGGATACAGCTATTTGGGTTACGGCCCCTGTAACGCATTTTCCGGCACAGATTTTGACGATTGCCAAGAATCGGCCGTTTCACTCTCTACAGAATCTGTGCGTGCTTACAACTTTTCCAATTGCACGGCCAAACAGATTCGCACCCCTTATCTCTATGAAATCCCAGAGCTAGAAGCGACCAGCAATGTGCACCGGTATCGCACCGTATGGCGCGATTGCGAGCCCAATAGCAGTACATGGGAGCACCCCGACGTGAAGTATTTTAGCATTGTGGGAGACAACGACGGCGTTATCGGCCGGACTGGGATCACCGGTATTTATCCGTGGACATCATATGATTGGCAAACATGGGGCACTTTTTTTCCACGAGCAAACAGCCGTCGAACCATCACCGAGTACGTCCCTCCGACGACCATTAACGAAACTTGGGATTATGTCTATGACTGCACCGAAAATGTAGGGGTGTGTCACAGTGAAGTGGCTGATGTACCCGAAACGTTCTGTTTTGCGGTTGGCGAATTACTGAAATCGGCCAACGGTGCTGACATTTCTAAGATTATTACCTGTCGTAATTTAGCCAATGGCACAAACAGCCTCAACAGTACATCTAATCTGCAAGCAACCACCCAAACCTCCAGCACAACCCACGATCTCATTTTGGGGGACGACACCTATCAGGAGATTTACAGCGACAGTGGTACCCTACAAGCTCAAGAATATCTCACCCGCACCTTCCCGATTTCAAGTAGCGGGGAAGCTCTGATTACCCTTACCAGCTTCCCCGAGTTGGCCGATTGGTCTCTGCTTGATCCAAATGGCACGGCCGTGGCCCCAGATGGTCTCATCGCTACCACCTCAGTTGTGACCGGCACCGACTACGGCAATTTCTACCAATACAAAGTGATCAGCCCTACCGTGGGGGTATGGACGGTAGGCTTTACCAGCACGTTCACCAACAGCACCGGATTTGGGGTATCTGCGGCCGTTAGCGACACCCTCGATTTTGCGGTCTGGACAGAAGATAACACCGTCTCTGCCAATCAAACCCGCTCGTTATATGCGGCCCTCTTTGATTCAGATGATTTATTTGTCATGACCGCCACCCTCACTTACCCAGACGGAGCAACCCAAACGGTCAATCTGCGTGACGATGGCACAAACGGAGACGAAACGGCCGGTGATGGCTACTACACCGCCTCATTCTCTAGTGGGACAACAGACGGATATATCGAAATTGCGGTCATTGCGCAAGATGGGTTACAGCAAAGATATGACACCACACGGCTGGCCGTGGTTTCGAACAACAGCTTTATTTTAAATGTGAACAGCGACGAAACGCCGGACAGCAACAGTGATGGTTTATACGATGATCTCATCATCAAACCCCGCTTTTTCCCTCTGCAAGCGGGCCACTATTCATTTCATGCCGACCTAGTAAACGCGGATGGATTTGTTGCCAAAGCGAGCTACTCAACCCGTACGGCGCTGCAAAATCCCCTGCCTACATCTTCTATCTTCGAGGTACCGCTCACATTTTCCGGTGCTGATATTTTTGCCAGCGGGAAAAATGGGCCATACACCATGACCAACGTCTTGACTATCGATGAAAACGGCTACAGCTTTGTGATTGATGAAAAAGATGATTTATGGACGACAAGTGCATATACGGCCGATCAGTTTGAAGGCACCCGCACCATTCGACTACAAGATGTCGATTATCAAACGCCGGATGAAGACAGCAATGGCTTCTACGACAATTTGACCTTTAATCTCACCGCACAAAGTGATTTTACCGGCACATTCCGCGTTAGTGGTCAACTGGTTGATGAAGATGGAAATACGATTAGTTGGGCTGAAAGTGAGCTGGAAATTACCGAAACAGGCTCCATTACCCCTTCTCTTGTTTTTAGCGGAACTATGATTAGGCTACATCAGGCAGATGGACAATATGATTTACAAAATCTTACCGTATTCCGTAATGATGGCTTAAACTGGTCCCAATACCAACTGACGACTACCATCTCTTATTCGTATACCCAATTTGACAGATTAGCGAGCATTGCTGTCGATGGGCTAACTATTAGCCGAACCAATGGGATAATCACCATCGGCTGGAATGACATGGGGACCGACTATGAAGTTTGGTTACATGATGAACCATACACAGTTCCCAACACAGATTGCTTGACTGCATCCCATTGCATAGTTCAAGCTACAAACAGTTATTTAATCAACGTGGCGAACTTACCGGCCGGTCTAAGAACAGCAACTATTATCGGC
This sequence comes from Anaerolineales bacterium, assembly GCA_011524645.1. GTDB lineage: Bacteria > Chloroflexota > Anaerolineae > Promineifilales > Promineifilaceae > WTJY01. Next base: position 1,984 of record WTJY01000495.1, on the reverse strand, counting down.
GCACAAGGCAATGCCAGAAGCCAAAGCTCTGACATTCTAGGGATATTCACTTTTGAATTAGATGCTGGTGATTAAGAACTCGCCCCCACTTTAGAGAAGAAAAGTGGTTTATTAATCAGGTTGTTTCGACGGCTCAAACGTCGAAACAACCTTTTTTATTCTTTCATCCAAGGCACGCGCAAAATCCCGCTTTCCCTGTACCAAGTCAAAGTTTCTCTCGCCCCCTCTTCAAACGGTGTCGGCCGGAATCCGAGCTCTTTTTGCGCTTTTTCGGTCGATACATGCCAATCTTGGAACACATAGAGACGTAAGTTAAAGGGGTAAAACGGTTCACGGCCGGTGACAATCGACAGTTTTGTCCAACTCCAGGCTAGAGCCAGCACCAGAAATTTAGCGATCGGCAGGCGGAAACGGTAGATGCCTGCCAGATCGCTGACAATGTCATTGCAGGCATTATGTGACATCGATTCACCACAGATGTTGTAGATTTCCCCCGCATTTCCTTGTTGTAGCCCTAAAACGATCCCTTGGGCTACGTCGGGGACAAAAGCGGGGAATTGGATATGACGGCCGCCCGCTACCCGAATGCGCCAGCCACGTAACGGCTCTTCGAAAAAGAGTCGGTTAAAGGCATAGCGCCCCCAAGGGCCATAAAATGCTCCCGGCCGGATGATGACGACATCAAGATCGTGGTCACGGCCGTATTGGAGGGCGAGCTGTTCCCCTTCATATTTCGTTTTTTGATAATTTTCGTCGGGGTTGGGGGGATGATTTTCGTCTAATAATGAGCCTGCGGGGAATCGACCAGCGATGGCGATGGTCGAGACGTGGACAAATTTTTTTACCCCAGCGGCCGTGCATCCCTCTAAAACCGCTTCGGTGCCTGCGACATTGGTTTGATAAAACTCGTCATATTTTCCCCAAAAGCGAAATTGACCGGCCGCATGAATGACCGCATCACAGCCATGACAGGCTTGGGCCACTTCCGCTTTGCTGGAAATGTCCGGTGCGACCGCTAAGCTAACCCCGTTTTGCTTGAGAAAGGTGGTATCGCTGGTTGGGCGAACCAGTGCTTGTACGTCATGTCCTGCAGCGATTAACTGTGGGATAAGGTGTCGCCCCAAAAAACCGGTTGCCCCGGTAACCAAAACTTTCATATGGCATCCTTTGATTACGTTCGCTCTTTGCTGTGGGGAAGGGATTGTGAAACCATCGGTTACGGCAAAGAGCTATCAACTGTTGCACGGCCGTGGAGTTGCCAAACGCGCGGCGAACCGTGTATCGTTCAGTCTCACACAGAACGGCCGTTTGAGCAAGTGACCATAGGACTTAATACAAGATTGATCCGCATTCGTTAGGGATTTTTCTAAGAAAAGGGGGCGTGTGCAGCGTATCGAGGTGTTTGTGCGTACCATAAAGGATACCGATTTGTAAAAACAAGGAGATTTGATATGAAGCGAATGTATGCGCTTTTTCTGCTAATAACAGCTATTTTTATGTTAAGTTCTTGTGGGGCGGACCAGCCTATTGGCACGACGGTGGTGAATGATGAGCCTGAAGAACCGGCCGCTGTTGTTGAAGCTGAGCCGGAGCCAACGGCTGTGGTCGAAGAGGTTGTCGAGGTGGTCGAAGAAGAGGTGATGCCCACGGCCGAACCGGAACTGATAATTGAAGAAGAATCTGCAGAAATGGAAGCGGCGGAAGTGGAAGCGGCCGAAGTAGAAGCTGAAGAAGCGGAGTTGGTCGAGGATTCTGGGGCTAGCATCGATTTTGTCGTCGAGCTATGGGATTCGTTTGATCCGATTACAGGTGTGGAGGATTCTTTGGTGTTGTACGGCCGTGTGTTGGATGTAAATGGGGATCCTGTGGTCGGTACGGCCGTGGAAATCTGGCAAACGGATGAAAACGGGTCATATGACCATCCCGATGATCCGAGTACCGATGATCGTAATCTCGATTTTCAGTTTTTTGGAACCGCGACAGT
>WTJY01000054.1:7077-12290 GCA_011524645.1 Anaerolineales bacterium | reverse complement strand
TAGGGATAGAGAATAGCCATTGTCAAGGTGATTGACCGATTGATGGTATCTATCACAATGCAAAAAATAATTTCCGGCAAAGTCTAGTATTTTCAAAATATTTTACCCGTAAACCGTCACGTTTATCTCTTACGGCCGTGGCACTGTTTAAATTTTTTCCCACTACCACAAGGGCAAGGGGCGTTCCGTTTGGTGCTGGAGAATTCTTTTTGCTGTTGCGCTTCGTCTTCGGCCGCTGTGATGCGCATAATTTCGGCGGCCGGCCGTCGTTGACGCAATAGCTGGGCCATCTGTTTCATCGGCCGGTCGATATGGTAAAAAAAAGACCGATAGCCAGCGCACAGATAGTTTAAACCCTCTTCCCCATTAGGGGTAGAAATAAAACGATTCTTCGGACATCCCCCATGACAAGCGAAGCGAACTTCACAATCTAGACAATATTGGGGCAGGCTTTCTTGCTTGTCACGGCCGAACTGTTTCTGTTGATCAGACGCCACCAGCTCGATCATCAGATCTTCTTGGATATTCCCCAACAAATAATCGGGTTCGACATAGTGGTCACAGCTATAAAGATCGCCGTTATGCTCTAAAGCGAGCGCATCACCACAGGTCGGGGCAAAGATGCATAAACCGCCCGGCTGACCGAGCCAAGAGCCGAGCGACACATCGAATATTTGCACGTACATTTTGCCGACATCACGCCGGACCCATTCGTCAAAAATGGTAATGAGAAAACGGCCGTATTTAGCCGAGTCAATCGATCGTTCTGTGATCAAACCACCCGCTTGGGTGTAGAGCGGCCGATCTCCCCCATGCCGTTCGCTCCAGCCGACGTTAGCGAGAGAGCGAACGTGATCATCGGCACGTTCTACAATCGGGATAAACTGAACGAAATCGCTCCCCAATTCATCTCGGAAAAAACGATAGACTTCGAGGGGATAATCTTGATTACCGGCATGAACCGTACACAAGACATTAAATTCGACATGGTATTTTTTTAATAAATCAAACCCGCGCATCACCTGTTTAAAGCTACCGGCTCCCCCTTTGTTCACCCGATATTTGTCATGAAGCTCTTCGGGGCCGTCGATGCTTAAACCGATCAAGAAGTTATGCTTTTTGAAAAAGCGACACCAGTCATCATCGAGTAAGGTTCCGTTGGTTTGTAGGCTATTGCTGATTTTTACCCCCGGCCGAGCAAACTGTTTCTGATAAGAGATCGCCCGTTCAAAGAAATCAAGCCCCATCAAGGTGGGTTCTCCCCCTTGCCAAGCGAATGTAACTTCTCGTGATTTTTGAGAATCGATATATTGCTTGGTATAGGTCGCGAGTAATTCATCCGCCATGCGAAAACGGCTGCCAGGATAAAGCATTTCTTTTGATAAGAAGTAGCAATATTTACAGTCGAGGTTACAAATCGCCCCAGTCGGTTTCGTCATGACATGAAAAAGTGGGGGAGCTGGGTTCATAGGGTTTATCCGTTTCGTGGGTCAAAAATCGTGTTGGCCACAAGGCTATATCTTTTTTGAGGGGATGCAAATTTTCTAGTCCTGTCGGATTTGGTGGGAGTTGATCAATTAAAGATTGTCATTCCCACGAAGGTGGGAATCCAACTCTATTTGAGCGGTGGATCCCCGCCTACGCGGGGATGACAGCCTTGTAAATCGACTGTTTTTGAACGATTTACGCTTATCCCACCCAATTCGGCAGTATCAGCCGATTTTTATCGGGATTGGTAGATACCTAGATCGAAAAACAGAATTTGAGAGTAAAAACATGGGCCAAACCACAGAAGAGCAGTGAGATAAGCCTCACGGCTAAAGTGGCGACATATGGCCACAACAAAGCCCTATTTTTCGCTATTTATCATTAGGCTAGCCCGTGACGCACCGCATAAACAGCCGCTTGGGTTCGGTCACGCAAATTCAGGCTCTTCAAGATATTCGACACATGATTCTTGATCGTGCCTTCGCTCACAACCAACCGGCGTGCAATTTCTCGATTGGTTTCACCGTTCGCCAGCAAAATTAAAATCTCAATTTCACGCTGTGTCAGCGGTATATCGGCCGTATCTGTCGGCGTGACTTGAGCCTGACGCAACGACCCGACCAAGCTCCCCGCAATCTCCGGCCCCAATTGATAAATACCGGCATAGGCCAAACGAATCGCCTGCATAAGCTCTTTGGCGGATGTATCTTTCATCAAATAACCACAGGCACCTGCCAACAAAGATTGAACCACATACTCATCGTCCGCAAATGTCGTCAGCATAAGAATCTGACAGTTGGGTTGGGCTTGGCGAATAATACCGGCCGCTTCAATCCCTGACATATTCGGCATACGAATGTCCATCAAAATAATGTCCGGCTCAACTTCTTGCGCCTTAACAACCGCTTCTTGCCCATCGGTTGCGATCCCCACAACCAGAAATGCATCATCGATTTCCAACATCGAAGCGAGCCCTTCACGGATCAACCATTGATCATCCGCAATAAGAATCTGAATCGGCCGTTTAGTGGGGTGCAATGTCGTTTTTTGCATCATAACTTATTCTAAAATTCCATTGTTTTTCGGGGCGGTAATAGACAAAAGGCTTCCCTTACCCGGCTCACTAGTCATCGTATACCGGCCACCAACTAAGGCAACCCGCTCGCGAATCCCGTGTAAACCGTACCGGCCGTGGTCAGTATGCCCACCTTGTTCAACCGCATCAACATCAAAACCACGGCCGTTGTCCTGAATGGTTAACACCGCTTGCCGCTCATTAAATGCTAAATCGATAATCGTCTCACTGGCTCTAGCGTGCTTATGAATATTGGTCAGCGCCTCTTGAACGATACGATAAATAGTCATTTTGACAAAGGTAGAATACCCGGCCGTATCCCCCGTTAGCCTAAAGTCAATTTTCAAATTATGATGGCTCATTCGACTTATCAAATCACGCAATTCAGGGATCAAATCAAATTGAGACGCTTTCTCACGCAACGCTTGCACCGATGTTCTGACCTCATTTAGGGCTTGACGGATCGTTCGCTGCGCGTGCTCAATAGCGGTAGCCGACTGAGTCAGATCACGTTCTAAAAACAGCCCCGCTTTTTCCAATTGGATATTGGCGGCCGTTAAATGATGCCCCAAGCTATCATGAATATCACGCGCCAGCCGATTACGTTCGTCCGTGGCCGCCATCGTAGCAACCTGTAACGAATACGTTTGTAATTTCGCATGGGAGTCAGCCAAATTATTATGGGCATCTTGCAGTTGGTGGTTTGTTTCTCGCTCATCTAGCAAAACATTGGCCAAAAGCAAAACCATCAGCAACCCTAATATATACACAAACAGCGTATTCAAATCCGGCATGCTCAGGGTTGCCCCAAGAGGGGTCCGAAGCGCGAACAGCACGACAAAAATCGAAGAAACAAAAGCGATACCATAAGCAACACGACGGCCGAAAGTAAAAAAAGCGAATAACAACACAGGGTAGAGCATGTAAACAGCAAGCGGAGCCTGTCCTCGGTTAAGCAAAAGCGTTACCAGCACAAAACGGCCGACCAAATGCAACACCGCTTCTAACAAAGGCAAATCTGGCAATGAGTGATTATCTAAAAGCCGTTCGAGAAAGATGAGGCTGGCCCCGACCCCAGCCATTCTCCCCACCGGCATCCAAAGCGGCAAACGAGGCCCTCGGTTGCGAGGCGGTAAATTCAATCCGTTATGAAGCAAATCAAGTCGATCAGCCATTAAGAGCAAGAACATAACCAGCAATACGGCAATGTAAAGCGTTATCGCAATTCGTTGATATCGTTTTGTCATATTCGATAGCTTAACAGGGAGGCGTCCCAGCGACCATATGGCGAATGGCACATTCACCACATCGCTATTCTATGCCGGTTGGCACAGAGATGCCCAAAGATATACCGAACAGCATATAGGTAAACCGGCCGAAAAATATTACGCTTGCGAGCAAGATCAACAGATCAAACCATAAACGTCGAATACCAGTCGCGTGATACACCACATGTATCGAAAAACGGGATCTTATTCATATTCAATGTTCTGAAAAAAGGAGATATAGTGAAAATTAAAGAATTAACCAATTTACCTCACCTATGGAGAATGCCAAAACTGGCGAGATTGCTATTATTCGTGCTATCAGTTCTCGTCTTAGTAGCTTGCGCGGGCCCCGATGCTGCTCCGCCCGAGCCACAAGGTGAAGAAGTCGTCTCCACCGTAGCCACCGAGCAAGACGACACAGAGCTTCCTACACCGGCCGTTGTTGAAGAAGTCATTCCTGAAGACGAAGCCGAACCAACGGCCGAAGCCGACGCCGATGTCGATGTCGATGTCGAAAACAGCGAGCAACACACCCATGATGATGAAACGGAACACACCCATGATGGTGAAACGGAACATGCCCATAGTACATCTGCCAACTCGCTCGATTCCGGCTATCTTGGCTCATACAACATTTCAGATACCGGTTTCGGCACCGAAGTCATCGTCACCGTCGATGATGTAGCGCAAACCAGAACGATTGAATCAAATGGGCTACCCAATCACCAAACCGGTGAATTTCCCAATGAAGGGAATCCCAATGTGATCAGTGCCCAAGATCGTTCTTGGACATTTACAACCAATCCGGTTTACACCGGTATCGCCAACATCGCCCGTACCCCTGGGGTCGCCATTAATGGGGTGAAATTTGAGCCAGGCACGGCCGAACGCGCCAACTGTGAAAGTGGCGAAGTTCACGCCATCGAAGCGATTCAAGATATTACCAATTTGGGGCTCGATTTTAACAATGCGCATGTTCAACCGACCGGTGAATACCACTATCACGGCATCTCAACAGAGCTTGTCGATGTTTTTAACACCGAACAAGATCTGGTCCACATCGGTTTCGCGGCCGATGGCCACCTCATGTATTACTCGAAAAGTGGTGCTTATCAAGCCAGTTACCGTATCGGGACAGATCAACGGGCCGGTACCAACTGCACCTACACCCAAGGTGGGCGAAACGGACAAACGATCACCTTTGGGTCAACAAAGGATGGCTCACTGGCATCAGATTGGGATTACGATGAAAGTTATGGTGACTTAGACGCCTGTAACGGCATCACCGTCAATGGAGAATATATCTATCTCGTCACCCATGACTACCCTTACATTTCCCGTTGCTTAATGGGTGAATTTGAAAGCGGTGGCCCAGGTGGCGG
>WTJY01000054.1:0-6977 GCA_011524645.1 Anaerolineales bacterium | reverse complement strand
GGTGGCGGTGGCCAAGGCGGTGGCCCAGGCGGTAATGGTGGTGGCCCAGGCCGTGGCGGTGCTGGTCAAGGGGGGCAAGGTGCCGGTGGTCAAGGGGGGCAAGGTGGCGGCGCACCTTAATCAGCGAACCAACCGAATGAAACATCAAAAGTCGCCACAAATGTAGCGGCTATGATAAATACACCTTTCGCTTTTTATTAGATTAAAGTTGGCACATATGGCCAGCTCCCCTTCGCACAAAATCAATTCAACTATCTAATCGTTTTCGCAGAGCGGGTGCTCTGCGAAAACGATATTTTCTAAAAGGGGCTTGTTCCCAGCCATGCAGGGCCGCTTCCGTTTTTTCCATCGCTAGATTAGTCCCTTTGACAATCGGTACTTTAATCGGTGCCCTACCAGCGGCCGTGCGGACCATCGCCCATTCAGTTAAACCGATTTAGGCCACATGGGAGTCTGGCAAATAAGCTTGGAGAACGATCCCCGCTTTGACCTGCTGAAACTCCGGCTCAGACAGAACTTTCTTAAATACCGTTTGTGCTTCTTGCACCACTTCAAGCAGTTCGGCCGCCAAAGCGACCGCTTCATCCGCCAGCCGGTTTAAGTCCAGTGCTTGATTCCCATCGAGTACGTTTTCCAAAACCATTATTCCATACCTCCACACCACAAACGGAATGATTAGGCACGATAGCCTAAACGCTCCGAAATTTGTGCCGCCGTTTTCATTAACTTTTGCGCCATGTCATGCAAGCCCGCCACATCGATACGGCTATCGGGGGCTTCGATACTGATCGCCGCCACCGGTTCGCCGGTATGGTCAAATACAGGGGCACCCACCGCCAATAAACCGACTTCTAATTCACCAATCGCCAGCGCATAGCCGCGATCGCGAATTTCAGCCAGTTCGGCCGTCAGCTCGGCCGTATCGACCACCGTATCGGCCGTAAATGAGCGTAACTGTCTATGCGATATTTCTTCTTGTCGTTCGGCTGCAAGAAAGGCCAAATACGCTTTACCGGTCGATGTCGCATGCACCGGCAAGCGGGTCCCATACAGTTGATTAATGCCGATCATATGGCGACTGTGGACCTGAATCAGCAATAGCATGGCGAGCATCCCATCCCCGTCCATCAAGGGCTGTTCTAAGGTCACTCGCTCATTGACCGACTCCATTAACGCGTTAAGCAATGGCTCTGACGTTTGAATCAGTCCGTTCTGCTGAATCGCACGGCCGCCTAAAGCGACCATTTCCGGCCCCAAGCGATAGCCGTTGTTATCTGATCGCTCGACCAACCCTTCGCGTTCAAGGGCTGAAAGCAAACGAAACGCGGTCGTTTTATTTAACTCGGTCCGTTCAACAACTTCCGCTAATGTCAAAATGGTTTTTTGACCCCCAAACAGTTTGAGCACTTTAATCGCCCGAATAACCGCTTGGGTGCCTGGATATGATGTCCCCATGCTACCCTCCTCTCGATACGATCCGCTTGCCCAGCATCGATGCGGCCAAGCCGACCGCTAGCTCGGCCGTTTCATTTTTGTTATCCAAAATCGGATTGACCTCAACCAAATCTAAAGAACGGACCAAACCGGTATCGGCCAATAGCTCGCTCACCAAATGGGCTTCACGATAGGTCATGCCCCCCCGTACCGGTGTTCCCACACCGGGAGCCTCGGCCGGATCAAGCACATCTAAATCAAAGCTGACATGCAAGCGGTCACAGTGAGCCAGCCGTTGCAATGCCTCAGCTACAATCGCCGCGATACCATGTTCGTCAATTTGGCGCATCGTCAACACATGTACATCCGATTCAGCCAGCTTCTCCCCCTCTAACACATCTAAATCACGAATCCCGATCTGGACAAAATTAGCGGCCGGAATCGTCACCCCGCCCCCGACCTGAACCAGTTCCTCGTGCCCATCACCGGTCAACACCGCCACCGGCATCCCGTGTAGATTGCCACTCGGCGAAATCTCCGGCGTATTAAAATCGCCGTGGGCATCAACCCAAATCACCCCTAGCGTTTCCGGCCGGTCACCAGCGGCCGCTTTAACCGACCCGATGCTGATGCTGTGATCGCCACCGATAAACAGCGCAAACGCCCCCTGAGCCAAACTTTCTCGCCCTTTTTCATACACCTGCTGGCAAACACCACCAACAAGCCGAACCCGCCGATCTCCGACCGCCGCGACCCGCTCTTCTGGGTTAGCCACCACGATATTTCCTTGATCCACGATCTCATGTCCCAAGCGAATCAACGCTTTAGACAATCCGGCATAGCGCACGGCGCTGGGGCCCATATCAACCCCACGCCGTGTCTGTCCCAAGTCCATCGGGATCCCGATCATGTGTACATTGCTCATGACACCTCTTTCATTTCTTCAAATACGGCCGTAACCTGATCAATCGCCCAATCGATCTCTTCACGGCTAATCACCAGTGGTGGCGCAAAGCGAATCGTGTTTTCTTTCGTTTCTTTGGCCAACAGCCCCCGTTTTTGGAACGCTTTGGCATACGGCCGTGCCGGAACGGTCAACTCCAAACCGATTAGCAACCCTACCCACAATCACAGTCACAACAACAGCCATCACACAATTCCGCTTCACAACAGCAGACCGAACATTCACAAATTTCACAGCCCCCATCGTCACATTCACACAGTTCGAAATCGCAACAGCCACAGCAACAACAATCGGTCACACAATCACAGCAAATCAAGAAGCCACACAGCGATCCAGCACACCCTTCGCGCCGTTCGCGACGATGACGACGACGGCGGCGACGGCGACTCATTTGCAAAACACCCGCGTTAGCCAAGCCCCTCCCATCTGCGCTCGTATCGGCACGAAGCGTCCCATCACAATTGCAAGAAGCGCAAGAAATACGTGCAATGTCGAGCAGGTTGTACCCCCGCTGGCGCAATTGGGTCACCAGCAGCTTACGAGCCAACGCGGGTTGGGGCAAATCAAGCTCAGCAAAATTCCGTTTAATGGTGGCATAAGCCTCTTTAAAGATCGCTTGTGCCTCATCTTTTACTTTATCAGGTGCGATACTAGCGGCCAGAGCATTAAATTTATCCCGCGCCAAATCCTCCGCATAATCTTGATAGGCATCAAGCAGGTACATAATCCGGCCGAACATCAGCCCGATTTCATACAACAACGGGGCGTTATGCGGCCGATGGGTCAACACGGCCGTATGTTGAAACGCGCTTCCCATCGCCAATTCAGTCGGCCGTGCATAAAAGTAAAAATCTTCTCCCCACTTGCTTTCGACCGTGTCTTGGCGCGCCACCTGCTGGGTAATCGCTTGTGTATCAAATCCCAATGTCTGGGCCACTTGCGTCCCGATCCCTTGCCAACGAGCCGCCATATTGCGCGACATCCCCGGCAAATAGCGCAACGCGGTGTCCCCATCCGCCACATGGTCTTCGATTTTGGTAGCACCGGCCGTCAACGCCAAAGCCGCCCCATATTTCGCCCCAGTCGCCTGTGGCGAAACCACATCTCCCCGCATCCGCGTCCCACGGAGCGGGCAAGTGCTTTGCACCATCTCGGCCGGAGCCGTCTCCTGCGCCTCGCACAGCACCGAAATCAACGCGGAATCATAATTGGTTGTGATTCGGGACGCTTGCCCCCCTTCCTCACGCAATGCCAAACAGACCCCACAAATATGATTCATCCACTGTACACGCTCTTCCGGTTTCATGGCACAGCTCGCACCACGCAAAACACCAAACATCTGATCTCTCCTTGTTTTAGACGGTGTAGGCCAAATAAAGTTATCTCTAGTATCTACGCACACCAGACAACGCAAGTTGCATACAAATTTCTAATATTAGCCACAACAGCAACAGCTATCGACCTGACAACAAGCATCGCAACACTCAGCTTGACAACAACTCTCATTACAGCAAGAGTCGCAACAAGCATCACCACAACAACATTCACAACAGTCAATGGGGCAATGTACAGGAGCATCACAACAAGCCTGTCGTCTCCTACGTCGCTCCGTTTCTAACGGATCTTCTCGAACCACACCATGACACCCACCCGTCGCACAAGAAATCCGGCGGATTCCCAGCACGTTTCCCCCTTGTTGCCGGAGCTGCCCAATCAGCAATTTTCGCAATAATGTCGGCCGTGGTAGATCAAGCTGGCCCATTCTATCTTGCACGGCCGTATAAGCCTGCTCAAAAACCTGCTGAGACACCTCTTTAATCTGATCCGCCGGAACACTGGCCGCCAACCCATTAAATTGATGACGGGCTAAATCCTCTGCATAATCCTGATAAGCATCTAGCAAATACATAATCCGGCCGAACATCCGGCCAATTTCATAGAGCAATGGGGCGTTATGTGGACGGCTGGTCAGCACGGCCGTATGCTGGAACGCGCTTCCCATCGCCAATTCAGTCGGCCGTGCGTAGAAGTAAAAATCCTCCCCAGACCGACTTTCTATCTCATCTTGGTGCGCCACTTGTGCCGTAATCGACCGTGTGTCAAACCCCAATCTGTGAGCGGCCTGTGTTCCCACGCGCTGCCAACGCGCCGCGACATGGCGTGAAAAATTGGGCACATAGCGGAAAATATGTTCCCCATCTGCAACATGATCCTCGATTTTAGTCGCACCGGCCGTCAACGCCAACACCGCACCATACTTCGCCCCGACCGTTTGCGGAGACACCACATCGCTTCGCATGCGTGACCCACGAAGCGGGCAGGTACTCTGCACCGTTTCGGCCGGCATCTCTTGTTGCGCCTCACACAGCACCGAAATCAGTGCGGAATCATAGTTAGTCGTCACTCGCGAAGTCTGTCCACATTCATCCCGCAACGCCAAACAAACCCCACAAATATGGTTCATCCATTGCACCCGTTCATCAGATTTCATGGCACAGCTCGCACCACGCAAAACACCAAACATCTGATCTCTCCTTGTTTTAGACGGTGTAGGCCAAATAAAGTTATCTCTACTATCTACGCACGCCAGACAACGCAAGTTGCTTACAGCTTTTTAACCGTAATTAAAGCGACATCCATCACAATTACAATCGTAACCCCTCGGTGAGCAAGACCTCTCGATTTTGTGCTAGGCTAACAATATCTCATATAAAATTCACAGTTGGCAATTCAACATTTCGCACCTACAATTTTTCATACAAAGCTTAGAAACAGAACTTCAATACCAATACCTTCGCCATTTTTAGATCGCAGTGACAAATAATTTGCCGTTAAGGATTAAAAATGTCTCGGGCCGATCGCGCAATTATTTTTAATTCGCGTCGGATCAAAAGCTCCCCTCCTATGAGGAGGGGAGCAAATCCAATCAGACGATCCACATTGGCGAAGGTATTGCAATACGAGATTGCAAAAATGAAAACACATCAAATATTACTAACTTGCAGTTTGATATGTCTAGTCCTCTCCTTATTATTCAGCCAACAAAATGCGGTTGCAGCACCACTCAATACAAACATTGATTTTACAGGGTTTACCGGTTCCGGCTTCGCTCCTTCCCCTGCAGCGGGTCAGCTAGATTCTGACACATGGCGTCTCACCGGAATGAGCACAGGGGATCAAACCTTTGGTGGCACTCATACATCAGACGACTCAGCGAGAGGGTCAGACACAGGTGGCACAACGACTGGGGGTGTCTATGCGTTCGATCGTGGTGGTGGCAACATCGGCTTAGGTGTACAACCAACAGGGAGCGACTTCACACCTGGCGAAATCACTCTGCGCTTACGCAATGAAACAGGTACAACGGTAACGAATATCAACGTGGCATACTATTTGGGTGTTTTTAATGACCAAGACCGTGGAAATACTGTCAGTCTGTCTTACTCAACAGATGATACAACTTATACGACAGTCCCCACCAGTAGTTTTGTAAGCACGGAAGCCCGCGATGCCGCCCCTACATGGCAAGGGAGCACATTTAACTTCACCATTACCGGCCTGAATTTGCTCGCCGATGATGTTATCTATTTACAATGGGACACCGGTGACTCACTAGGTAGTGGCTCACGAGATGAGTTTGTGATTGATAATATCGTTGTGTCTGATGTAACGCCAACGGCCGTGACCCTGAACCAACAAACGACTAGCACGAATGCACAGAACGGCTCTATGCTATTCTTGTTCGCGGGTATACTCTTAGCAATAACCAGTGCTCTCCTGTGGATCCGTAGCCGTACAATGCAACCTGTCATGTAGTCGCTCCCGCTATAATCTCTAATCGATAATTCACAGCTCAGACAACACAAATTCTATCCATGAAGCGCTCACAAATGACATCACTAACCCTCGATCAATTCGATTACCATTTACCGGCCGACCGGATCGCCCAAACCCCACTCGCCCAACGAGACCAAAGCAAACTGCTCCACCTCGATAAACAAACCGGCGCAATCACCCACAAAAAATTCACCGATATTATCGACATGCTCCAACCGGGTGATATCTTGGTCGCCAACAATAGCCGTGTGATTCCGGCACGGCTATACGGCCGTAAACCGACCGGTGGCAAAGCGGAAATCCTCCTGCTAGAACAGTTAGATGACACGCGCTGGCGCGGGCTCGTTGGGGGCAAAAAGATGCGGGAAGGAACCACCATTCACCTCCACGACCAAGCGGGCCAAGCGACCGACATTAGCGCCACCATTACGGCCGTCACAGACACCGCCGAGCGGGAACTTACCTTCTCTCAGCCGACAGACGATTGGCTCCACACGGTCGGCCATATTCCACTCCCACCATATATCCACCAACGGCTAGACAACAACGAGCGATACCAAACGATCTATAACCGAAATGAAGGATCGGCCGCAGCCCCCACCGCAGGGCTCCACTTTACTCCCAACGTTCTACTTTCGCTACGCGAAAAGGGCGTGTTGTTTGAAACGGTCACCCTCCATATCGGTCTCGACACCTTTAAACCGGTCAGCGTCGATCAAATCACCGAGCACCCGATTCATAC